>PLEX01000161.1 GCA_003136575.1 Bryobacterales bacterium | reverse complement strand
TGGCGGATCGTCTGTTCGATGACGCGCGGTCCGGCAAACCCGATCAGAGCGCCCGGTTCGGCAATATTGAAATCGCCCAGCATGGCGAAACTGGCGGTCACGCCGCCAGTCGTCGGATCGGTCAGTACGCTGATGTAAGGGATGCGGGCTTCGTCCAGACGCATCAGCGCGGCCGAAATTTTGGCCATCTGCATCAGGCTCACGGCGCCTTCCTGCATGCGCGCGCCGCCCGAAGCCGAAACGACAATCACGGGAGCGAAGTCGGCGATGGCGCGCTCAATGGATCGCGTGATCTTTTCCCCTACCACCGCGCCCATGCTGCCGCCGATGAATTTCGGTTCCATGGCGCAAATGTGGACGCGCCGGCCCGAAAGTTGTCCTTCGGCCGCGATCAGAGCGTCGGAAAGAGAAGTAGCGGCCTGCGTCGCTTTCAGCCGTTCGCTGTAGGGCTTCTGGTCGACAAATCCGAGCGGGTCGGAAGACGTGAGGTTCTTGTCGTGCTCGTGGTAGACGCCGTTGTCGAACAGCATGGCCAGCCGGGCGCGGGCACCGATGCGGAAATGATGGCCGCACTTGCCGCAAACGTGCATGGTCTGCTCGAGATCTTTTTTCCAGATAATTTCACGGCATCCGTCGCACTTGAGCCAAAGCCCTTCCGTGCGGACGGTCCGTTCGGACGCGTCCGCCTGCGTTTTGGGATCGGAATCTCGTTTAAACCAGGGCATGGTGTCTGTTGAGGAGGCGCAAACGATCACGATAGCACCCCGGGGGCACGGGCGGTTCCCGCCCTTTTGATTCATCTGAGTCAATCGCAAGCGCCGCGGTTGCAGGTTCACAACAACCCGATTCCCAAACTAACCGCAGGTGTTATTCTTCTGGACTGCGGCCTTTCCACGAATGCTTCTCGAAGCGACGGCAATAACGAAATCCTACGCCGGCGTCCGCGCGCTGCGTGGCGTCTCGTTCGAGCTCCGCTCCGGTGAAGTCCACGCCCTCATCGGCGAGAACGGCGCGGGAAAGTCCACCCTCATCAAAATCATGACCGGCGCAGTCGCCGCCGATTCCGGCAACCTGCGCGTCGACGGAAAAATGGTCACCCATAACGACCCCGCCACCGCCCGCTCTCTCGGCATCGCCGCCATTTACCAGCAGCCCGCCCTGTTCCCGCACCTCACGGTCGCCGAAAATATCGCTCTCGCGCTCGAAACCGGCGGCGGCTGGCGTCGCGTCGATTGGAAGGACCGCCAGTGGACCGCGAGGGAATTGCTCGCTCGCGCCGGAGCCGTCATCGATCCCGGCCGCCTCGTCTCCACGCTCAGCATGCCGGAACAACAGATCGTGGAAATCGCCAAAGCCATCGGGGCTAAAGCGAAGATCGTCATCATGGACGAGCCAACGTCTTCGCTGACCGATACAGAGGTTTCAAGCCTCTTTCGCGTGATTGCGTCGCTGAAGAGCGAAGGCGCGGGCGTCATCTACATCTCGCACCGTCTCGAGGAAATCACTGCCATCGCCGACCGCATCACCGTACTGCGCGATGGCGAAACCATCGGGACAAGCAACGCCGCGGACGTGAATCGCGAACTACTGATAGCCATGATGGTGGGTCGCGATGTCGCTGCAGTCTATCCGAAACGCGCGGTGGCAATCGGCGGGATCGCGCTCGAACTGNNGCGGAAACCGTGTTCGGACTGACTCCGCCGGATGCCGGTGAAATCGTCTTGAGCGGCGAACCGGCTCAGATCGGGTCGCCCGCCGATGCGATCGCGCACGGCATCGGCTATGTGCCCGAAGATCGAAGGCAGCACGGCGTCGTGCTGGAACTTCCGATCGCCGCGAACATCTCGCTGAGCAGTCTCGATCGGGTCTCGCGCCACGGACTTATCGACGGCGCCGAAGAGGATGCCCTGGCGCAGCAATACGTCGATCGGTTGCGCGTCAAGACGCCTTCCGTTAGCGCGGCTGCAGGCACGCTTTCCGGCGGAAACCAGCAAAAAGTGGCGCTCGCGCGCTGGCTCGCTACCGACCCGAAAGTGCTGATTCTCGACGAACCAACTCAGGGTGTCGACGTGGGCTCCAAGTCCGAAATTCACTCCATCATGATGGATCTGGCGGCGAGCGGCATGGCCATCGTCATGATCTCGTCGGAATTGCCTGAAGTGTTGGGCATGAGCGACCGCGTCATGGTGATGAAGAGTGGAACCATCGCGGGCGAACTCTCGCGCGCCGAAGCCACACAGGAAAAAATCCTGAATTTGGCATTGGGGCATGCGGTATGAGGCGGTACGGCAGGGAGTTGTCGGTAGCGGCATCGATCCTGCTGCTCGCGCTGGTGCTGGCGTTCCTCGCTCCGGGCTATTTCTCCGGCGAAAACCTGGCCGACCTCTTCCTTGCCAACATGCCTGTGCTGCTGATCGCGCTCGGCATGACCATGGTGATCCTCACCGGCCAGATTGATATTTCCGTGGGTTCGATGTTCGCGGTGTGCGGCATCGTCGCAGGGGCGCTTGCAAAGCTGGGCCTGCCGATTCTGGCGGCAGGAGCGGGAGCGATCGTCGCAGGCATAGCCATGGGCGCGGTTAACGGCGCGCTGGTGGCTTATGTGCGGATGCCGTCGATAGTCGTGACGCTCGCGACCATGGTAGCTCTGCGCGACGGCCTCCGCTGGGCGACGCAGGGAGCGTGGGTTTCCGATCTGCCTCCGGACTTCCAGTGGCTCGGACTTTCGCAGGAAGTCTATCCAATCCTGATCGCCTGCACGGCGATTGCGTTCGCTGCCGCGATAGCCTGGGGTTTGCGCAATCTGGCGGGCGGGCGCGCGGTCTATGCGACGGGTTCGAACGCATCGGCCGCATTGCTGGCTGGAATCGACACCAGTTTTTATACGTTCACCGTATTTGCGATCACCGGCGCGTTGGCGGGTCTCGCAGCCGTGTTGAATTCCGTGCGCTTTAATCAAATTCCGAGCAACGCCGGGTTGGGACTGGAGATGAAAGTGATCGCGGCGGTCGTGGTTGGCGGGACGGCGATCACGGGTGGCTCGGGCAGCATCGCCGGAACGGTGCTGGGCGTAATCCTGTTGGGTGCGATAGGACCGGCACTGACCTTTCTCGGCGTCAGCGCCTATTGGGAACGAGCGCTCCAGGGCGCGATTATTCTGGCTGCGGTGGTGGCTGAGGCGATTCGCGAACGCGCGGAGAAGCAGGTGGTGTCCCGTGCGTGAGACAAAAGGCAATCAGGCAGGCGAAACCGCCTGCCCCACAGCCTGCCGCGGCAACCAGGGGTTCCGGCAATGAGCGCGAGGAATCGACTCACCCGAATCTTTCCGAACGGAGAATGGCTGCTGCTGATCGCCCTCATTATCGAGATCGCCATCTTCTCCGTCTCGGCCCAAAACTTTTTCACCCAGGGCAACTTCTTCGAAGTGGTCCGCTTCAGCGTCGAACTTGGCCTTCTGGCTCTTGCGCTCACTCCGGTCATCGTCACCGGCGGCATAGACCTCTCGGTCGGCTCGATGATGGGTCTCGCCGCAGTCGTCTTCGGCGCGGCATATGAGGACCTGCACCTCCCGATCGCCGCAGCCTCACTCGCAGCTCTCCTTACCGGCTGCGCGGGAGGCGCACTGAATGCCATCCTCATATCCCGCTGGAAGCTCCCACCGCTGATCGTCACGCTCGGCACGTTCTCCATGTATCGGGGCATCGCCGAAGGCATCACCCACGGCGCGGTCAATTACACGGGCTTTCCCTCGTCGTTCCTGTATCTCGGCCAGGGATACCTGGGCAGCGTGATCCCGGTTCAAGTACCCGTTTTCATTCTGGTCGCGGTTGCCTACGCGGTCCTCCTGCATCGTTCCGTGATCGGTCGCGCGCTCTACGCCATCGGCTTCGGCGCACAAGGCGCGCGCTACGCGGGCATTCCGGTAGCCCGCCACATCGGACTCGTCTATCTGCTCTCGGGAATTGTTGCCAGCCTGGCTGCCATCATTTATGTGGCGCATCTCGGCCAGGCAAAAGCCTCGGCCGGAACCGGCTACGAGTTGGACGCGATTACCGCCGTCGTACTGGGTGGCACGAGCGTGTTCGGCGGACGCGGAACTATTTGGGGCACCCTGTTCGGGTTATTTTTTCTATCGGTATTGCAGAACGGCCTGCATCTGGCCGCGCTGCCTTCGGAGCTGACGGGTGTCCTGACCGGAACGCTTCTGGTGTTGATAATCGGCTTTGACCGGTGGCGGCTGCGAAGGCGGGCGAGCGGGAGCACGGCCCCGCCGCGCGCCGCGGCCGGCGCGCTTCAGGCGGAAAGCAATGAGGAGAATGAAGAAGTGAAAAACAGCCAGGTTGCGGTTCTCTGTGCAGCGGTTCTTGCCGGAGCCATCATTGTCGGCGGCACGAACGTATGGCTGGTACGGTCGCTCGTGCCGGCGGCCGGAAGCGCGGCGGCGTCGGCGGCAGTGCCACCCGCGCCGCCCACCAATTCAACCGGACACAAGACGGTGATCGCCGTGATGCCGAAAGCAAAGGGCGATCCCTACTTTGTCAGCGTTCGTTCCGGCGCGGAGGAAGCGGCGAAGGAACTCGGCGTTGAAATGATCTGGGACGGACCGACCGGCCTCGACGCCGCGAAACAAAACGAACTCGTCGAGAACTGGATCACGCGCAAAGTGGACGCCATCGCAGTCGCGGTCGAAAACAAAGGCGGCATCTCCACGGTTCTGAGAAAGGCCCGTGAAAAGGGCATCAAAGTACTCACCTTCGACGCCGACGCCGAAAAAGACGCCCGCGACTTTCTGGTGAATCAGGCGACATCGGAAGGAATTGCCAACACGCTCACCGACGCCGCCGCGAAGATCCTGAACGGCAAGGGCGACTTCGCCATCATCACCGGAGCGCTGACCGCTACCAACCAGAACGAATGGATCGCGTTCATCAAGAAGCGGCTGGCGATGTATCCCGGCCTCAATCTGGTGACCGTGCGTCCGAGCGACGACGACCGCGACAAAGCCTTCGCCGAAACCCAGACGCTGCTGAAGGTGTATCCGAACGTGAAGCTGATGATGGCGATTTCCGCGCCGGCCGTCCCCGGCTCGGCAGAAGCGGTGAAGCAGGCCGGACGCAGAGACGTGTCGGTAATCGGGCTGTCGCTGCCGAGCATCTGCAAGACCTATATCCACGATGGCGTAGTTCCGATGATCGCGCTCTGGAACACGCACGATCTCGGTTACCTGGCGGTGCTCGCCAGCGCCCAGGCAGTCTCCGGGAAACTCGTGGCCGGTGCGACCTCTATGGACGGCGGGCGGCTGGGCAGGATCGAAGTGCGTGGCGATGAAATCATCCTGGGCGCGCCGCTCGTGATCGATAAAAGGAACGTGGATAGCCTGGATTTTTAGGTGGAGCGCGGCAGTTGCGGCGCGAGGGCTCAGCCCAACCTTCGTCTTGCATCCAGAGTGTCGCTGAAATCGATTGCTTCGTCCGGCACTCGTCACGGTTCATTTCCCGCGTTCGTTCGCTATAATTGCGGCAACTATCGACTATGGACCCGGAGTTATCGACTCAGACCGCCTTCGCGCCGGGTACGCAGCTCGGGCCTTACCGCATCGAAGCACGGCTGGGCGCAGGCGGCATGGGCGAGGTCTTTCGCGGCCTTGATACCAGGCTCGGTCGGCCAGTCGCAATAAAGCTCGCACACCGCCAGTTCAGCGACCGCTTCGAGCGCGAAGCGAAAGCCATCTCCGCGCTGAACCATCCGCACATCTGCACCCTCTACGATGTGGGCGCTACCCCATCCGGGTCCGGCTACCTGGTCATGGAACTGGTGGAGGGCGACACTCTTGCCGCACGTCTCAGGAAGGGCGCTCTGCCGATGGAGCAGGTGTTACGGTACGGGGCCGAAATCGCGGACGCGCTGGCCGCCGCACACGCGAAGGGAATTACGCATCGCGATCTGAAGCCTGGCAACATTATGCTCTCGACAAGCGGCGTCAAGGTGCTGGACTTTGGTCTGGCCCGCTCCGATGACGACGATACGCTGACCCTCGCCAACGCTGCGCTGGGCACGCCCGCATACATGGCGCCCGAACAGAGGGAGGGCCGAAAGTGCGACGCGCGAACCGACATCTACGCGCTCGGTTTAATTCTCGCCGAAATGGCGACGGGAAAGCGCCATTGCACCGAGGGACTCACAGGGACTTTCGCGCATGTCGTCGAACTCTGCCTGGCGAACGACCCCAAAGACCGTTGGCATTCAGCCTGCGACATCAGCCTGCAGTTGGCCTGGGCCGGCAAATCGCCGTCCGCCGCAAGGCCGGCAGGTGAGCCGTCGCGCTCGGCACCCCGTTCGCCATGGATCGTCGCGGCCCTCACCGGCGCCGCCGCCCTGGCCGTCGCGCTTTTTCTGTTGCTCAGGCCCTCTGCGCCCGCTGCGGAACGTACCGCAAGATTTGTGCTTTCGCTCGAAACTCAGGCGAAGAACGTGGATAAGAATTTCATGATACTGCCGTCGCCCGACGGCAAAAGCTTCGTCTATCCGGGCGACACGCGGGATGGCGGCACAGCTCTGTGGGTCCGACGGGTCGATTCCGTGGATGCCGCCCCCCTCCCCGGAACCCAGGGAGCATCCTCTCCGTTCTGGTCGCCCGATGGCCGCTGGATCGGCTTCTACGCCGCTGGCAAACTACGAAAGATCAGTCCGGCCGGCGGCTCTCCGGTCACCATTGCCAGTCTCCCCGGATTCCAGGACCCCGCCTGGGGATCGCAAGGCGACATTCTTTACCGGCCCGACAACCGTGCTGCGTTGTTCACCATCCCGGAGTCCGGCGGATCTCCGAAGCAGGTGACACGTCTCGACGCTTCTCTCACGGAGAACTCTCACCGTTTTCCGGTGTTTCTGCCCGATGGCCACCGCTTCCTTTTCACGACCCGATGCGGTCAGCGCGATAAGAACGCCCTCTACGTTGGTTCGCTCGATGGACCAACTGTAAAGCGCGTGATGCCGCTGGAATCGAACGCCGCGTTCGTACCCGGGAAAGCAGGCGACCCCGGCACTCTGTTCTACTACCGCGAAGGCGCACTGGTAGCGCGTCGCTTTGATTCAGATCGAGCGGTTACGGCGGGAGACCCGGTCACGGTGACAGACGGTGTGGACTACGCCCCGGCGAGCATCAATGCATTCTTCCGCGTTTCCTCCGATGGCAGCACCGTGGTGATACGGCCAGCCGGGAGCCTTAACGAGCAACTCACCTGGTTCAACCGGGACGGCGGGCAAGCGGGAACGCTGGGCTCTCCCGCCGACATCGACCAGCCCCGGATTTCGCCCGATGGCAGCCGGGTCGCTTTCACTCGTCCTGATATTCAGTCGGGCAACAGAGACGTGTGGTCCATGGAAATCGCACGGGGAATCCTCACGCGGCTGACGTTGAACGTCGCCAACGACTGGTTTCCGGTCTGGTCCCCCGATAGCAAACAAATACTGTTCGGTTCCGATCGTGCCGGCGGACCGGACGTTCTCCCCTTCATCAAGATGTCGCTGGAACCGGTCAGCGAAGAATCCGCACTGCCGGGGACCCAACCGCCCTTTGACTGGTCGCGCGATGGGAAATGGATTACGATGGGGACCAAAGATATCTTGGTTGCGCCAACCTCAGGCGACCGGACACCGTTCAAATACCTCGCTACTCCCTTCCGCCAGGGGGACGCCCGTTTTTCACCCGATGGGGAATGGATTGCCTACTCTTCCAATGAGAGCGGCCGCACCGAGGTTTACGTGCGACCTTTCCACGGCGGGCCGGCGTCCGCGGAGGGCAAGGTTCAAATCTCCAGTCAGGGCGGCGACTACCCGGTGTGGGGGCCTTCCGGGCAAGAGCTGTACTTTATGGCGCCCGATTCCGATATTTACGCCGCGGACACGCGTAACCTGGGACGTTCCACCGGAGCGCCCCTTCCGTTCCGCCTCTTTCGCCCGTGTCCGGAAACCGAACCTTTCTCGAAAACCGGCACGGGATACGAATACAACTTCGACACCCGCGACGGGCGCCGCTTTCTGGTCAACTGTCTGGTCACGCCGCCTGGCCGGTTTATCGTGCTCTTGAACTGGGCCGGTCTGAAGTGACCTTGCCGACATGCTGAACCAGAAACTCCGCGCTCTGATCGAAATCCTGCGGCCGGCAAACGTCGTCACGGCGGCGGCGGATGTTCTCGCCGGATACGCCGCAGCCGGGGCGGTGCAAGGCAACGGCGGCAACCTCGGCGCTTTGCCATGGCTGCTGGCATCCACCGTGTGCCTCTACGCGGGCGGCATCGTCCTCAACGACTTCTTCGACCGGCATCTGGACGCGCGCGAACGCCCCGAACGGCCAATACCGAGCGGCCGGATCCGCGCGTCCACCGCCGCAACGATTGGGTTCGTTTTGCTTTTTGCGGGAATCGGGCTTGCTTTTTCGGCTTCACCAGCCTCCGCAGCAATGGCGATGGCAATATCGGCGAGTGTCCTCCTCTATGACACCTGGGGCAAGCACCGCAAATTCTTCGGCCCGGTCAACATGGGGACGTGCCGGGCTTTGAATCTGCTGCTGGGCGTCTCGGCGGTGCCATCGGCGCTGACCGGCCGGCTCACGCTCGCTCTCCTGCCACTCGTCTACATTGCGGGAGTGACCGCGCTCAGCCGGGGTGAAGTTCACGGCGGAAAACGCCCCGTAGCCGCGCTCTCATTGGCTGCGATTGCAGCTGTTCTCGCTGGCATCGTCTGGATTGGGTCCAATTCCAAAGCCGCGATTGTGGTCGTCGCGATTCTCGCCTGGCGCGTTCTGCCCCCATTCTGGCGAGCATGGAAGGAACCGGTTCCAGCCACGATCCGTGCGGCCGTCCGGGCGGGCGTACTTTCCCTAGTGCTGCTCGACGCGGCCATCGGCGCCAGTTATTCGAACGCGCTTTATTGTCTGATAATATTGGGCATCGCCGTCCTCGCGTCCCTCCTGGCGCGGGCTTTTTCCGTGACGTGATACGGAACGTGACCTGACCAATGAGTTCCATCGAACAAGTCCTGCGTCTCACCTTCCGTTACACCGTTCATTTCACCGAGGGAATCTTCAGCGCGTCGAATGACCTGCTTCGGGACATCATTGCTGCGGGTGCCGATTACAAGCCTGTTCGCACCGTCTTCATAGTCGATAGCGGCGTCGCGGCCTGCCATCCGAACCTGAATGCCGATATCGAAGTTTACTGCGCGCAGAACCGCGAAATCATGAAACTGGCCGCGCCGGTCGCCGTGATTGCGGGTGGAGAAGACGCGAAGAACGACCCCCGGCAGCTCGAAAAGGTCCTCGAAGCCATCAACGCCGGGGGCATTTGCCGCCACTCTTTTGTGGTTGCCATCGGCGGCGGCGCGGTTCTCGACGTAGCCGGTTACGCCGCGGCAACCGCGCATCGCGGCGTCCGGCTTATTCGCGTTCCAACCACGGTGCTCGCGCAGGACGACGCCGGCCTCGGCGTAAAGAACGGCATCAACTACTTCGGCAAGAAGAATTACCTGGGCACTTTCGCCCCCGCAACGGCCGTCATCAACGACGTCAGTTTTCTGGCCACACTGCCCGACCGCGACTGGCTTTGCGGCATCACCGAAGCGATCAAAGTCGCTCTGATGAAGGACGCGCGCTTTTTCGACCGCGTCGAAGCCACCGCCGATGCGCTAGCGAACCGCGATCTTGCGGCCATGCGGCCCATCGTTCGACGCTGCGCGGAGCTTCATCTGAACCACATCTCATCCGGCGGCGACCCTTTTGAGTTGGGCAACTCGCGCCCGCTCGATTTCGGCCATTGGGCGGCCCATAAGCTCGAATTCCTTTCCGGATACCGCATCCGCCACGGCGAAGCCGTCGGCATCGGCATGGCGCTCGACAGCACCTACTCCTGGCTGACCGGCCTTCTGCCCGAAGACGACTGGCGCAGAATCGTCGATCTTCTTCTGAGGCTGCGTTTGCCGATCTATGCCTCGGAATTGGGCGATCATGCCGACAATATCGACCATCCGCGTTCCGTGCTCCGCGGTCTGACCGAGTTTCGCGAACACCTGGGCGGCGAACTGACCATCTCGCTGCTCGAAGGCATTGGCCTACCGCTCGAAGTCCACGAAATCGACTTCGCACGTATGGCGAAAAGTATTGCAGAATTAAAGAGGATCGCGGCAGATCGGGCGGCGTCAGCACCGGACGAACATTTTCCGGTCGCCATGCTGGCCGGCCATTCCGCGGGAGGCCATGATGCTGACGAGCGAGCAGTTAATCGATGAGTATTTCGTGGAGAATCGCAATCGCGTTCTCGAAGTAGCGGCGTTTCTCGACCGCCTGGACCGCGCCGATGAATCCGGCCAGTCGGTCCTGGATTTTCGCCTGCGGGCGTTCGGCGAGGCCCTGAGTACTCTGTCCGCTCCCGCGTTGGCGGATCCGGCCGGCTCGCGGCTTAACCGCATCCAGGAACTTTTGAGCGACCCGACCACCGAACCGATTCCCGCGCTCGATCGCAAGAGCGCGCGCGGCGCATATGACTTGTGGAGCGCGGAGGCACGGCAATGAACTACATCGATCACCACGCGCACATGGTTTCGCGCACCACCGACGATTACGAAAAGATGGCGCTCTCCGGCTGCGTCGCCGTAACCGAACCCGCCTTCTGGGCGGGCTGGGACCGCAGCAGCGCCGATGGTTTTGACGACTATTTCCGCCAGTTGACCGTGGCCGAACCGCAGAGGGCAGCCGCGTATCGGATGCAGCATTATTCCTGGCTGGCGATGAATCCCAAGGAAGCCGACAATCGCGAGTTGTCGAAGGAAGTGCTGAAACGCATTCCGAAATTTATCGGCTGCCCGACGGTGCTGGGGATTGGCGAAATCGGGCTGAACCGCATCACGCGGAATGAAGTCGATACCTTTCGCGAGCAGGTGGAGATGGCGATTCAGTACAAGCAACTCATTCTGATCCACACGCCGCACCTCGAAGACAAGAAGAAGGGCACGCGAATCTGTATCGAGGTGCTTCGGCAGTATCCGGAACTCAAACCCGAAAACGTTCTTATAGATCACGCCGAAGAGCACACTCTCGAAATGATTCTGGAGCATGGCTATTGGGCCGGCCTGACTCTTTATCCGATGACCAAGTTATCGGCCGTGCGAGCGGTAGACATCGTGGAAGTTTTCGGGCCCGGTCGGATTTGCGTCGCCGGCGCATGCGACTGGGGTCCGAGCGACTCCCTGGCTGTGCCGCGATTCATCATGGAAATGAAGCGCCGGCACCATGCCGAAGAGCTGATCCAGCGGGTGGTTTTCGATAATCCGGTACAGTTTCTGGGGCAATCGGCGAATTTCAAGGTCGCGCCCCGGGCACGGGAAGTTTCACCGGCGATGGCTTAGTCATAGGCGGTCTATCACCTCTGCGAGCGTCTTCAACGCGCCGCGGGGAGGCAGTCGATTTCGCGTTGAACTGCAGTCCGTTCTGGGCCGGAAACTGCTGGAATAACGGTATGGCGGTTCTCACAGATCTTCGGCAAGCAAGCCGTGAAAGGGAAGTTGAGAATGCGCTTGCGAGCGTTCGCCTGGAAGGACTCGAACCGTCCGAAACCGCGAAGGCAATATTCCAGCGCTATGTCGACGGCAATTTAACGTCCGACGAAATGGAAGCGGAATTCGACAAGCATCTGGATGCCCGGTATGGACCCGTACGTTTACCCGGGAACCGCCGTACTTAAGAACCTGCGGAGTATTCAGGATCAGCTGGAGCTAAGCCGTTTTGAGGCGGATGCTACCAGCCGGCGCATCCGGCAAGTGGAACATCGCCCGAAGCCCGGCAAATTCGACATCCCCCACCTGAAAGCGATTCACGCGCATATCTTTCAGGACGTCTATCCATGGGCCGGCGAATTCCGCACCGTCAACATCGCGCGCCCGGGGCAGTTCTATTTCGCATTCTCGGAACAGATCGTTCCCTGCCTCGCCAATTTGTTCGCCGAGCTGCTGCGCGAAAAGCACCTCGCGACCACAGCCTCGCGGGAAGATTTCTGTAACCGCGCCGGCTACTACGTTGGCGAGTTCCATACTGAGTTTTCAGCAGGCCGACAGCTCCGGTTTGGCAGCTCTTCTGCTCAGTGCGATTAGCGATGACAAGAACCCGCCAGCCGCATAATCCGCGAATTCATTCCGCCGTCAGTCCGCGCATCCGCCCCCGCGCGAGCCGCCCCCACTTACCTGCGGTTCGTCTGATGTACGCAGGCGCCTGACTCGCGGCCTCCGTCGCACGCGCGTAAGCCTCCCGGGCTTCCGCCGGTTTTCCAAGTCCCTCCAGCGCCTGCCCGTAGTAGCAAAGCCCCTCAGGATCGTAAGGCCTGCGCTCCACATACGTCGCCAGTTCCCGCCGCGCGTCCTCATACTGCCGTGCCGCGATGTAAAGCGCGCCCAATTCACGCAGGATCTCGCTCTGGCCGTGCTTCTCATCCTGGTTGACCACCGTCTGGAAGTACGAGAGCGCCTCCTTCAGCCGCCCCTGTTCCCGCGCGATGCGCCCCAACTGGAAATGCGCGTCGGTGTGCGTGGGATCGATGGCCACCGCATTACTGAATCGCGCGATCGCCTCCGTGAACTGCCTGCGCTGCTGGTAAACGAGGCCAAGTTGGTACTGCGCCTCGCCATCATGCGGATTGATCGCGGCAGCTTCCAGATTGCGGCGATAACTCTGGCGTGCCCGCAATCCGTCGCCCAGGCCGCCCAATTCGCTGCGCAGGTAAAAGAACACATAGAACAAGAGGAATGGCGACGCAAGCCAACTCATCAGATAATGCAGCGGTCCCCACAGCAGCCACGCCGCTGGCATCGATAGACAAGACAGCCACACGATCGCGACGGCCGGGCCGTTCCCCGCCCCGAGGACTGTGCGCACGGCGAAGAACATCAGCACCGCGAAGTAGAGGTACACGACACCTGTCGCCGCATCGACCAACTGCGGCCTGAGCCACGCGACAGCGAGGAGGGGAGCATTAGTCGCGCTCCACGCGGCTGCGACGCACGTGAGCATCGGAGCGTAGTCGCGCCGGAACTCGACGCCGAAACCGCCTGCCACGCGGCCAACCAGCGCCCCGATCAGGAGGATTCCGGGAACGTAGAAAACCGCCAGGACCAGCAGCGGCGCATAGAAAGAAAACGAGAGCGCCCTGGTCGAATGCCCGAGCAGAAACGACACGATCAGGACCGCCAGGCTCGAAAAAAGCAGACTGCCCCGGTCAAGGACGTCGCTCATCGCGGCGGCGGGCCGCTGGTAGAGCCGCAGAATGAGTTTTAGGTTGAAGGCCAATACAGCAAGAAGGATAGCAACCGGGACGGATACCAGGCCACTTCGAATCGGAGTCGTTTCTGAGCGGCGTTGTCCGGCTCAGAGCCGGATGGTTGGTAGACGCTGCGCGAAAAAGCAAGCTCTGCACTCGCCAAAGCAGGCTCCCTAAAAGTTGGGCCAGCACCTGGGTCAGTGGCAGAGCCGGTTCGATGGCGTTCTGGATCGCCGCGTTCGAACAGCTTCCCTCCACGCCCTCCGCCGGAGATTGCCCCCCTTTGTTCAGGCGCTTCGCGGGTACTACCTGTTCGTCCGACTCCCCACCGGCGTTCATGCTGGCCTTATAGCTCGTGGCCTTCTCCCGCCGGCCCGGCGTACTACCACCGGACACCAGCGGGGTCTCCCGGTTCTCGCGCATGGAATTTCCCGACATGCATGGGTCTCTGACTGCGCGGGGTTCCTGAATGACTCGCGTTCACCGTCACCCGAGATATAGCCTTCCGCTTCACAGAACATCGTCGGCACCCCGGACGAGATTGATTTCGCAGCTCAATACCCCGCCTGCCCGGTGCCCCATTCAACGCTTCACGATGCAACCCTGCGGCGGCCCGCACATGACTCGGGGTCAGGACGGCTCGCCACTCCTTTCCTGCAGGACTCTTTCATTCCCTATTCCCTGCCGGTTTATCCCGGCGCTCCTCCGTGTGCATCCGTGGCCCATTTGTTCGCCTTTATTCGCCCCCATTCCCCGGAACCAATGGAACCACCAATGAAACCCATCCCCACCCTCCCGCGTCTGAGCTACACTAGAGTAGTTTGAACTTCTTCAGAGGACATCCAGGCATGAATACCAAGTTTCTGTCCATCCCCGCAGCGGCTTTGGCCGTGTTGCTTGCGGTTGCGCAGTCGCCCGCCCAGTCGCCGGCCACCAGTCAGCCCGTGGTTCCCGTCCCGACTCAGACTCCTGCTACGCCCAAGGCCCAGACTCCCGCCACCCAGAAACCCGGGACTCCGGCTCGGGAAACGATCGCTAAGACCATCACCCCCAAACAGCAGAAGGCCAGGGATGAAAAGCTTCGGAAGGAACTGGAAACTCCCTACAAGAAGTGGCTCGATGAAGATGTCGTCTACATCATCTCCGACGAAGAGAAAAAAGCATTCCACCAGCTGAACACCGACGAAGAACGCGAACAGTTTGTCGAACAGTTCTGGTTGCGCCGCGACCCGACGCCCGATACCGACGAAAACGAATTCAAGGAAGAGCACTACCGGCGCATCGCCTACGCGAACGAACATTACGCTTCCGGCATCCCCGGGTGGCGCACAGACCGCGGCCGTATCTATATTCAATACGGCCCGCCGGACGAAATCGAATCCCACGCGTCGGGCGGTTCGTATGAGCGCCCCATGTCGGAAGGAGGCGGCGAAACGGAAACCTATCCTTTCGAGCAATGGCGCTATCGTTATATAGACGGCGTCGGCCAGAACATCATTCTGGAATTCGTCGACAAGTCGATGTCGGGCGAATATCGCATGACGATGGACCCGACTGAGAAGGACGCGCTCCTCAACGTGCCTAACGCGGGTCTTACGTTATACGAGCAGGAAGGCCTTTCCACCAAAACCGACCGCTTCAACCGCAGCGACGGTACCCACCTTGGCGTGCCGGATCAGTACCTGAACCAGAGCATGAACGAGTTCAACCGCATGGACCAGTTCTTCAAGATGCAGCAACCGCCAACGGTAAAGTTCAAGGATCTGGAAGCCGACGTCACCACGCGAATCACCTACAACCGTTTGCCCATGCAGGTTCGGGTGGATTACGTCCGCGTGACCGATTCCTCGGTTCTCGCCAATATCACGTTGCAGTTTGAAGGCAGCGATCTCCAGTTCACGGAAAAGGACGGCGTTGATAAGGCGCTCATCAATATATTCGGCCGCATCACCACTATGACGCGCCGCCGGGTGAGCATTTTCGAACCTACGCTCGAAGTCATCTCGCCTCCCGACATGCTGCAGGCCTATTCGAAACAGCGGCAGATTCATCAGCAGTCGATTCCGCTGGCTCCGGGCCGCTATCATCTCAACATCGTCGCGAAGGACATTATGTCCGGCAACGTGGCCATCTTCGAACAGGCGCTCGACGTGCCTCACTTCTCCGACGACCGGCTGGCCGCCAGCAGTCTGATTCTGGCCGATACCATCGAACCGCTGCCTCCAACGAAAATCGGCGGCGTGCCTTTTGCCATCGGCGACACCAAGGTGCGGCCGCGAATCGGCGAAACGTTTAAGGCGGACGAGAAGATGGGGATCTACCTCCAGCTTTATAATTTTGCGCCGGACGAAAAAACGAATAAGCCGGATGGCTCGATTGAATACCTGATCAACCGGGTCGGTTCCACGGATAACGTGATCGACTTTACCGAAGACCTGTCATCGATAAAATCGGCGCGCGCCAGCCAGTTGGCGATCGAGAAGCTGCTGCCGCTGAGCAAGCTCGGCCCCGGAACGTATACCCTCAAAGTGAAGGCTACGGATCGCCGGGCCAACCAGGCGGTCGAGCAGGAGCAGAAATTTATAGTAAACTGACTAGAGCCGGATTTCGCGCCGCGTGGGGACGCAGGCGGCCAGGTTGCGGGACGGTGTAGGACGGCCGGATTGGACCGATGGGGAACACTGGTAATGCCGGAGCATATGTGAGCGACGCGGGCGGATATTCGCACCGTAACGGAGCCTGGTTTTTGTCCGGACGTCTCGCGCACGTCGCGACCCTCCTGTCGCTGGCTATTGCGCCGTTCTGTTCGCTGCAGGCTGCAACTCCCGTGCGCTTTGCGGGAGCGGTCAGCGGCCTCGTCATGGATTCTCTCGGAAAGCCCCAACCGGGGGCTTCCGTCGCCCTGCTGAATCAGCAGGAACGTCTCCTGCAGCGTGTTTACACCGATCTTGCGGGTAATTTTTCCTTCGGCGACCTTCTGCCGGACCTCTACTCTATCCAGGTATCGCTCTCGAGTTTCGTGCCGGCTTCGCGCGACCACGTGCTCGTCCGGCCCGGCATGAGGAGCCTGATCGAAGTGAATCTGTCGAAGATGTTCAGTTCGATCCATGTCGTCTCGACCGTTCCCGCGCCGGGCGGATTGATGAGCGACGACTGGAAGTGGACGCTGCGCTCCGACCCTTCTTTGCGCCCCATTTTGCGTCTCCTCCCCGACGATCCGGGCGCATCGACCGCCGGCCTGGCCTCGGCGGGATCGCCAACCGGCGGACCCGCCACCACCATCGCGGGCGGAACGAAAACCGCCGTCTTCCACGATTCGAGCGCGCTCGTCAGGTTATCCGCCAGCGATACGGCAATTACCGATGCAGCCGCGGACGAAGCCGATCTCGGGACTCAGTTCGCCTTCGCCACGTCCGTATACAGCAACAATCAGTTTCATCTGAGCGGCGATGTCGGTTATGCGTCCGCCACTGGCCAGCCCGCGGCGGCGCTTAGAACCACCTACAGCCGGGAAATTGCAGGGGACACACCGTCGGTTTCAGTGACTATGCGCCAGATGA
Organism: Bryobacterales bacterium; assembly: GCA_003136575.1. Taxonomy (GTDB): domain Bacteria; phylum Acidobacteriota; class Terriglobia; order Bryobacterales; family Bryobacteraceae; genus BOG-234. The sequence goes on along the minus strand of PLEX01000161.1, from coordinate 33,562 downwards.
ACGCAGCGGCGCGGGTCGGCCAAAACGTAGCTGGCGGCGCGGGCGAGGGCAATCTGCCGACGCTGAGAACGCTGTCCGTCAGCGTTCAGGACAAGACTCAGCTGAGCGACGTTGTGTCGATCCAGTATGGCTCGGAACTCGACACCATATCTTTTCTCGATCATTTGCAGTATTTCAGCCCGTGGGCCAAACTCACGTTCGCGTTACCCCGGGGCCACCTCGATATGGTGTTCACCTCCGGCAACGCGCATCCGGGCCTGGAGTCGCAGAACCCAGGCGACGCGCTCCAGAACGAGTTGAGCGCGCTTGCCCTTCTTCCCCGGCTCAGTGAGATGGATGGGCACATCAGAGCGCAGCGCGGCGACGATTACGAAATCGGCTACTCCGATGTCGTTGGGCCGATGGAATACCGTATTTCGGCCTATCACCAATACGTGGCAAATACGACTCTGGCTATTGCCAACCCCGACGCCAACCTGTTCAGCGGCGATCTGCTGCCCTCCGTGTTCGCGTCGAGCGCGTTGTTTGACGCCGGCAATATTTCCACAAGCGGTTACACCGTTTCCGCGACCCGGAATCTGACGCCTAATTACCGCATCACTGTCTCGTACGGCACACTGGGAGTCATGACTCCGGTTGCCGATGCCTCGATTTTCCCCGACGCTCAGAGTCTGCGGGAGGCCATTACAACTGCCAATCGGCGCGCGCTGACCTTACGCTCATCTGGCACCGTGAGGCATGTCGGCACCCGTTATGCGGTGAGTTACGAGTTCACCGATCTGAAGGCGGCCGTGCCGATGGCCTCGTTTTCCACCCAGCCGGATCGGTCCGAGCCGGGGCTGAATCTGGCTCTGCGGCAGCCGATTCCGTTCATTCCCTTCGCGGCCGGGCATATAGAGGCAACCGCAGAGATACGCAACCTGCTGGCGCAGGGTTATCTGCCCCTTTCGCTCACCGATGGCCAGCAGATCCTGGTAGTGAACGCTCCGCGTGTATTCCGCGGCGGCCTGGCCTTCGTGTTTTGAGCGGCAATCGACCCAATGAACCGCCTTGTTCTGCTGGCGCTTGGAGCCATTCTTCATCCGTCCATCGCCATTCGCGATATCGACGGCGTTCGCCGCGAACCGCTCAAGGCCGATAAAGGGCATATCGCCACCCTGGTTTTCGTAACCAACGACTGCCCGATATCGAATTATTACTCGCGCGAGATTCGCCGAATTTGCGACGAGTATGCGCCGCGTGGTCTGCAATGCACGCTGGTCTACACGGACCCGACCATGAAGGACGCCGCTGCAGCGCAGCACGCGCGCGATTATGGCCATGGCGGCTATCCGAAAGTGGTCGACCGCGACCGGGTACTGGTGGAAGCTACGGGCGCAACGATAACACCAGAAGTGGTCGTCGTTCGGCCGGACGCGTCCATCGCCTATCGCGGCAGAATCGATAATTACTACGCCGATCTCACAAAGCCGCGCACTCAGGTGACCGAACACGACTGGCGCGACGCGCTCGACGCCGTGTTCGCCGGGAAACCGGTCGCTAAGCCCGAGGCGCCGGCGGTCGGCTGTTATATTCCCGACAGGAAATTTTACCGCTGAGGGCGTCCGCCCGCGCGATCCGCGTCCGGACACTTCCGGATCCGTTTAGTTCCCCGAAACCTTTCGTCCCAGCCGGATCAGCAGAATCAGCGCGAAAACACCGCAACTCCCCAGCATCGCCGCCAGCGGAATCGCGCGTAATCCCGTCGCTTCCGCCAAATGCCCCAGCACGAATGCCGCGAAAATCCCCCCCGACATGGCGAACGCGAACAATTTGCTGAAATAGCCGGAATGCCAGGAAGTGAACCTCGTCGCGATCAGTTCGGACGCCAGCGGATAAATAACGGAAAAACCCGCTCCCACCAGCAAAATCCCCACCACGACGCCGCCTCTGGTATCGGAAACGGCCAGCGCGGTGCCGCCAAAGAGCGCGCAGAAAGCGCTGATGCTCAGCAGTCGCCCCTGCGGCATCATTCGCAGCAGCAGCGCGGCTCCAATGCGCCCCAGCGTCAGCGCCGCCCAGTAGAATGCCAACAGCATGACCGCTCCCGCGGGGCTCATGCCCAGCCGGTCGATCAGATACACGGGCAGCCAGCCTGCGATCGACCACTCGTTTGCAAACTGAAGGAACAGGAGGAGGCCGAACAGGACCGCCAGCACAGTGCGCCGGTCGCGGGTGCCTGTCTCGTCCATATCGGCTTCGCCGAGGGTCGGAGCTTCGGCTCTGATTCTTCGGAACGCAAGCGCCGCGGCAATCGGAATAAGGCCGGTGGCTGCGAGCACTCGTGCGGTCATCGTGGCATCCACGCCAAGACACTGCATCAGCAGCAATGAAGCGACAACACTTCCGGCGCCGAAGCAGATTCCGCCTCTCAGAGTGACGCCCGCCCGGTCCGCTTCCCACGCTGGTCCGATCAGTTCGAATATCGCGCTGTTGATCAGGCCCGCCGCGGCGCCGCAGACAAAAAGGCACAGCATCTGATACCAGAACTGCGCCGGGGGCGCGGCGAATGCCAGCAGCGCCATGGACAGCGAAGCGGCAAGACATCCGGTCGTCAGAAGATTCCCGGCCCGCCACAGACGGGCCAATTTCTGAGCAAGCGCCATGGCGCCGGCCATCCCGACGCCGAGCGCCAGAAAATAGTTGCCCGCCGTTCCGAATTCGGGGTGGACGTGGTATCCCCACAACGGCAACAGGCCGCCGGGCAGGGCGAGGAGGAATCCGGAAATGAAGAATGCGCGCAATGCGCCAGCCTTCACCATCACTGCATGATATCCCGCTTCGTCGGGCCCGTGTCGTTGCAGACACGCCGATCTCCCGCCATTCAAAAACGGCGAGCCGCCGACTCGCCCGTTGCCCCTCCTTGCAAGCACGCAGGGTTCGCCGCAATCCGGGCGGCCACCAGTCGAATAGTTCCCGAACCCGGAGCGAAGCTGAAATTCCGTCTCAGACAATCCCGCGTAGGACAGACCCGGATGATGCTCTTGACTCCGAAACGCGCCTCTATGTTCGACATTACCGGCCGATAACTTTAGTGAGGTCGGAATAATAATGTTTATATTTTTTAAAAGAAGTATCGATAGCACCACTGCAACAACGGGCTCGCGCCCGTTGGCATCTTTCATACCCTTGTTTGGTCTCGCTATGTTGGGAATCCTGGCCCAGGGAACGGGTCTTGCCGGGTTGACTATGTCCCTGAACACGGCGGCGGTTTCGCTGAATCCGGCGCAGTCTCAAACGTTTACGGCCACGGTTACCGGGCCCTCTAATACAGCGGTGATATGGACGGTGACTCCGGCGGTGGGAACGCTGGCGACCAACGGTAATACCACTACTTACACCGCGCCGGCGGTGGTCGCCGCGGCACAGGTGGTGACGCTCACCGCAGAGCTGGCGATGGACACGATGCATACCGTCTCCGCCACCATCAGCCTGCAGCCCGTGCTGAACGTAACACCGTCTTCGGCGACCCTAACCGGTTCGGGACAGAGCGTGGCGCTGGCGACCAACGGTGCCAATATCGGGGGAGTCGTGTGGTCGCTCACGCCCTCGGTCGGAACGATCGTGGCCAACGGCAATGGCGCGGTCTATACCGGACCCAGTCCGCTTCTCACGAACCAGGTGGTGCAGGTTAAAGCCACCAGTCCGGCCAATAACAATCTGAACGTCACCGCATCCGTGACGCTGGTGCCGGTCACGGTAGCCCTCTCGCCGGCGACGGCGAATTTGGCGCTTGGCGGGCAAATCGCTCTGACTCCGACGGTGACAGGCTCGACCAATACCGGCGTCAACTGGAGCCTGAGCCCGAATCTTGGCACGATCACCAATGCGGGTGTGTACACTGCGCCGGCCGGCCTGCAGCAGAATACGGCGGTCACGGTAACTGCCACATCGCAGGCGGATCCGCTGATCTCGGCGTCGGCGAATGTCGTCGTCCTGGGCAGCGGCATCTTCTTTACCACTAATGCCAACGGACTACAGTCCGTTATCTACAATGGAGTCAACTATAACTATTTGTACGGCGAGAATCTGTTGACGTTGATATGGGAACAGTCGGCCGCCGGCGGTGGGGTAACCCAGTACACCCCCACTTGCGCGAGCACGTTTACCGTCAATACGGTAAGCCAGACGTGCGGCGCCAATGGCGACACCTTCACCTTGACCGTGAATTACAGCATTCCGTCGAACAGCACCATTCAGGCCAATATCGTTTTCACCAACAACAGCGCGACGAACACCGTCACCCAGGCGATGCTCAGCACGCTCGGCCTCAATATGTCTCAGTACGATCCCACCAATTCCGTGGGGGGCCTGAGCGTCTCCAATCCGCTCAGCATCATCAGCTTCGTCACCGGCCGCGCCGCGATCTGGAACAATACTCCGGGGAATCCGAATGTCGCATTCAATCAGAGCTGCGGATGGTCGTTCATCTGCAAAAACCAGCCCGAACTGCTCAATGTCGCGCCGGGTCAGACGGCGACGGCTTCTTTCTCCATGCGTTTCACCAATAACATGACGGAAAACAACGAAGCCCTGGCCCCGGAGGCTTACGCCGCGTATGCGGCCGCGTTCCCGTATATCGTAAACTGGCCCGACCGGCGCCCAATCAACCTGTGGTTCATGTCCGATCACGGCCATGCGAGCGCCATCAACCCCCGCGGCTACATGAATAACCCGCTGCTCAATGTTTCGAACATCCCGAACTTCCAGACCCAGATCCTCGCGCAGGCTCAGAACATACTCACCTCCCTTGAGGCCCGGCCGGTGCGGCCCCAGGGAATCATCCTCTGGGATCTGGAAGGGCAGGAATTCATTCAGCCGACAACCTATATCGGGGACCCGAGAGTGCTTGGCGAGGGTTACGACCCCGAGATGAACGCTGCCGCCGACCAGGTGTTCGGGCTGTTCAAGAACGCCGGATTCAAAGTCGGCGTCACGCTTCGCCCCGAGTATCTGCAATGGGGTCCGCTGGCAAATTTGCCCGCCACCTGCAATTTCAACGCCGACACCAACTACATGGACTACTACGTCGCCGTGGATGGCGGATATCAGAACGATTTCTACGCCTGCACCGCGCCGAACACCTGGAGCCAGATCATTGGCGGTAATGGCGCACAGACCATGTATACGCCCGCACAGGTTCAGCAGGTGACGAATCTCCTGATTTCCAAGGCCACGTACGCCCATAGCCGCTGGGGCACGACACTCTACTACGTGGACTCCGCGGTATGGGACGGCGGAAGCCCGTTGCCCGCGTCTGTCTTTGTGGCGCTTCAGCAGGCACTCCCGGACAGCCTCTTCATACCGGAACAGAGCTACATCGGCACGTTGGCCGCGACGATGCCCTATGCGGCGCCCAACGGATCCTTCAACTCGCTGTTTGCCCCGGAAACATGGCGATTCGCTTACCCGAACGGCGGGCAGACCACGAACGTTTCCAACTGCAGCGCCGGCGCCTGCTGGACAACGTCCGCTCCGGGTTTCGACATCGGACAAAAGATCGGCGATATCGCAATGTACAGTGCGCCGTTTCAGTTGTCGGCCGTCGAACTCACCAATATCGAAGGGATGATCATGCAGGCCAGGACGGAAGCGGGGACGGTTATTGTGACCGACGCTTCTTCGGGCGCCGATTATACGTTCACCGGCACTCCGGCCACCATCCTTCAGTATCCGGTTAAAATGCGGGTCTATTTCGCCGACACCGCAGCCGATCTGGCGGCAAGCCAGACTTTTTGCGAGAATGGCGGCCTGTTGGGGACGAATTCCTGCACGCTCAATCTGACCGGACTCACCGTGGCCCAGGTTCGCTACTACGATTTCGAGGGCAATCTGGTCAATTCGGCGACGCCGGGTCCCCTCTGAAGTGTCGCAGCACTTTCGCTCTCTTACTCTTTAGAGAGCGTTCGCCTCTGAACAACATTTCGATTCCTTGAGATGTTGCTGACGGTCCGATCCGAAGACTTCCTTCGGATCGGGCCTTTCTTACTTTTTGGCCGGGCTTGTGGCTTCAGTCCGTTCGGCAAGTAATACCCCTCCCGACGCGCGTCCAATACCACCTCAAAGTCATCGCTAACCGCGGTCGAAAACGCGCTCTATAATCGGCGGTTCCCGCCGATAACTTTAGTGGGAGCGCAACGAATTAATGTTTAATCTTTTTCACAAGCAGATCGATAGCACTACACTAGTGGGTCGCCCGGCGGGCATCAGGTCTCCTGGCTGGGCGAAAAGAAGTGCTGTGGTCGGATACCTGGTCTCGTTCGCAGCTCTGGCGCTTCTGGCGATGGTGAGCGAGGGTGCCGGTTTTGCGGCAGTAGCTATGTCGGTCAATCCGGCGAACCTTTCATTGAATGCATCGCAGTCCCAGACTTTTACGGTTTCGGTAACCGGAGCCGGGAACCTGCCGGTCGTCTGGACGTTGAGTCCATCTGTGGGCACGCTCGTTACCGTAGGGGCCAAAACAACATACACGGCACCTGCGCTCGTGCCGACGGCCCAGGCGATTACGCTCACGGCGGCCATTGCCGCGGATACCATGCACAGCGTCTCCGCCACGATCAACCTGCAACCCGCATTCAATATCGCTCCCGCTTCCGTGACGCTTACGGGCTCCGGCCAGCAGATTCAACTGGTCGCAAGCGGCGCCAATACAGGGGGGTTTGCGTGGTCGCTGACGCCATCGGTCGGGACGCTCGTTGCAAACGGAAATTCCGCAGTGTACACTGGGCCAAGTCCGCTGCTGGCGAAACAGGCGGTGCAGGTCCAGGTGACCAATTCATCCAATCGTAATCTGACGGCCGTAGCAGTTCTGACGCTGATTCCGGTCACATTGTCGCTGTCGCCTGCGTCGGCGGATATCCCCGTTGGTTCGCAGGTCGTTTTTACGCCCGCGGTCACAGGTTCCGCGAATACAGGGGTGAACTGGAGCCTGAGTCCGAACCTGGGAACGATTAATAACGCGGGCGTTTACACCGCTCCTGTCGCTTTGGCCCAGGATACTCAGGTCAACGTTAAGGCGACCGCTCAGGCGGACGCCACAAGAACAACAACGGTGCCCGTTATGGTTCGCAGCAGGGGCATGGCCTTCACAACCAACGCGAACGGCCTTGCAAGCGTAACGTACGGTGGCACGAACTACAACTATCAATATGGCGAGGGTCTGCTCTCTCTGGTGTGGGAGCAACCGGCGGCCGGCGGGGCCGTGACGCAGTATACACCGACCTGCGCCGGCGCATTTACGGTAAACACGGTCACGCAGAATTGCCATGCAAACGGAGACGGTTTTACGTTATCCGTTACTTACGGAATCCCGTCGCTTAATACAATACAGGCGAACATTTCGTTTACCAATAACAGCCGGACGAATACCGTTACGCAGGCGATGGTCAGCACTCTCGGCCTCAGTATGTCCCAGTTCAATCAGACCGGCACCGTGATGGGTCTCGACGCCAACAATCCGCTGAGCATCATCGACTTTGTCACCGGACGCGCCGCCATCTGGAACAATACGCCCGGTAACCCGAATGTCGCATTTAATCAGAGTTGCGGGTACACGTACGTTTGCAAGAATCAGCCGGAGTTGCTGAATGTCGCGCCTGGCCAAACGGCCACAGCCTCGTTCTCCATGCGGTTTACGAACAACATGACCGAAAGCAACCAGGCGCTGGCGCCGGAGGCCTATGCCGAATACGCGGCCGCGTTCCCGTACATAGTGAACTGGCCGGACCGTCGGCCGATCGCATTATGGTTCATGTCCGACCACGGCCATCAAAGCGCCACCAACCCGAGGGGCTATATGAACGACCCCACGTTAAATGTCTCCAATATCGCCAATTTTAAGACCCAGATAACGGCGCAGGCTCAAAATATCATTACGTCGATCAAGTCCCGGCCCGTGCAGCCCCAGGGAATCATCCTCTGGGATCTGGAAGGGCAGGAATTTATTCAGCCTACTACGTACATCGGGGACCCCAGGGTGTTGGGTGAAGGCTACGATCCCGAGATGAACGCGGCTGCGGATCAGCTGTTTACCATGTTCAAGAGTGCCGGGTTGAAAGTCGGCATCACTCTCCGTCCGCAGTATCTTCAATGGGGACCGGTGGCGCAGTTGCCTGCCACGTGCAATTTTAACGTCGGGGACGATTATAAGGACTACTATGTGGCCGTGGACGGAGGCTACCAGAACGACTTTTACGGCTGCACCGCGCCTAATACCTGGAGCAAGATCATTGGCGGCAACGGAGCGCAAACCATCTACCGGAATACTCAGGTCCAGCAGGTAATTAACTTGTTGCTCGCCAAAGTGGCCTATGCGCACTCCCGTTGGGGGACGACCCTGTACTACGTCGATTCCGCCGTCTGGGAAGGCGGCTCGCCGCTGCCCGCGGCTGTCTTTGCCGCCCTGCAACAGGCTTACCCCGACTGCCTTTTTATGCCCGAGCAAAGCTACATCGGTACACTGGCGGCGGCAATACCCTATTCGGCGCCGAACGGCTCGTTCAACGCACTCTTCACGCCGGAAACGTGGCGGTTTGCCTATCCGAATGGCGCTCAGGTCACAAACATTTCCAACTGCAGCGCCGGAGCCTGCTGGACGGCGGACTCCCCGAGTTTCGATATCGGACAGAAGATTGGCGATATAGCCATGTACAGCGCCCCCTTCCAGTTGTCGGCCGCCGAATTGACCAATATTGAGGGAATGATCATGCAGGCCAGAAACGAGGCTGGCACGGTCATCGTAACGGACTCCACCTCGGGAGCCGACTATACCTTCACTGGCACCCCTGCGACGATTTACAAGTATCCGGTGAAAATGCGGGTCTATTTCGCAGACTCCGCGGCCGATCTCGCCGCTAGTCAGACTTTCTGCGAGAATGGCGGCCTGCTGGGGACGAACTCCTGCACGCTCAATCTGGCGGGCCTCGGTATGGCGCAGATTCGGTATTACGATTTTGAGGGCAATCTTATCGCTTCCGGCACCGCGGGCCCTCGTTAACCGACTGATCTGAAAGAGTCCGGCCGGACAGGCGCCCACCTTCCGGCCGGGCATACCGGATTACCTTCTCCACATCTCGCTTCCCCGCACAGGGCGCTTCCGGCAGTCTCCGGAGGGCCTGGCCGCGGGCGGCCTCGAAAGCGGCTCTATTCTATGATGGGAACGTATGAGTGCTCCTCTGTTTTGCGGATTGGCGCGATGAAAACAGTCATTCTCGCGGGCGGCTACGGCACGCGAATCCGGGACGTTGCTGAGAACCTTCCCAAACCGATGATTGCGATCGGCGGCTATCCCATCCTGTGGCATATCATGAAACACTATGCCCACTGGGGACACAGCGACTTCGTCGTGTGTCTTGGCTATAAAGGCTCGACAATCAAGGAATTTTTCCTGAATTACGAGGCCCACACCAGGGATTTCACCATTCGGCTAGGCGATTCCCGCCCGCCGGAGTATCACAGCGGCCACTCCGAAAACTGGTCGGTAACGCTGGCCGAGACCGGCCTCGAAGCGATGACGGGTGCGCGCATTAAACGAATCAGAAAGTACGTTGACGGCGACGACTTTATGCTCACCTACGGAGATGCGGTCGGAAACGTCGACCTCGATGCCTTGCTCCGATTTCACAGAAGCCACGACAAGATTCTGACCGTGACCGCAGTTTCGCCCCCGGGTCGTTTCGGCGAACTCATGAGCGACAGTGCAGGGACGGTTGTGGAATTCAACGAAAAGCCGCAGGTGAGCGGCGGGCGAATTTCCGGCGGATTTTTCGTTTGTCGCAGCGGATTATTCGATTATCTGGACGACAACGAAAGCCTGGTATTCGAAAAAGGACCGATCAACGCGCTGGTGGCCGCGGGCCAGCTGATGATGTATGAGCACGATGGCTTCTGGCACCCGATGGATACTTATCGCGATTACCAGTTACTGAACGGCTTGTGGGACCGGAACGATGCCGCGTGGAGAGTCTGGTGAAAGAATCTGTTGACTTTTCGCATTTCAAAGACTGCCGCGTCTTCGTCACCGGGCACACTGGATTCAAGGGCGCCTGGCTTTGCTTCTGGCTGAACCAGTTGGGCGCCAAAGTTTACGGTTACTCACTGCCGCCCGCGTATCCCGGAAGCGTCTTTGAGCGGGTGGACCTCGGGTCGACGATGGATGGCGAGTTCAGCGACGTGCGGGACTCCGTGCGGCTGTCAGCGGCCATGCGGGCGTTTGAACCGGAGATTCTGTTCCATCTGGCGGCTCAGCCCCTCGTGAGGGCGGCATACGACGACCCGAAATACACGTTCGACGTCAACGTCGGCGGCGCGGTCAATCTGCTCGAAGCCGTTCGGGCCACGCCTTCGCTGAAGTCGGTCGTGTTCGTAACGTCGGATAAATGCTACCGGAACAAGGAATGGGTCTGGGGCTACAGGGAGACGGACGAACTCGGCGGAAAAGATCCTTACAGCGCTTCGAAAGCCTGCGCCGAACTGGTCTTCTCTTCCTACGTCGATTCGTTTCTTGCCGTCCGGCGTGATCTTGGCATCGCAACCGTGCGGGCAGGCAACGTGATCGGAGGAGGAGACTGGTCGCCCAATCGCATCGTGCCGGATTGTCTTCGGGCGTTACTGAGTGACCAGCCGATCGTCTTGCGAAGTCCGCACGCAACCCGGCCCTGGCAACACGTTCTGGAACCGCTCGGGGGCTACATGAGGCTCGCCTTGCTCCTCGCGCGCGACCCGGGCCGATTCGGCGGCTCGTGGAACTTCGGTCCCGGGTCGGATTCCATTAATACGGTTCTGGCTCTGGTGGAAAAGATTGTCGCCGACTGGGGCAAGGGACAGATCCGCACCGAAATCGACCCCAATGCACCCCACGAAAGCGGCCTGCTGCAGCTTTCCATCGACAAGGCGCGGCTCGAACTCGACTGGAAGCCGCGATGGGGGTTTGGACAGACGGTCTCCGAAACCGTCGCCTGGTACCGTCGGGTGGAAGCCGGCGAGTCTGCGGCGGCGGTTACTGCCGGGCAGATACGGACGTACGAGTCGAGTGTCCGCGCATGATTGAGCTCGCGCCGATGTCTCGGTTGGCAGGCGACTTGCCGGACGGCGGGACAATCCGTCGGGACTGGAACGATCGGCAACGATGAAATTCCTGTTGACCGGAGGTTCCGGGTACCTGGGCGGCAGACTGGCGGCGCATTTGCGTAGTCGTGGGCATGACGTGTTGATAGCCAGCCGAAGCAACAGAGGGAAATCGCCGGGCTGCCTTCCCTGGCCGCTCAGCCACGAACAGCTCGCGGCAGCGGGTGAGATTCACACGATCGTTCATCTGGCGTCTCCGGACCAGCGTTCCGCCGGAACCGATTCAATCGCTTTTCTGAAGACGTCCGTGGATCTTGCCTGGAGCGCGTGCGAAATGACAGCGGGCGTGCGCCCTTCCCCCGCGTTAATTTGCCTTTCCACCGTCCACGTCTACGGCGCCAATTGCGAAGGACTGGTGACGGAAGAAAAGCGTCCGGAGCCAACACATCCCTACGGATTGGGAAAACGGCTGGCCGAAGAAGTCGTACAGTTATTTCGCCACCGGAACGGAATTCCGGCGCTTTGCATACGCCTGTCGAACGCTTTTGGCGCGCCGGCCACTCCCGAAATCGCCCAATGGCATTTGCTGTTCAACGATCTCTGCCGTCAGGCCGTTACCGGCGACACGCTTACGCTCAACACCCGAAGCGATCAGCGCCGCAACTTCGTGACACTCGCCGACGCGGCGAGAGCGATAGAGTTTCTCGCCCTGCGTCCCGGAGAGTGGGCCGCGGACGGCTTGATTCACGTCGGGGGCGGTCTGAACCTCACGAACGCCGAGGCGGCTGAGCTGATCGCACAAAGAACAAATACCCTGCTCGGTAAGACGGTCGGCATAAGATACGCAGATTCGGCGGTGACACAGCCGGCAAGGAATTTCGAGTTCGGCACAAAGCGGCTGGCCGATCTTTCGTTTCATTGGGAGAACGACGCTGACGGGGAAATCGACGCGACGCTCCGTTTTTGCGTCCGGCAAGGTGGATTCCCGGTGGCTGCGGCGGGAGGGTAAACAGAATATGATTCCCGGCCCGCCTCTCGAAACACCGGTATTGCTGATTGCGTATCGACGCGCTTCCACTACCCGCACGGTCATCCAGTCGTTGCGCGCCGTTCAGCCCCGCAAGCTTTACTTCTCCGTGAATGGGCCGAACCCGGCTAACGCCGGCGAAGAAGCGCAATGCCAGTCCGTCAGGGAACTCGCGGATGAGATCGATTGGGATTGCCAGGTTGAGAAGCTGTTCCGGAAGGAACATCTTTCGGCGAGGGATTCCATCGCTGGCGGGATCACCTGGTTTTTTGCGAACGTCGAAGAAGGAATCGTTCTCGAAGACGACTGTATCTGCGACCCGTCTTTCTTCTTTTTCGCGCGGGAACTATTGGAGCGGTACCGCGACGATCCGCGAATCATGCAGATTGGGGCGACGAACTTCGCTCCGAGGGCGTTTTCGGGTCCGGCATCGTACGGCTTTTCAAACTTCGCGTACATATGGGGGTGGGCGAGTTGGCGACGCGCGTGGAGCAAGTGCGATCTCGAGATGTCGTCATTCGGCAACGACGACGTGGAGCGTATCCTGAAATCGCGGTTTACCAGAGCCGAGGACATCAGCCACTGGCGCGTCCTTTATCGCTATCTGCGCAGTGGAAATCTGAATACCTGGGATGGGCAATGGAACTTTTCCGTCTTCCGCCATCAGGGGCTCTCGGTCTTTCCGCACGTGAACCTGGTTCACAACATCGGTTTCGGCGAACTCTCGACCAACACGACGACCCTGACTACCGCCGTCGGCGATATGCAACTCGGCAGCCTCGATTGGCCACTGGTGCATCCCGACGTAATCGAAGTCGACCGGGCGTCCGACGAGGCCGTGAGCGACACCGTCTTCGGTGTGAGGAAATCGTACCGCACTTTGCACCTCAAGATGCGCGTGGCTTCGCTGCTCTCCCCGCAACTAAGAGGGAAAGTAAAAAAGATGCTGGGTTGGTAGGGGGGAAGCGCGGCCGGGAGCGTGCTTCAGGGGTGGGAGTGTACTGCGCGGCTGAGGAGCTCCCGTTCAGTTATGCACACGCGGCCAAATCGTGCGCGTGTTCCTCGTGAACGCAGTCGACGCGACGCGTCGCGCAGCACAACTGAGGAGAATCCGGCTGGTGGAGTGGCGCGGCCCGAATCGCGCGCGACACCAGCCAAGCCGCGGCCGCGGGGCCAGCCGGTGCGCGTGTTCCTCAGGAGCCGGATCGGACCTTCCGCGTCTTGATCGCCTGAGCCGGATTCCCGGCGTAGACAGTGTAGGCTTCGAGATTCCCCGTCACTACGCTGCCTGCGGACGCCACCGCGCACTCTCCGACTTCGACGCCAGGGCCGAGAAACGCCTTTGCCCCGATCCACGCACCGTCATAGACGGTAATCGGCCGGACGATCAGGCCGAAAGCGGGATCCGTCCAGTCGTGGTTTCCCGTGCAGAAATAAGCGCCCTGCGAAATGCAGACGTTCGAGCCGACGCGAATCCACGCCAGATTGTCGAGCCACGCGTCCTCGCCGATCCAGGTATTTTCGCCAACCTCAAGTAACCACGGGTACTTCACCCGGACTCCCGGTTTCAGGACGACGCCACGGCCGATGCGCGCTCCGAAAAGGCGTAACAGCGAACGACGCACGCCCGACGCAGGAAGACAAGCCGACCGAAGTAACGGAAGGCCGGCGAAAAACCACGCAGCCTGCAAAAGGCGGGATCGTCCGGGATGGTAGTGGGAGTTATCGAACTTTCCGAGATCTACCGGTTGCATGGATCTCCCGTGCGCTCTCATCGTGGCGCGGCACTGAACGGCTGAACCTGGATCGGATCGGACACGGAGGAAAAAACGTCGGCCAGGTTCCGTACCCAGCTTTCCGTGATCTGAGTCATTCCAAATGTCTTCATAAGATGGTCCCGGTCCAGGTCGCGGACACGCTGACGCGAGGCGAGATCCCTCATCCTCGAAGAAAAGAACTGCGTCCACGCCTCGGCTCTGACCGGCAGAACCTCGGATTCGGGACGGAACGATTCGGCAAGGTACACGCCCTCCGAGATCGCAACGGCGCAACCGTGCTGCACGGCCTCAAGCACGGCAACGCCGAAGTTTTCCTGACTCGACGGCAGCAGAAACCACGCCGCCCGCTGCAGCAGGTACGTCTTGTCGTTTCCGTGAACGAAATTCGCAAACTGGATCTGGTCGCCGAGTCCGTGCTTCTGAACCAGCGCGCGCAATTCTCTTTCGTACGCCGCGTCTCCGGAGCCCGCAATCACTAATCGCCAATCGGCTGGCATTTTTGCCAGCCGCCAGGAGTCGATCAGCATCGCCACGTTTTTCTTCGGATGCAGCCGCCCGAGGAACAAAGCGACGTTCATTCCGTCCAGCTGGAACAGGGCCGGATTCGATGGCGCGGCGGTCGGCGCGAATGCGGCGTCCATGCCGTACGGTCGCATCAGCATCGTCTTCCGGGACTCCCCGACAACGGCAGGACTGAGTTCCATTTCCCGCTCCGTGGTAAAAAAAGAGCATTTCGACCCGCTGCAAATTCTGCGTTCAAACAGCTGCCAGTAGAAGCGTTTCTTGAGCGTGTTGAGCGGCCCCTGTCCGTTCACTGCCCACTTCTCCAGCATGCCGTGCGGGAAGTAAGCGTAAGGGATCCCGGCCTTGCCGCATTCCATGGCGACTGCCCATCCGTGATAAGTCCATGCGCCGTGTACGACCACGCCGCCGAACCGGTCGACATTTTCGGCAAGCCATTTTCTCAGCTCCGGAGAATAGCCGTAGCTGCCGCCAAATTTCCCCACCGGAACGGAGTGAATTTTCGACGGGTCGAGCGGGTTATCGTGAACCTCGGGGTCGCCAAGGCCCAGCACTTCGCTCTCGAGTCCGAGGGCCTCGGCCCGGGCCGAAAGGTCCAGCACCAGCCGCAGAGGTCCGCCGTATCGCTCGTCAAGCGACGTCAGCGCGTGGAGCACTCGCAGACCTTGTCCCGATTTGCCCGAAAGGGAGAGCGGCGACGAAGAACTCACCGTGTCGCTACCGCACTCTCGAATATTTCGATCATACGCGTGGCGTGGGAGTCCCAGCGAAGCGACGATTGAAACAACTCAGCGGACGCGCGCCCCATGATTTTCCGCAATTCCGGATCGCCGCAGAGGCGGTCGAGAGCGACGGCAGCGGCGTCCGTATCGCGAGGAGGGATGGTCAGACCGTGGACCTCGTTGCGTATGACGTCGTTGATTCCGCCATCCGAACAACAGACGATCGGTTTACCTGCCGCAGTCGCTTCCAGGTAAACCGTCGCGAACGGTTCGTCCCAGCCAATCAACGCAAACATGTCCGACCAGACCATTTCCTGCATGACCTGAGCGTGGGACAGAAACCCGAGCAGGGTAACTCGATTCTGAAGACTATGCTTCCGGACGGCCTCCTCAACCAACGGACGCTCTTCCCCGCCCCCGGCGATGCGCAGGATGGCTTCGGGATACTTTTGCGCGATGCGGGCAAACGCTTCGACCAGCGCCGGGACCGCTTTCCGGCGGTAAAAGGTGCCGCAACTAAAAATAATCGTCTTTCCCGCCAGTTCCGCCGGACGAGGCTTGCCGACGATCTCCGCCGGAAGCGGGTCCGAGCCATTCTGAATGGTGGCGGTTCGCGAGCGCGGCGAGACTTTTTTTAACTCCGCTTCCATGCGGGTTGCCACGGCAATCATAGTGTGAGCGTTGCCTGCCACGAACTCGAACAGGCGGCGTCTCTGCGGCCAGATCTGGGCCGACTGGACTTCGTCGAAATCATGGTCGGTGATTATGTACGGCAACCCCGTTTCCTGGTTCAGTTTCGCCGCCAGGAACCCGCTGGCGCCTGTATGGTGAGCGTAGATTACCTGAGGTCGAAACGTATCGACGGCCTTGCGCAACGCCCGGCGCGCCGTGAGCCAGGCCAGCTTCATTAGCAAAGCCGGATACCGTTCGGTGAGCTTCCGGAACGGGCCAACCGGATAGTAGAGCCACCTTGGGTACTCGGCCTCGAGACCGTCCCAGGAACTGGCTGCCGGGCAATTCGCGTACGCCCTGGCCCCCTTTGTTATGGCAAACACACGGGGCACCCAGGAGGTAAATGATACGACGCGCAAATCGACGCCGTTTCTTCGCAATGCCTGAGCTTGCGCCAACGCCCAGTTGCCCATGAGCGGATTTTCTGGCTTGGGGAAGTACGAGGCGAGCATCAGTACTCGCAGTGGCGAAGCGCACGGGCCGCGATGTGCGGTGCCAGGCGACTCAGCAGCACCCGTAAAGCCGTGTGGCGCGGCCAGGTCGTGCGAGTAATCCTCAGAAGCGCAAGAGCCGCCGGACGCGGCGCCAGACATCGGAGGCGCCTCCCATTCAGCCGTGTCCCGCGGCGTAACCTGCGCGCGTTCGTCAGAAGCGCAGGAGCCGCCGGGCGCGGCGCCAGATATCGGACGAGCCACCCGTTCAGCCGCGTTCGGAGGCGTAATTTGCGCTTGTTCTTCGGTACCGCTCACGCCGCGGGGCCAATTATGGCCGCCTTTTTCCAGACGTACCGCACGGGAAGAGTGAGAATCACGAACCGAAAAATCACGGCCTCGCCGCTTTGCGTAACCAGAAAAATCGACAACAGGGCAAAAATAACGTACTGCGTCGTCCAAAGATCGCCGATCGTAACGGCGCGCTTCCACATCATTCCAAACATGTACCCGATTCCGATCAGGACAGGAAACTCCAGATAAGAGAACTCCACATAAAGATCCGCAATCATGGCCGCCGCCGCGCCGGGTACCGAGCGCCAGCCCATAACTCGGGCGAGTCCCTTGCCCGCCACTCCCGCGTTGATTTGTAATTCCGGGATGCCAAAGTCATTGTATTTGGTCGGCCAGAGTTGCTTGGGTATAGGCCTGACGATCACCTGCGCCATGTATCTCTTTCCCCAGAAAAATCTGTCGAGTTCCGATGCGGCTACCATGCACCCGGCGCCGAAGATATATTCGTTCGCCTCGTTCGACGCCAGATTCGCGGAAAAGTCCGTTTTCATCTTTGCCTTGCTGCCGACATATATTCTGTCGCGGTTGGTCACGAGGAAAAGCAGGAGCATCCCGACGGCGGCGGCGCTTGCGAGCATGGCCGGAACCGAAGGGCGCTTGTTTCTCGCCATATACCACGACATGCCGAGACTGACGATCACCAGAAATGTAGGCCCCCGCTGCGCGCCCAACAGCCCCTGACAGAGATAAGGCAGGGAAAAGGCGCAGACCGCCAAACGCCACAGCTTGCTCTTGGGATTGTATCCCTGGGGGGATAACAGTAGCAGCACACCGACGATCAGGAGATAGGCCGCTTCGCGAATGAATCCAATGTCACTCCATCCCATCCCCTTGGGAGAACTGAATACGTCGGCAAACCCTCCGTTGTTTTGTATGACGTAGAGCCAGGACAGGAGTCCGGCCCCACCGATTATGTAGGCTCCTTTGTGCAGGATCTCGGGACGATATCCCAGCAGATTCGGATTGGGCGGAGGCGGCTCCGAGTTGCTGCCCAGTTCGAGGCCCGCGATCAGGCAAATAAGACCGATCAGGACGATTGTGGCAACCCAGGTAATCCGTTCTTCGCTTACGTAAACGAAAAGGTCGCCGGCGTTGATCTGGTAGAGTGGCATGACTACATAGATGAAGGCAAACATCGGAAGCATGAGCACGCCGGGATGAAACGGGTCGCGATACTTCGCATAGAACCGGATCATTCCCCCCGCACACAAAATTCCCGTAATCCATACCATGGTTTCAAACATATATTTCGGTCAGGCTGGCTGACGTTTACTCGCCGCCAAATCGCACAGACTCTCCGCCAAATGGTTCAATGCAAACTCGGAACCGACTCCGGAGTTGCGGGACATTGTCCCGAGCCGATCGGGTTCCGCCATTATCCATCGGATCGCCGCCGCGATATCAACTGGCGAGACCATGGGTAGAACATACCCGTTCTCAAGGTGGCGAACAACTTCGCCGCAGTTCTTCGAGGCGATGATCGGCAGCTTCCACGCCTGCGCTTCCAGTTGCGTTATTCCGAAGCCGTCCGAGAATGTCGGGAATATGAGCACATCGGCCTGTTGGTACTCGCGGGCGACCTCGCTCCGCGGTACGGGACCCACCCACCTGATCTGCGGGTGGTTCCGTAGAGCCTCCGACAGCCCTATAGTGACCGGACCTACCATCCGGAACTCGACCGGTTCGCCTTTCAGCGCGTCGAGGGAGTCGAAAATCGCCGTGACTCCCTTTCTGACCGTGACTTGCCCGAGAAATAGGACCCGAAAGGGACGATCCGGACCGAATCCGACCGGTATCTTTCGCCGGAACGACTGCGCCGCCGGCGGAGGTTCGTAAGCAAGGGGTATGGTGACCAGCTTATCCGGCTGAACGCCGACGCTTGTCAGACAGCGCCGCGACCAATCGGAATTGACGACGATCCGATCCGCCAGCGCGCATTCTTCCTTCCATTCGTCCCAGTAGCGATCCGGCCCCGCGGTCCAGTCGTTTTCATACCCGCGTATGCCGCGCTGAATGTCTCCAATCAGACGATGCTCGCCCAGACCGCCATCGATTTGGCCGAGAACCGTGAACCACCCCGCCTTCCGCGCGAATGCAACCATCCGAAGAGCAGCATAACTATACGCGAAGAGAACAACGCTCCGCTCCGGGTGCTTATCCCGAAACGCCTTCATGGCGGACAGCGCCCGGGACTGAAACCAGTCGTTGCGCGCAAGGATCCGGTCCCAGTTGTTTCGCCTCAGGCGGACGAAGAATTCGTTGGCGCGATAACCCCAAGTCCAGGCGTTAACTTCGGCGGACCGAAGTTCGGGGTGAAAGCGGCCCCTGGCGCGGGCGCCGAAGAGTCCGGATTCCGTAGCTCCGCCGCTCCAGACATCCGTCACCAGTAATCCAAGCTGATTCCGGAGTTGCAGCGCTCGTGGCACACTGTAGTGCTCACGCGCCCCAAGCTGGCAGCAAATCCATAACGGGGACGTCATTCCGGGTTCCGTTCCGTTTGATCTTTCCGCGGGTCGCCCAGCGATGCCGGACCACGGCCACCGGCAAATTCATGCGCAAACTGCACCGTATCGGAAGAACCCACATCTCCGGGACGGTTATCCCATACACTGCGCTGCCTGGGCCGGTTGAGCCAGGCGCGTCGATAGTACGCCACCAGATCGGCCAGCCGGCAGGGCGGCGGAGATCGGAACTCTTCTTCCGTCCGAATGCTCTTGAAGCGCAGCGTGTCGTACAGATTCATGCATGCCGGGGACATCGGTCGGCGCAGACGCCATGCTCTCGGCACGCCGGCCGCGAACTGGCTGAACCCCGCGAAAAGCTCCCGTGGCCTGAAAAGCCTCACCGCGTCCCAGCATGCCAGCGCCACAACCCATGAACCCTCCGTCAGCACGCGGCTGGCGGGATAATGCATGATCATTGCCCACAACTTGTTTCTGAAGGCCCGCATCCAGGCGCGGGCCGACCGCCGCTGGAGCGGAGAAACGTGGTGATGAATCAGGACCTCGGGAAAGAAGTAAACCGACCATCCGGCCTTGAGCATCCGCAGGGAGAATTCGGATTCCTCCCATTCGCCCTGGAAAAACGCCCGATAGCCCCCGGTCTGCAGCACCGCAGCCGTTCGAAATACGGCCCCGCAGCCAACAAAATTGTAGGCGTATTTGGCGTCCAGCGACGGTTGGTTCTCCGGCAACACCGGGCCGTTGAAAATATGGAAGCTCAGAATGCCAATGCCTGGATGGTCCTGCATGTACCTGACAGCCCTGCTCAGAGCGTCGGGCGCCACTGGAGAAGAATCGTCGTCCAGTTCGACGATATATTCACCTTTTGCCAGCAGGAATCCTTCGGATCGTCGTTGCGGACACCCTTGGCTATCCGACTCCCGGACATAGACGGCCGTGGGCCATTCCTCCCGAACGATGGATTCCAGCCTGTCGGCTGAACCGTCGTCGATCACGATCATCTCTACCGACGGATAGTCCTGACGGCGAAGATCGCAGAGCGTCCGGCGAAGATCGTCGGGCCGGTCTTTAGTCGCGATCAGTACTGTTATCAGTGGTCGATCCGATGCCATATGAAACTTACCGGCTAATGGCAACTGCCGCAACGCCGCTGTCTCTCCTCAAACTGTTCCGTGTGGCGCAGGCTTCAGCCTGTGAGGTCGAGCGAAGCTCGACTGTCTGGCCCGCAGATCGGGCCGGTTTCAGGTCACCTTGTAGTGCGCCGTAGGCGCGCCCGCTCACAACCGAACCTCCCCGGGAGTTGTCGACGCGGAGCCGGTCGCAGTCCATATTTTCATAAAACCCCTCAGTTTCCCCCGCATCAATTCGGTCAACTTGCGCCGGCTTCGCTTCCCGAGGCCCGCAACTACCAGCGTACACGCCGTGTAGAGGATCTCGTAAGCGAACAGACGGAAATGGTCGGTCAAGCCAGTCTTGCCAAGCACCGTAGTCATGATCAGATGCCGGTTCTTCACCTGGCTTTCACCAAGCGCGGCCCAGTCCCTGTGGGTGTCCTTGCCAAGGTCCGCATGGAAGACCCGAGCTCGCGTCGTATTCATCAATCGGTATTTTCTCGCGATCCGTGTAGAGAGATGAACGTCTTCGGCGAAGGAATATCCCTGGAACGTACGTTCAAAACGATACGCGAGAAAGATATCTCTCCGAAAAGCGGTACAAGTGGAGGGCAGCCAGTCCACTTCCTGTGCCCCAACCGCGCCGTCGGCGGGCAGAAAATTTACCGCCGGCCCCAGAATTCTGCCGGCGTAGCTTCCGCGGAATGTCCCAAGGCACAACCCAAGCAGGAAACGATTCAGCCCTTTCGGATCCGAATAGACCTGGTTGGTGATCGTACCGCTCACCCCCGCTACTCGCCCGGAAACATCGGAATGAAACACGTCCGATATGGCCGCAAAGAAGCCAGGTTCCAGCACCACATCGTCGTCCAGGAACAAAATCAGATCCGATTTCACCGATTCGGCCCCCAGATTTCGCTGTTGAGCCGCGCTTGCCACCGTGGTGTGGATGTATTCGCATTCAAACCGCAGAACACCCCGCAGCCCGGCGATCAGATCCCTGGTCTCGAAGTCCGCGGAGGAATCGACGACGACCGTTTCTTCGGGCAGCACATCCTGGCTGTCCATGCTTAGCAGGCAATCGCGCAGCGGCCTGGATCGGCCCCTCGTGGCGATTACTACACCAATAGTCAGACGTTCGGCCCGGTGGAGAGATTCGGGACGAGCCATCAGAACATCTCACGGCCGGCGGGTTTCAGCAAACGCGCCGGAACGCCGGCGATTACCGATCCGGCCGGAAAGCTCCGCGTAACCACGGCGCCCGCGCCGACGATGCACCTGTCCCCGAGAGTAACGTTTTTCAGTATGATCGCGTTTGCCCCAATCCAGCAGCCGTCGCCAATCACCACTTTTCCCGCATCCATCGCCCCTTCCGACACCCATTGCCCTGGCCTGAACGTGTGGTTGGAGTCGGTGATGAAAACCCGGGGGCCGAACATGTTGTGGCTACCGATTTCAATCGTGCCGCATGCATCGACGATCGCATCCCGATTGAAATAGTTATGGTCGCCGATCCTGATCCTGACGCCGTCGTATGCGTCGTCGGTCGGCCACAGCCAGCAACCGCGGGTGAGCGCGTTATTCGCGCCAAGCTGGATCTGGGTTGGCCGGCGGACGCGAATCGCTTCCAATCTGCACGCCGGACCCAGTTTCATCCCCATAGCCCGATAGAAGACGACCCGGAATCGGCTGGTGAGGCCCGCGGCTTGCCGGAATAATATTCTGGCGGCCAGTTCCCGAAGCGCCGCGATCATGGGATTTGCGGTTCGTTGCGTTTACCCATCCGCCGCATCCGGGATGCCACGGTTTCAGCGGCCTTGAAACCGATTAACTGCGCCACCCAGCGATAGCTCGCAGGCAACGCGGGCGAACGTTCCGACCAGTACGCGCCATTTTCCATCGCTTTGGCGAAAAGCTCGCACGCGCCTGCGGGATCCGCTTGAAACAATCCCCTTGCGGCTTCCATTCTTGAGACAAATAAGGCAGCTTTGTAACGGGAATCGAGCTTCCCGGTCGATCTCAGATAGTCCGCCAGGCGATTGGTCAGCGACATGCGAATTCGCATCACCCGGCCCGGATCGCGTGTCGATATCGTGTCCGGACCGTGCTTCCTGTAGACCGCGCCCGGCGTCCGGCAAAGCGCGAACCTCGATCCGGCGAGAAGAAGCCGCAGTATCAGTTCATGCTCCTGGCAGCAGGGCTGGTCTTCCTTCCAGCCCCCCACTGCCAGGACAGCCCTGCGGCGGAAAAGACCGCTGATGGTACTGAAGCCAGACCACCGTATAAAGTTGAGAATTGGGTCTTCGTCGTCAACGAGGACGGTGTAGTCGCGCTCCGGGCTGGCGTCATAGTGGATCATGGTGGGAGCGTATACCTTGTCGATCTCGCCTGAGCTGGTGCGGAGCGTCTCGATCTGGGACGCGACTTTACCGGGCAGCAAATAATCGTCGGCATCCAGATACTGTAGCCACTCGCCCCGGGCAAGGCTGGTCAAGTGGTTCCGGGTTGCATTCGCGCCTTTGTTCGGCGCGCTGTGCAACGTTACGCGAGTGCCGAATTTCCGGACAACCTCGGCGCTGCCATCCCGGGAGCCATCGTCTACCACGATGATTTCCATGTTGGCATAGGTCTGCGCAAGCGCGCTCTCGATGCACTCGGCGACCCAGGCCTCGGCGTTGTAACACGGGATGAGGATGGATACCAGGGGCTCATCCGCCGCGGCGTTTACGTGGAACCTGGTCGATTTGGCGGTGCTTTGTCCGGTTGTCACCGGAGCACCGACTTCATCGTCGAGATCGCTTTGCCCATTTGCTGTTGCCCTATAAAGCGCTTCCAGGTTTCCCCGAAGGAACAGTCGCCAACCTCAACGCCAAACCGCCAGATCACGCGGCCATCGTGATCGGGACGAACCGAACCCGTGTAGAAAATCAGGTCCGCGGTCTTCGACCCGAGCGTATGTTCGATGAATCGTTCGGAAACGTCGTTGGCCAGGAAGGGAAATGCGAAGGAAGCGGTTCCCAGCGGGAATTTTTCCTTCAGCGACCGAAGACAACCTTCCGTTTGTGCGACCTGCGCTTCGAACGGAATCCGGGAATACAACGGGTGATCTACGCTGTGACCGCCGATCGAAAAGCCCTGCCGCAACAGGGTCGCGATATCGTCTTCACCGAGATAAGGGCGCTCGGTTCTGAGATAGTCGTCGAAACGCACTTCCATTTGTTTGGCGCAATCGTCGAGTTCGGCCACGTCCTCGTACTTCACCTGCATCACGAATTCGCGAAACGCGTCGTAAGAGGTAATCGCGCCCTTGCGCGTCTTCACGCTGGCTCCGCCCGAACGCAGCCAGGTTTCGGCCAGCAAACTCGCCTTATGGCGGTAGCAAAGCGACTTGTTGCCGGTAAAGCCGGTCGAAATAAAAAATGTCGCCGGTACCCCCTTGGCGAGGCATATCGGAGCAACGATATCGAGGCATTCCCGCAGTCCATCGTCGAAGGAGATGAAAAGCGAACCCGCGGGAATGGGTTCGCGCGCGGCGATCTTAGAGTTCAGATCCTCAAGAGAAACGGGCTTGAAGCGCTTCAGCAGCCAATCCAGTTCCGCTTTGAACTGGCTGGTGTTGCGGCACTGGAACAACTGCCGGACATGCGCCGGCGGCCGATCGGACACGAGGTGGTAGCAGGGCGCGACCAGGCCCGCCGGAGTGAGTCTGCTGACCAGCCCGGAAGGCGCCGTTTGAAACGCCGAATCCCAGATCGTCCTCACGGCCGGTTTCAGCATACTTCGTGAGGGTCGGTCATTGTCGGGAGTCGGTGTGTACCCATTTCCGTTCGCGAGGGCACCGGGAAAGAGTCCCGCCGGATTGCTTCGGCTACCCAAGTTTGCCGGATTTCTTATACTTCCTGCGCGCTCCACGGCATGATTGGCGCGACGCAACCAGGTCTTTCTCTGTTCCAGAAAGGCGACACGCCGTGGCTGAGCATGACCTCAAACTGGATGACCGCATCCAGCATGACGAGGCCTTTCACATTGTGCAGCGCGATCCGCGGAGACACGTAGTAGGTGCCGCCGTTCAGAAGGCCCGCCGGAATCGTGCAGGTCCACCGGTTAATCCCCACCTTCTGGCGGAGCCATACGTTCTCCGGCTGGTCCGTCTGGTAACAGCGGAAAGCAGTCGCGCCGTCGGCGGTGACGATGTCGAAGCCGACGCAGAGAGATGGTATCGTCGCGGAGAGCCTGAAGGTCGTCGTAACAATCAGATCCCGGGAACTGAAGTAGGTCATTCCCGAGGCGCCTTCGGAATCTTCCATTTCCACGGAAAGCAGCTGGATACCGGGTTGCACCGGCCGCGGGTCTTCGCAGATCCATTTCCCGGAATTCGAACTGCCCTTGGCCAGATACGAAGACAAAACCTCTTCCGTCGAACCGTAGGCGACCACACTTCCACGCTCGAGATGCAACGTCCGGTTGCACAAGGACTTCACCGCGGGCATATTGTGGCTGACGAAGATCACGGTGCGCCCGTGTTCCTGCGCTACCTCGTGCATTTTGCCGATGCACTTCTTCTGGAAGTCCGCATCTCCGACCGCGAGCACTTCATCCACCAGAAGAATATCAGTGTCGAGATGGGCGGCAACTGCAAAGGCGAGACGCATGTACATGCCCGACGAATAGTGCTTAACCGGCGTATCGAGAAATTGTTCGACGCCGGCAAAGTTAACGATGTCGTCGAACTTGCGCCGGATCTCGGTCCGATGCATACCCAGAATCGCGCCATTCAGAAAGATATTTTCCCGCCCGCTCAGTTCCGGATGGAAGCCCGTTCCCACCTCCAGCAGACTGGCAATTCGGCCCGAGAATTCGATCGAACCGGTGGAGGGTTCCGTGATCCGGCTCAGCAGCTTCAGGAAGGTGGACTTACCCGCGCCGTTCCGGCCGATGATGCCGAGAACGTCGCCCCTTCGAGTCTCGAAGCTCACGTTACGGAGCGCCCAGAACTCTTCCACCTCGTCCGAAGACGGCCGTTTCATCTCGAGCAGACGGCTGACGCCCTGACTGAGGGCTTCGCGCAGATTCGTTTGCCCCCGGCCTGCCTGGTGCCGGATGCGATATTTCTTGCCGAGATTTTCGACTGTGATCGCTATTTCAGACATTTCGGATCGCCCCTGTGCATGTCATTCGCGGACCGCATCACACCAGGTCGGCAAAGGTCCTTTCCATGCGCCTGAAGTAGTACGCCCCGCTGACCAGCAGCGCGAGAGCGGAGGCCGTGGAAATCGCAAGCATAATGCCGGGCTTCGTCGCAGAGCCGAGAAGCGACCAGCGAAATCCTTCAATGACTCCCACCATCGGATTCAGACCGTAAATGGTCCTCTGCCATTGCTCGTGCAACATGCTGCTCGGGTAAACGATGGGAGTCGCAAACATCCAGAACTGCGTGAGAAATGGTACCGTATGGCGCACGTCGCGGTACTTCACGTTGATCGCCGAGAGCCAGAGGCCGACCCCCAGAGCGGTGATAATCGCAAGAAGGACGAAAAAGGGTATGAACACAATCTGTTCAGTCAGCCGGATCTTGTAGGCCATCATCATCAGCAGCAGGAAGGCGAACGCGATCGCGAAATCCACCAGACCGGAAAGCACCGCCGCCGTAGGTATGGTGAGGCGGGGAAAGTATACCTTCGTGATCAGGTTGGCGCTGTTTACCAGGCAGTTGGAAGACAGCGTAACCGCGTTTGCGAAGAATGTCCACGGCACCAGTCCGCTGAAGGCGAAGATCGGATACGGGATGCCGTCGGACGGCACTTTCGCCAGACGGCCAAAGAAAAGCGTAAACACCAGCATCGTCATGAGCGGCTGCAGCAGCGCCCATATCGCGCCCAGAGCGGTTTGTTTATACCGGACCTTGATCTCGCGCCAGATCAGGAAATACAGCAATTCCCGATGCGCCCAGACGGCCGCGAGATCGAGCCGCAGCCATCCGGTGCTGGCTTCCACCCGGATGACCGGCAGCGTTTTAGCCGCGGCAACCGGCGCAGTTTCCATCTTCGAAAGTGTCTCTGTGCTTGCCATGCTGTGTTTGATGAGGCCGACCCGGTTCAATTCGACTTAAGCAAACTCTCCTGTAGAAACTGCGCGGCGATCCCGTCCCAGCTCCAGGAGCCGGATGCCTCCCGGTTCTGCTCCCCGATCCGGTCGCGATCAAGGGAAGCCGACGCGTCGATAGCTCGCGCCAGGCTCGCGGGATTACAGGATTCGTAAAGGAGATTGCCCGTTGCGCCGACGTATTCCGGAAAAGCCCCGTGATCCGGCGCAACGAATAGCTTTCCGAAAGTCATGGCCATCGAAGGCATTCCGGAACTGAGGCCCTCGACTCTCGGTATGACTGCCACATCGGCGGCCGCGAACAACCGGTGAACCCGATTGTCGGGGACGTAGCCGCGGACTACGACGGCGTTTTGTCGCCTGAGCCAGGAATCCCACCGCCATCGCCTGATCCGCTTGCCGATGCGCGACCCGGAATGAACCTCATTGTACCGGCCCGCCATGAGCAGGCGCTTTCGCCTGGTCGGGGCGAGCTTCCAGGCCGATTGGATCAGTTCCACTTCCTTCCACATTCGGAGAGCTCCGAAGATCAGGAACACCACTTCGTCGTCGGCCAGTCCGAGTTCCGCGCGGGCGCCGGAGCGGTCCTGTTCTGGTGGCAAGAGGTAATCGTAGTTGAATAAGGTGGTCACCATGTGCCGGTTATCGCGGCTCGACGGAAAAGCGGCGCGGACCAGGTCGCTCGACGTGCGGCTGAAATGATGCACAATTGTGGCTCGCCCATAAAACCTGTCGAACATTTCGACGTACCGGGGGTCGCCTTCGTAACCGTGCGGGTAAAGATTGTGAACGGTGGCTAGGACTCTGGAGTGCGTCGTCCAGTAATCGAGCGACGCGCACAAAAGGTCGAGGGTCTCGGGGGATGGCGGTCGCCAGCCACTGAGTTCCTCCGGCCATTGCAGATGCACCAGATCGAAGTCCGCCGTGCGGAGCGTGAAATTATGTGTTCCGACCACCACATCACAACCCAGACGGCGGTACGCCTGAGCGAGGCCATCCACGTAAGCCTGCTCGTCCGAAGGTATCAGTATGCGCGGCATGGGTACTTGCGTTCTCAGCGCGCGGACTGCGGGGTCCGCGAAACCAACGACTCGGCATCAACTCCCGGTTGCTTCCCCGCGGTCCGGTCGCGCGCTGTTGCCGGAACGTCGTTGCCCGCTGCGCCGTTCGCCTCGCCGATCGTTGTCCCAATCATCGCCCCAATCATTTCTTCGAAGCTGACCCGCGGCCGCCAGCCCGTGATCCGCTCAAGACGGGTCGCGTCGCCCAGGAGTGTCGCCGACGGCCTGTTGCTGTTGAGTGCCGCGGCGTTTTCTTCGACGTAGCGTTCCCACGGCAGTCCAGCCGCTGCAAACGCAATTCGGACAAAATCCCGAACAGAATGCGGAACGCCCGTGGCCACGACGAAATCGTCCGGATGGTCCGCCTGCAATATGCGCCACATAGCCTCGACGTAATCCGGTGCATATCCCCAGTCAACCGTCGCTTCCAACGATCCTACGACCAGCTTTTCCCTCAGTCCGCGCTTGATGTCCACCACGGCGCGGACGATTTTGCTGGACAGGAAGGAGGCGGTCCGGAGCCGCGATTCGTGGTTATACAGAATACCCACGCTCGCAAACAATCCGCGCTCAGTGCGGTAGTACCGGCAGAGATGAGCGCCGGCGACCTTGGATATGCCGTAAGGGCATATCGGGCGCATCGGCGTATCCTCGGTTTGAGGAGAGGTTGGAGCGTTGCCGAAGATCCGGGACGACGCCGCGTAAAAGAGCCGTGCCGACGGCAACGACGAACCCATGGACGCGAGAAAATTATTAAGCGCGAGAGTATTTACCGAGAAGCTCCGGCTGATGAGCTCGTGGTCGCCGATTGCGGCGGCCTCCGCGGAGTGATGATACGCCGCCAGAAAATAGATCTCATCCGGACGGAGTTCCCGCAGCAACGCGGCTACAGCCGCCGGGTCTTCTATATCCGCGGGATGAAAAGATCCGCTGTAACGGGACTGCGTACCATCGCGGTCGATTCCGCTCACCGCGTAATCCCGAGGCGCCAGAAACTCCGCAAGCAGCGTTCCGTCCTGCCCGTTGCACCCGACTATCAGCGCGTGCCGCAACCGTCAATTTCCTCCAGTTCGGGAAGCGGGAACACCAGTCTGCCGCCGCGACTCAGGAAGTTTTTTTCCCTGGCAATTATGTTTTCGCGGAAATGCCAGGGTAACACCAGAAATGAGGATGGGTTCATTGCCCGCGCTTCTTCCTCGGAGATGATCGGTATTTTCGTTCCCGGAGTGTAGGATCCGAATTTATCCGGATTCACTTCGGCAATATAGGGAATCTCGCGGGGAGTTATACCGCAAAACTGCAACAGGACATTGCCCTTGGTTGAAGCGCCGTACCCAAGTACCAGTCGCCGGCTATTCATTTGGGTATCCAGCCAGTTCACGAGTTTTTTTCGATGGTCGAAGACTCGTGTGCGGAAGGCGTCGTAAATAGCGGAGCCAGCGAGGCCGAGCGCCGCTTCCCGGGCGCGTAAAGCGGCCAAAGCCGACTCATCGGGCCGATGCGGCGAATCCGCCAGCGCGGCGGTGACGGCGAAGCTGCCGCCGTTCGTATCGTTCAGCTCAACATCGATTATTTTCAGGCCGGCCCGGCTTGCCATCCATTCCACCTGCCGGAACGCGTAGTACTCGATGTGCTCGTGACAAATCGTGTCGTAAGCGTTGCGCTCCAGCATGAGCGGCAGATAACTCTGTTCGAATACCCACAGGCCCTCCGGATGCAGAATTTCCGCGATTTGCCTCATGAAATCGACCGGCGACTCGAGGTCGTAGAACATTGCAATTGAAGTGACGATCTTCGCTTTCTTGCCTCCGGTCTCCCGCGAGAATCGCGAAGCGGAGAAAAAATCGGGCACCAGTTGGACGTGAGACGGGTAGAATTCGCGGAATTTGGCGCCAGACGGATCCATTCCGGTTAACGAGACGCCCGGGGCATCCATGAACCGCAACAGCGTGGAATCGTTGCTTCCGATGTCGAGAATACTATCGCCTGCGCCAAGAGAAATCCGGCTCTTAATCCGCGCGGCGAGATCCCCGAGATGTTCTACCATCGAGCGATTGAGACCGGACCGATAACCGTAGTTCTGGCCGTACATGTAAGTGCCATCGTAGGAGTGCTTCAACTGGACCAGACCGCAGGCGGCGTCATCGTCGTTCACGACGCATCTGACCAGTTGCAGCGGCCCCCCGGGCACGGTTTCGTCCATTCGCCTCGGGAAGACTCCGGTCAGCGCCTGCTCGCCGAGATCGAGCAGGAGATCGAGATTCTCATTCCCGCAGATCCGGCATTTATCGATCGAACTGTACACTTATTTGACACCTTCCATAGTGATTTGAGTCGGGCGGCGGCGCGCCCCCGCGTTTTCTGTCAGACGCTCGCGGATACCTCTGTTGCGGTTCCCTGGAGCGCGAGAAACCTTTGCCGGACGAGTTGCCTGATTCCCTCGCCGTACATCAGATGACGGATGGCCCCCACGTAGTGCCGGCAAGGCTTCCCATCGATTCCCCGTTCGATCCGTACCGTATATTCGTCGGGCAGGAGTTCGACGCCGAAACGCGCGCTCGAAAGGGCATAGATAGTCTGCTCGATTCGCCAAAAATGGCCGATAATCCCAGGCAACCCCAGAAACTCTTCGATCCAGTCTAATCGCATCGACTCGCGGTGAATCAGCCCGAGACCCGAATTGAATCGCCGCGGCATTTCAAGATTCAATAACCGCTTTACCGCTTCCGGTTCGACCGTGTAGCCATTGCCCACATCAGTATTTACGGTGTTGAGCTTATAGGCTCGGTCGTCGATTCGCCGAAGCAGTTCCGCTGGTTCCCTGAAGAACAGGACGTCGCTGTCGACGAGCAACAGTCGTGGCGCGTCAAGGTAGTGGACGAAATCGAATACTTTGGGAGAAAGGGGATTGGACCGCCGGAACTCAAGGCATCGGGGGTAAGGAGCAAGCGCCGCTTCCAGTGTCCGGTCCGATTCGATCCGGGAAACCAGTCTGGCGCCGGGGAATTGCTCCTTTAATACGGAGGTCTCGTCAGATCCGAGCGTGCCGTCGTCGTGAATGCAAAGCGAATACTTTCGCCCGGAGTAGAAATAGAAGCTCTTCAGCGTCCAGACAAGGTTGAGCCAGTCGGACGCGGAAGTGAGAACGTGGATTTCACAGCTTTTGTCGGCACCGCAATCGACCGGAGCGGTAGCCAGGATCCGCTGCCTCACGCGGTCCCGATAATAGGCCACGCCGAGTCCCCGGCCGTATTTCTGCCGGAAGTTCAGAATTCTGCGGCCCAGAGACAAGCGGGATGGCGTCATGCGGAATGCCGCGGTCGTCCCAGGACCCGGAGGGAGTGCATGACTGGATGAGGGTGCGGGGCCGGAACCGCGGGGCGATCCATGTTGGCGAGCACAGCGGCACGCGGCGTAAGTCCGAGGCTGTAGGAAAGCCCGGGTGAAGCCTGGACCAGCCCGCAGTCACAAGACTTCAGCTCTTCCGGGAATCGTATCGCCGGAAGCGGACCGGACTCGCCGCCGTGGTCATGACCGGCGGAATGGTACAAGAGTTGATAGTACGACCTCGCCGGGTCCGTTGTGTCGTCTGCCGTGTCTATTTTCACGGTAACGGCCGGGAGCGCTCCGGACAGCCGATAATCTGCCCGCAATACCTCCTGCGGATCGACTACCTCAATACTCATCGGATTGGCCGAAAGCCATTCGCGTTGGCGAACGAGTCCGTCTTCGCTACGGACCCGCTGACTGGTTCTTGAGGGCTTCAGGATCGTCGTGGTCCTGCCGACGAGTATCTGTCGTAATAGTAGTAGGCCATGCCGGAATCGTCTTGCGGAGTCCAGTCGTTGAGGATGGTACCGAGAACCGGGATGCCGTCGCTCAGGAACCGTTCGCAGGCGGCGGACGCCCCTTCTCTCGTGGTGACGCCGGCGCGCACAATCAGCACGATGCCATCGGCGTGCTTCGCCCAAAGCCTGGCGTCCGGAAACGGAAGCGCCGGCGCTGTGTCGAACAGCACGCAATCGTACTGGCTCTGGACCAGACTCACGAGTTCGGGAACCCGCGGCGAAAAAAACAGCAGGGCGGGCGTCTCGGAATCGGCAGTGCCGTGAGTCATTACGCTTAGATTGTCGATTTCGGTCGTCTGAATGAAATCGCCTATATTGAGATCCCGCAGTTCCTGGGTGGACGCCAGCACGTCGCTTAGACCGGGATGATCGCCCAGACCAAGAAGACGGTGGACATGAGGCCGACGAAGATCCGCGTCCACGAGGAGGACGCGCTGGCCGATTTCGGCCATCGCCCGGGCCAGGTTCGCGCTGAGGGATGTCTTGCCTTCGCCGGGACCCGCGCTGGTAATAACGTATACGGGATTATGGCCGCGCGGTTTGGTCCGAAGCAGGGATACCAGCGTCTGACGGAACGACTCCGACAACATGGAGGACCTGTCGCCGACGTTGAGACTGGATAAGGCATCGCCATTTCCGTTGAGGCCCGCTTCTTCCTCCGGCTCTCCGTTCCGGGCCTTCCAGCCGGGACGGAAGGGCAGCTTCCGGACAGGCTTGGCTGAGGTCGAGGGGATCACGCCAAGTTCGGGGACGCCCAGCACGGTCTGCGTATAGCCAGGGCTCTCGAAAAGCTTATCCAGCTTCTTGCGCCGCAGCAACTCCCCCAGCATGACCAGACCATATCCCAACACGCCGCCTGCCGCCGCGGCCGCCGGGATGTTCTTCTTCGGATTGGGGCTCACGGGCGTATAACTCGCAGTCGCCGGATCGATGACCTTAATGCCCGCCGTCGGAGCCAGCGCCATAACGGCCTGTGTGCTGGAAGCCTGTAACAGACTGTTGTAGAGCAACTGAGCCGTATCGACTTCGCGGTTTAACATCTGGTACTCGGCCATCTTTTCCGACTGAGCCGCCACGGAATGGGTCTGGCTGCTGTATGCGGAATTCAGCTTTCTTGCCTGGCTGACAGCGGTGTCGTAATCCGCCTGGTAGCGTTTGACCAGGTTGACCTCCCCGTTGTGAAGATCCTGTTCCAATTGGCCGATCAGAGCCGCCTGCTGCTTCACCTTGATGTTTTCGCTGGTAAACGTGACGCTGAGATCGTCGAGCTTGTGGCGCGCCGCCGTGATCTGGTTCCGTAAGCCGAGGAGCTGCGCATCATTCATGGCCTCAGGCAGATTTTCGAGAGGCGTACTCTTCGCAACTTCAAGGGTATTCCTCTTTTGGACCAGCATCGGCTCGGTTGTAGCCACGTCGAGGCGCAACGTCCCCATCTTCGCGTCGGCCAGAGTACTCTGCGCCGGAAAGAAATCGGAACCGGATTTCCGGATGAAGTCGTTGAGCTTTTCAGTTGCCTGTTGAAGCCTGGCTTTGGCTTCCTCCATCTGCGAGTCCATGACCTGAGACTTCTGCTGGGTGGAGTTCGAGCGGTCGGACTGCGCCTGTTGCGCCTGTTCGGACGCGAACGTGTTGATAAACTGCGACGCCACTTCCGGCGAAGTGGACATGCATGTGATGTCGATGAGCCGGGTTTGCCCAACCGGCTTCGGCGTCAGAGTTCCGGCTGCCACGGCAAGCGCCTGACGGCTTTGCACCAGCGGATCCTGCTGCGAGAAAGGAAGCCGGTTGCGAAGCCTGGTAAAGAACGTTGTCGGCGCCGTAACCTGCGGCGTCAGTTCCAGGGTCATTCGCTCCATGACCCGGTTGAGGAACGCACGGCTCTTCAGAATTTCAATTTCCGTCGCGATATCTCCCGGCGCGTCGTCCGACCCGGCGTTTGGTCCGCCGTTGAAACCCCGGCTGACTCCTACCAGTTCCACCGCCGCGGACGACGAATACATGGGAGTCGTGTAGGTAACCGAAATCGTGCCCGCGATAATGCCCAGCACAATAAACGTGAGGATCAGAAACTTGTGCTCCAGTGCGGGCCGAAGGTACGAGACGCCTTTTGCGGCCTGCGGTGCCGAGGCCGGACGGGAAGGGGCTGCGCCACGCGTCGCAACTGCAACCGTTCCAGGTCCTGAATTCGTTCTGCTCCAGATGGGTTCGTTACCGGAATTCATTGTCATAACTCCTACTCAAAGCGTACGAGGAGAGTGATGATCGTCGTCGCAATGCCGATAAAAGGCAGCCAGAGCTGTAATTCTTT
>PLEX01000171.1 GCA_003136575.1 Bryobacterales bacterium | reverse complement strand
CGACCATCCCCCCTATGCCGATTCCCGGTCGCGGATTCGTTGTAAACTTTATCTGAGGCGGGCAGCGCGGCAGGTACGCAGGGGGACGCCGTTATGGACGAACCGAATCAAGATCCGGCGGAAGACGAGAAGAATCAGACTGAAGAACTGAACCCGACGGAACTCGACCGAGTGTGGGGCGGGTTAAATCCTCAACCACTGCCCCCGTTTGAACTTCCGATATAGCCTGGCAGCGCCCAATGGAGCGCGATTACCAACGGATGCGGCCGGGGAAAAACTCCCGGATCAGGTCGTCATAATAAGGCCGCAACTCGTCCAGACTTGGTCTCGAATCGCTCTTTGAATACAAATCGTACGGGTTGAATTTGCGGACCCACTCGAGCATCTCGCGATCATGATCGTCGAGCAGATATCCGTACGCGCCTTCGCGGTGGATCGGATAGCAGGAGTGATAGCGGATGATGTACTGCGCGGGCTCGGGCAGGTATTCGCGCGAAACCCGATACATGTATTCGTCGTGTCCCCACGAAAGATGCACATTGCGTAATCCGCATCCGGCTTCGTAGATCCCGTTCTCCGTCTGAAGTTCCGGCTTCAGCGCGTCGGGATTATCGGCGAAATACTCGTGGTACACGATCTTGTCCGACCAGCGGCAGCCCACCGGGAAGGTATCGCCCACAACCGCCCACTGCGGCTCGCCGGAAAAGCAGAGCATCTTGCCGAGATCGTGAACGAAGCCCGTCAGCACCATCCATCGGGGATGACCGTCGCGGCGGATGGCCTCGGCCGTTTGAAGATTGTGTTCGATCTGAGTGAGCGAGGTGTCCGGGTCGCTGTCGTCGACCAGCGTGTTGAGCTTCTCCATCGCCTCCCAGATGCCCATCTCGCCGAGACTCAGCGCGCCAAATTGCCGTTCCCTGGCGAGTACGCTACTGAGCGTCTGGTTTGTGTGATTCTGACGATAGAACTCGCGCACAACGGGCGGCGTTTTGTCGTCATATTGGCGAAATTGCTCTTTCGATTTGTTCGGATCGTATCGATCTCGAACGTCGTCGTCCCACTGGTCGAGGGATGCGAGGGGCGTGTCGGTGGTGTGTGTGTCGCTGGTCACACCCTATTTTATCTGACTCCGAGCAGGACTTCGGTCGTGAGCTGATCCAGTTTCTCGTAAGCCAAACCGCGCGTGGCGATTTGTTCGCGGTCGAGCGTCGCGCCCAGGAGTGATTTCTGGCTGGCCTTCGTGTACTTTGCCACGGACGGGGCGCCCTTGCCTTGGGCAATGTTTTCGGCAAGCAGAGCCTGGATTTCCGCGTCGGCGTTCCAGCGCTGCGCGGCGGCCTTGAGGATCAAATAAGTCCTCATGCAACCGCGCGCGAATTCCTTCACGCCGGCATAGTCTTCGGTGCGGTAGGCGTGCGCGTCGAAGTGTCGCGAGCCCTTGTAGCCGACGTCTTCGAGGAACTTCACCAGGAAGAACGCCGCGCGCGGATTCGCGGCGCCAAAGCGGAAATCCTGATCGTAACGGCCTGGCACCTGATCGTTCAGATCGATGTGGAAGAGCTTGCCGGCGTCCCACGCTTGCGCAACGGCGTGGACGAAGTTCAGGCCCGCCATGGTTTCATGCGCAACCTCCGGGTTCACGCCGACCATGTTCGGGTGAGCGAGGGTCGGGATCAGCCCGAGGTAGTTGCCCGTGGTCGCCATGTAGATATCGCCGCGAGGTTCGTTGGGCTTGGCTTCGAGGGCAAACTTATAACCGTATTTCTTATCGAGGGAGTATTCGCAAAGATAGTTGATAGCTTCGCGCAGCCGTTTCACGGCGTCGTCGGCGCGGCGGCAGGCGTCTGTTTCGGTACCTTCGCGTCCGCCCCAGAGCACGAACACTTTCGCGCCCAGTTCCGCGCCCAGATCCATCGCGCTCATCGTCTTGCGAACCGCGTAGGCGCGCACCCGGGCGTCGTTCGAAGTAAATGCGCCGTCGCGGAAGACCGGGTCGAAAAACAGGTTAACCGTGGCCATCGGCACCACGATCTTGTTCGCCCTGCAGGCCTTCTTAAAGCTGCCGACGATGGCGTCGCGTTCGGATGGCGTCGCGTCGATCGGCACCAGATCGTTGTCATGAAGGTTCACGCCCCAGGCACCCACTTCGCCGAGCATGGCTACCGCGTCGTTGGGCGGTAGCGGAGGGCGCACGGCTGCGCCAAACGGATCGCGGCCCTGATTGGCCACGGTCCAAAGGCCGAAGGAAAACTTGTGTTCGGGGAGGGGTGTGAATTGATCGCTCATGATTGGTAAATTGCCTTCAGAGCCGGGTACATCCGGCTGTATCTTCGATACTGCTTATCCATTATCGCTACCGTGGGCGCGTCGGGCGGAACAACCTCCGCACCGTGCACATAACGGTCGCATGCTTCATCTACGCTGGGCCAGATGCCGGTTCCGACTCCAGCCAGCAGCGCGGCTCCATAAGCGCCACCTTCATCGGCGGCGATAGTTTCCACTGCGTGGCCGTAAACGTCGGCCTGAATCTGTTTCCACAACGCGGATCTTGCCCCGCCGCCGGTGACTCGAACCTTGTTGACCGGCACGCCGAGTTCGGCGAAGATGGTGAAGCTGTCGCGCTGGCTGAACGCCACGCCCTCCATGACGGCCCGGGCGACATGGCCGCGCGTGTGGCTGGCGGCAAGTCCGGTAAGCGCCGCGCGGATGGAAGAATCCAGGTGCGGTGTGCGTTCGCCCATCAAGTAGGGCGCCCACAAGACGCCGTCGCAGCCTGGAGGAACGCTGGCCGCTTCTTTCGACAACTCAGCGTAGGAGTAAGCGGGCGCGCAGAATTGATCGCGAATCCAGCGCAGCGAAAGCCCCGCCGCCTGCGTGACACCCATCACGTGCCAGCGATTCGGGATCGCGTGACAGAAGGTGTGAAGCCGTCCGCCTGGATCGAGGGAAGGCAGTTCGGTTGCAGCGAACACCACGCCCGACGTACCCAGCGTCACGCTGACCGCGCCTGGCCGTGTGATTCCCATGCCAACCGCACCCGCGGCCTGATCGCCGGCGCCGGCAACGATCGGCGTTCCGGCCGCGATTCCCGTGACGCCTTCCGCTTCGGAAGACACGCGAGCGCAGACTTCCGGCGATTCGAAGACCGTCGGCAGCATCGTTTTGTCTATGTCTACGATCCCGAGCAATTCTTCCGACCAGCGCCGATGGGTGACATCGAGCATCAGGGTTCCCGACGCGTCCGCAACGTCGATGGCGTATTCGCCGCTCAGCCGGTAGCGAACGTAATCCTTCGGCAGCAGAACGTGGCGGACTTTGCTCCAGATTTCGGGCTCGTGTTGCCGAACCCAGAGGAGCTTGGTAAGCGTGAAGTTGGTGAGGGCCGGATTGCAGGTCAGTTCGAGCAGGCGTTTTGCGCCGACTTTTTCGGTGATCCACGCGCACTGCTCGTCGGTCCGCTGGTCGCACCAGATGATCGACGGCCGAAGCACGTTGCCGTCTTCATCGAGCAGCACCGCGCCGTGCATCTGGCCAGTCAGTCCGACCCCGCGAATCTGTTTTG
Organism: Bryobacterales bacterium; assembly: GCA_003136575.1. Classification (GTDB taxonomy): domain Bacteria; phylum Acidobacteriota; class Terriglobia; order Bryobacterales; family Bryobacteraceae; genus BOG-234. Next base: position 115,185 of record PLEX01000171.1, on the reverse strand, counting down.
GATCGATGCCGCCGGCCTTGATGACCTCGCGGATCGCTTCCTGCGACGCGCGCCACCAATCGGCCGGTTCCTGCTCGGCCCACGCCGTTTCGGGCGAAGTGAAGGGGGCGTGTTCGACCGTGGCGGAGGCGAGGACTGAGCCGTCTTCGGAAACCAGAACGGCGCGCGAACCGCCGGTGCCGACGTCTATGCCAAGGATAGGAATAGTGGTGTCTCCATCGGCTTTTCGCAGGCTGAAGCGTGCGCCACAGCTTTTTCCCAGGCTGAAGTATGGGCCACAGGCAGGGTCAGGGTTTGCATGGGCGCCCCTAATTTACGCCCTGGAGGCTGAAGGCGTAAAAATACTCGCCCGCCGCGACGACGACGTACTGCTTGCCGTCCAACATATAAGTGATCGAGTTCGACGAGTTCCCCAGCAGGCCCGAATGCCACAGAGGCACGCCGGTCTTTGCATCCCAGGCAACGTAATTGTTGTAGCCGTCGCCTCCGAAAACCAGTCCTCCGGCCGTCGTCAGCAGGTTCTGCGCGCCGCGTCCGAGGGCACGTTTCCAGACGATCTTGCCGGTCTTGTAATCGATCGCGCGCAGTTCGCTCGCGATGCTGCCTGCGCCGTGTTCTGTTGCGCCGTAGCCTTCCGGTTGCGGGTCAAGGTCGGTCCTGTAGAAAACCGTGAACTGCTGAGAGGTGCCGACGTAGAACAGGCCGGTATCGGGGTTGAATGCGGGGCTCGGGTAACCCGTCGCGCCGCCGGAGGGCGGCGAGGTCAACGTACCGGCCGCCGACGGCTCTTTGGTGGTGTCGGGAATGGGCTGTCCATTCGGGGCGATGCCCTTGTACCAGTTCAGATTTTCCACAAACGGCGTGGTGGAAATATCCTTGCCGGTAGCGCGGTCGAGGACGAAGAACAGTCCGCCGCGATAGGCCTGTAGCAGAAGCTTTCGCGGCTGGCCGTTGATGACGCCATCCGCGAGAACGGGGATCTGCGACGCGTCCCAATCGTGCGTATCGTGCGGCGACATCTGGAAATACCAGGCCATCTTGCCAGTATCGGGGTTTAGCGCGACGACGCACGACGTGTACAGGTTGTCGCCCGGCCGGCTGACTCCGACCATGGTGGGTTCCACGTTGCCGGTCGTGATGTAGAGCAGATTCAGGTCGGGATCGTAGGAAGGCGGGGTCCAGACGCCGCCACCGCCATGCTCGGCGGCCTTTTCGCTGGGCCAAGTGTTGAAGCCGGGGTCACCCTGATGAGCGGTGGTCCAGAAATGCCATTGCAGATCCCCGGTTTCGGGATCGCGCGCCTCGGCATAGTTCGCCATATCGAGGAAGTCGCCACCCACGCCGACGATGACGTGGTTCTTGATGATAAGCGGGGCGTCCGAGCACCAGTGATCCTGCTTGACATCGGCGAATTGTTTGGCCCAGCGTTGCTTACCCGTCTTCAGGTCGAGCGAGATCAGGTGGCAGTCGGGCGTTTCGAAATAAATCCAATCGCCATAGATGCCTGCACCTCGATTGCCGAGAGATTCGGCGGGAACGCCTTTCCACTGGTAATGCCAGACTTCGCGCCCTGTGCGGGCGTCGATGGCGAACAGCGCATTGGGCTCTGTCATGTAGAGAATGCCATTCACCTCGAGCGGCGAACCGCTGTTATTGGCCGTGGCGTTGGGCGGCTGATTTCCGGGCCCATCCGAGTAAGTGGGCGGAGACTGCATGTTGACTCGGGAGATCCAGGCGAGAGTGAGGCCTTTGACCGTGCCGGAATTGATCTGCCTGAGCGGGCTGTAACGTTTGCCGGAGTAATCGCCGCTGAAGGTTGGCCACATATCCGGTTTCGGATGAATGAGATCGGCTTGACTGACGGCCTGGGCGCGCGCAACGGGCGCGGCGGCGTTCGTCATTAACAGGGCGGGGACGCAAAGGAGAAGGTACTTAATGATCGATTTCATGGTTGTTCTCAATTGTTCTCTCTCGCCTCACTTCAGTGTCGCCAGAAACGCCGTCAGGTTATGCATATCGCTGTCTTTCAATGTCTTCATGATCTCGATATGGCCGGCGAGCGGATCGGTCAAATCCACCTTCGGTACGCCGTTGTTGCGCGCCCAGGTTTGCGTGGAACCGTCGTCGAAACGAAGCGTAACGTCGAAATCGGTAACGCGGACCGGAATCCCTCTAAACGTCTGCCCGTTCGCGAGGGTGACGGTTGCCGTGATAGCCAGAGGACCCGGGGGGCCGGCTGGCGCCGCGCCGAAGCCGCCCCTGCCGCCGCGGCCACCGCCGCGCTGCGGCATGACGATGCGATCCTGCAGCGTGACAGCGTCGTACTTCGCGCCTACGCCTTTCAGATTGCCATCGACAGAGTGGCACTTCGTGCAACCGCCCGCGCCGTTGAAGTAAGCTTTGCCCGCGTCGGCGTTGCCAGCCTTCAGGACTTCATCGGGGTGGGTATCGCCACCGCGATTGAGCGCGGCGACGGTGATACGGGAATGAATGTAGACGGCGATGTCGTAGACGGTCGACTGGGGAAGATCGAGCTTCGCGACGCCCTGGTGCTTCGCGCCCTTGAGATACTCGCCGATCCCAACACCGTCTTCATCGTGGAGCGAGACATCGGAAGTGACAAGATCCGGGCCGGACTTTCCGCCCTTCGCACGTTCTCCGTGGCAGTAGCCGCAGTTAGTGTTGTAGAGCGGAAGGCCGCGATCGGCCGCATCCTGCGGGTACGCTTTGAAGCGTCCACCGAGCAACTGAACCGGCGGCGGTCCGTCACTTGCCCCGGCTGCGCCGAAACGACCTCGTCCGCCGCCTCCCTGCGCCAGAGCAGTGGTGGAATGTGCCAGAGCGACGCAGATGAGCAGCGCCGCAGATTTGAGATTTGTACTCATTTTAGAGATTATCCTCTGTCGATTCAGTCGCAGGCGAAAACGCCTGCTCCACAGTGTTTCTCAGCGTGTTACTCAGCGGCCGGGTCCTCTGCCCATCGCGCCCGAACCGGCGGGTGCGCCCCGTCCACCGCCGACGGGGCCGGAGGTAAGGGCGTTCAGACCATTCGGGTAGTGGGGATCCATCGCGGCGATATCGGTCCGGTAGCTGACTGTGTCCGCCGTCGGGAACGACGCGGGCACCTTCTGCGTGACTTTGCCGGTCGCAGCCCACTCGACGCCGCGCTGGTAGACGACGATTCCGTCGACGGACGCGAGCGCGTTGACGTCATGACCGAAAGTCGTGTGGAAGATCCGCCCCTTCCCGTAGTTCAATACGATCAGCTGGGGTTCGTCCATTCCGGTTCCGTGATTTGCGGGGTCGGAGTAGGCGGTCGCGAGCACGGTCATGTTCTTGCCGGGGCCGCGGAGATTGGCGTAGAGTTCGTCACCCTGATGCATCCAGACTTTGGGCAGGCCTTTTACGATGGGGTGCTCGGGGTCGCGGACGGTTACCTGGTAGGGGACACGGTTGCCGTGGCTGCCCGCGCTGCCGGGTGTAGTATCGGCGGTCAGCTTGCCATCCTTATAGACCCAGTGAGGGCCGGTCTTTTCGGTGCGGCCGCGCCATCCGCCGACGCCTATCATTTCGTTGAAGGCGTCCCAACTGCCGAAGGCGTTGTCGGAAGCGTGCACGATAACCACGCCGCCGCCGTTCTTCACGTATTGCTCGAAGGAGTCCTTGAGGGCTTGGGGCCAGCGTTCGTTGGGTGCGTCATAATTCCAGACGACGACCTGATACTTGCTCCATTCGGGCTTGAATGCGCTGAAATCGCCGCTCGCCGGGGGCGCGGTGACGACGTCGACCTGGAACAAGCCGGCTTCATCGAGTTCTTTCTTCAGGACGGGGGTCGTCAACTGCCACGCGTGGTATGTGCCGCCGCTTTCGCCATCGAGGAGCATGACTTTGATGGGAGTGGCGGCGTGGGTTGGCGGCGGAGCGAGCAGCGCCGCGCCGAAGAATAGCGCTATTAACGATGTTTTCATAGACCTTCCGGAAGTCCGCCGGACCCTCCCTGGCGACGACCGCAAGTCCGGTCGCATTGCAGGGAAACTGGAAGCGGTACCACGGAAGCATATCAAAGCGGGGTGTTTTATGCAACCGGCGTGAAAAGGCGCGCTGGCGTGAGTTTGGGATGGGTTTCGGGTGGGTATTGGTGGGTTTCCCGTGGCTTTTTGGTGGGTTTCGGTGGGTTTTCCGTGGGTTATCGTCACTTGGTTTGCCGTTTGTTTTCAATTAGATGGTGGCTTTCGCGGTGAAAAACAATGTTTCTGTGTAGGGCAACGGGGGAGCAAGATGCGTTCCGGCTGGTTCAAGTGGTTGGGGCAGGAGGCGCATGTTGTGCGAGAGGTCTTCATATGAACATTTATTATGCAGGATGGTCTTGGAGGCGAAGTGCTATGTTATTGATTTTATTAGGAAAAATCGACGGCAACGGGAAAATCGAACAGCCACAGATCAACACGGATGCAAACGGATAAGAAACAGCGGCGTTGCCTTTGGGGGTACAGGGACACGGGAGGACACTACGGGATACCGATTTACATCAAACAGTTCCTGGCGTTACTTGACCGTGCGGCAGAGGTGAAACAGGAGGAGCATCACAATGAGCCGAAATCCTGACGCGTACCAGTTCACGGTCCACCCTCTTTCGAAAGAAGAAGGCGGCGGCTACCTGGTAGAATACGCCGATATCCCCGGATGTATGTCCGACGGCGAGACGATCGAGGAAGCGATCGCAAACGGCAGAGAGGCATTGCGCGATTGCGTTTCGGTGCTTCGGGAATCAGGTCGAAAGGTGCCGAAGCCGGGTATATTGAAGCGGCGCAGTGGCGCCAGCCTTGCCGCGAACTCTCTACTCGAAGCTGAAGACGCAGGCAGAGAATGAAGGGGTGAGCATCACAGCTTCGTGACGGCGAGCATTGTCGAGGCAATCGGATCACGGCCAGCGCGACCGGGGAATCGCCACTGAGGATTGGCGCCTGACGGGAGCCGTCAGTTCCCCGCGCAGACGAGTACGGGGATTTCGTTCAGGATCTGGTGGCCGACGTAGCGCGGGAAGATGAGGCCGAGCACCGGGACGGAGTACTCGGAGGATTTCAGTCTGGAGTTCGCCCTGAGTTCGTGTCGGCGCCTCCCCATAGGCGCTTTTGGAGTTCGGCGGCGCCGGCGGGAATTTTGTTTGCAGCGGCTTGCGGACATGAGGGGAACGCGGCGGACGCGCGGACGAATCAACAGCGTGGCGAAGTATTGGAAAGGCAGTGGCTGGGAGGGCGGCCGAGGTGGTTGGCTGAGGTTCCTGGGTCCGTCCCCCGAATCAGTTTGAGTGAGTGGATTCTCCGTGTCAGGCGCCGCGTCCGGCGACTCGTGCGCTCCTGAAGTACCAGCCCGCGAGGAACAGCCACGCGGCGACCGTCGCGCCTCGTAATAGCTGCATTTCCGTTCCGCCGTCGAAATGCAGCAGGACTTCACAGGGGCCGTCGCAACCGGGTGCGACAGTCATCAGTCCGAGCTTGTCGCTGCCGAGGGTAACGGGCCTGCCGTCAGGAGCAGAAGCCCGCCAGCCTGCGTGCCAGGGGATCTGGACGCTGTAGACAGACCCGGCCGGCATGTTTCCGCTAATCACCGCGTCGCGGGTGTTCGACCAGCGGAATGCGGCTGTCGGTCGTTTGGTATCCATCAGCGCGGAACGGTAAGCATCGAGAGGCTCGAGGTCGATACCGTTTGTCGGCTGGCGCGACGGAAGTTCATCCGGGCGAACGACGTGAGCAAGCGAAGCCGATGCAAGCGGAACTTCGAAGATAGTATCGCCACCGCCGCGCCAGACTTCTTTCAAAATGCCATCGAACTTAGCGGGATGCTTGAAATCGTGGTAAAACTCGTTGCTGGCCGACCCGTTCACGGCGATATAGCGAACGCCCAGGATCTGCAGCCATTCGATGGAAATATCGGCGGCGCGGTTGGCTGTGCCTTCGTCGCTGAAAATGGCATATCGCGCAAAACGTGTGCTCTGCACCAGCGTGTTTTGGTCGCAGCATCCGCTCATCTGGGTCACATCGCCGGCCAGATAGTTCAGCCAGAAGGCGACTGCGCCACCCACGAACACGCGGTCCGTTCCCGCATGTTCGCGCATCCAGGAAGCGATCCGGAACTCGCTGCGATCGTGCACGTCGGCTTCCCGCACGAGACGCCGGGCCTGTCTTCGCATCTCGACCGTTTGTACGGCGGTCAACAGCACGAGCGCAATCGTCAGGATGGTGCGCGCCGGCTTCGTCCAGCGAATCGCCGCAAAACACACTAAAGTCACGGCCAGGACGACGGCCATTTCCATCACAAGGTGAAATCGTTCGGCCTGGCCGATTATGGCGACATTGCGCCAGACGACCAATCCGACCACTATACCGCTGATCGTGGCCAGCAGAACACCGAAGCGGGCCGCTAATGGCACGCGGAACCGCTGAGTCAGGAGCCAAACCAGGCCGACTACGGCTACGAAGAAGAGGTAGTAAGGCCACTTTTCCCAGCTGAAACGGCCCGCCGGATCCATCCATTGCGTGTTCAAGGCGGTCGTCATCAGGCTGGAGGGCGGAAGCCACGGCGCGAACAAGAGAAAGCCGCCTGCCGCCGTGCCCGCGATGGCGAGCGAGACGCGGGGCAATTCCCGAACGTCGCAGGCCAGGGCATATGCCAGCAGCGCCATACCCAGACTGATCCCGGCCGGGATATTCGTCAGCGGAACGGCGATGACAAAAAACGCGGCAAGCGCCCAGGCGGCGGGCGTCCGCCTCTCTCTTGCGCGATCGAGAAACAGGATGGCCAGAGGGAGCAGCGTGAGTCCGCTGACGTGAGGTCCGTCACCCCAGACGACTTCGGTTTGCAGGCGACGCCCGAACCAGGCTCCGTCGATGTCAATGCGGATTCTTTCGAACAGCATCGCCGCCGGAGACACGAGCGAGTAAAGTAAGCCGGCCGTCAGGCTCGCTCCGACGCTCCGCGTGAATCGGAGCACGAGCGCGTACAGGGTTACCGGTCCGGCCGCGTAAAACAGCGCGATCACGAAATGGTAGGCGCGCGCTTCGTGCCAGCCTGTTATTGCCGACGCCGCGGCGACCAGGTAATGCAGCAGAGGCTGATAGGAATATTCGAACGGGTAACCGAGGTTGGATTGTCCCCACCATCCGAGATCCGGCCACCGCTGGCGAATCGCTTTGGCGATGGCGAAAAATACGGGCTCGATCGAACCGAAGTGGATCAGATGCTCGATGAAGAAAAGCCGCCAGCATATGGCCGCATTCAACGCGAACAGGGCCACGCCGGCTCCGAGGACGGTCCTGTTGCGGGTGGGCTGCGTTCCATCGTCAGATTTGATCATGGGTCATAGGAATCACGCCCGGTGAGCCTTCAGACAGTGTAACTTCATGGGGCCAGGGGAAAATGGCTTGACCCCGGCACGGCAGGCGGAACCGCCTGCCCCACAAAAACACCTACTCCACACGGTTTGGCCCATGGTAATTCTCCGGAGTCAGGGCTGGGCCAGAGCTCGCGCCAGGTTCCGAAGGATTTCAGGCGAAGCTACGTCCGTCTTGCCCAGCAGCAGAAGGCGGAAGTTGTCCGCCAGAATTTCGTCGGGGTGAATGATGTACTCGGTGTTCCGGCCCACCTTGTCGTAGAAGCCGTCGATCTCTTTGATGTCCAGAAGTATCGGGCTCTCGGTGTTGTACGGGGCGCTGACCAGCGCCGGTATTTTGTCCAGCACGAGGAAGTTCAACTGGAGGTAGTCGAAGAAGGGCCCTCCTTTTGCAACATCGTAGCGAGGGCTCTTCGAATAAAGAAGAGGCACTACCCAGACCGCGCCGAGGCCGTATTTGACGAAAATGCAGTGATCGTTCAGCGGGGCGTCGGGGTTCGTGATCCGGCGCGACGCCAGGCCAGGGGGAAACGGAATTTCGCCGCAGGGCTGGAACCCGATAATCGAATAGAGCCGCTCGCGCAGTTGCGGCGCATTGCGGGAGAGAACGTGAAAGGTCTCGTGCGCGATCAGCGCCGGCAGATTTTCCCGCTTCGACGGCGCGAGCGCCGACCCCGGAAGAACGATGCCGGTGCCACGCGTGTATTCGGCGTTGCCTTCCTCCGCGCCGGTGGTCTTAACGAACAGAATCGTCCTCGGCAGCGGGACATGGAGTTCGGCCATTTTGGGCAACAGGCCAGACCATGCGGCTTCCACCGCGGATTTTTCTTCGGGCGACCATTCGAGAACATTGGAAGCGACAAATGCCAGGTATTCCCCTTCGGAGACGTCTTTGTCCGTCTTCATGCGCGCCGCGCGGTCGAACGGGCTTAGTCTGGCGACGAATTCGTCGCGTGTCGTCAATAGTTTCCTGCCCTGGTCGATGGTTGCGAAAGAGATCGCCGGGGGTGCGAATGCAGGCCCGATCGGGACGAAAGGCGATTGCGGGGTGATCTGCTGACCGTGGAGTAAGGGCGTCAGAAGGCAGGCGGTTATGAGAACGAAAGACCGGAACATTTACTTTTCCGGGGTCTTGGCCAATTGCTGTTTGGTCCAGACGCGGTCGGGATCGAGAGCCAGAGACTTTACCAGGGCATCGTGGGCCTTCGCTTCCTGATGTTCCTTTCGCAGTGCGATTCCCATCCAAAGGTACGCCTCGGCGGATTTCGGATCGAGAGCGATGGCGCGCTGGAAGTCTTTAATCGCATTGTCCGGCCCGCCGCCGAAGTTGTCAGGAAGGTAGTAATAACCGACGCCATGCGCGAGAAACGCCTGGGCGGATTTCGGGTCCATGGCGACGGCCTTATCGAGAGCTTCCTTCGCCTTCTTTCCGTAAACCAGTATCCCGGCCAACGGATTCGCGGGAATCACCTGGCCGCAGAGAGTTCCGAGAATTCTGTAGTATTCCGCATTATTGCCGTTGATGGCGATGGCCTTGTCGGCGAGGGCGATGCCTGCTTCGGCCGACCTCTTCGAGCCGCCCTTGTCGCCCATTTCCATGGCGACTTCCGCGGCGTACGACCAGGCGAGGGCGCCTTTGTACCATCCATCGGCATCGCCCGGCCGCTTTTCCGCCGCAGCCTGGAGAGCCGCGGCGCGCGATTCGAGCGCCGGACGATCCTGTCGATCGCGCAAATTCAGCAGATCGTCGGCTCCCGCGCACAACAAAGGCAACGTCAATATTGCCGCAACAAATCGCATATCTCTATTGTCTCCGACCCCGGCGGCGAATCGGAATTCACCCGTTTCGCGCTCCTATAACTCGGCCACGCGGCGCTGCACGAGCAGGAAATACAATCCCAGCGACGCCAGCACGAGGCCGTTAACTGTGAGGACGGTCGGCGCCGTCAACATGGGTACAAGCCAGCCGGTGAGAACGCTGCCGAACGGCATGCCGCCGCGGAACGCCACGTTGTAGACGCTCATGACGCGTCCGCGCATGTCGTTCGGTGTGATCAACTGCACAAGAGACGCGATCATGGCGAACGCGCACATCAGCACGGAGCCCGTGAAAAACAGCATGATGCAGCTGAGGACGACGGAGCGCGATTGCGAGAAGCCGACCATGCCGACGCCCATCACGACCAGCGCGCTCAATGCCACCCGGCCTTTGTTTTTGATGTCGCCCATCCAGGCGACGGCCAGCGCGCCGGTGATCGAGCCAAGACCGCTGGCGGCGAGGAACATCACGTAGGTAGTGGCGTCGCGACCGAAGACGATCTTGGCGAAAACGGGGAGAAACGTGATCGTTGGAATTCCGAGCAGGGTCATGCAGAAAGCGATCAGGATCAACGTCGCCATCGCTCCCTGCGCGCTGATGAAGGTGAAGCCTTGCTTCATGCTCGTCATGATCGATTCGCCGGTGCGCGGCGGGCTGAAGTTGATATTCAGGCGGAGCAGGGAAACGATGACCGCGAGAAACGACAGCGAATTCAGCGCGAAACACCACGCGGAACCGACGTATTTCAGCGCGAGGCCGCCCAGCACCGGTCCGATCACGCGCGCCAGATTGAACTGAATCGAATTCAGCGCAATGGCGTTGGGGACGTCTTCTCTCTCGACGAGGCTCGGCACCAGCGCGGAGTATGCGGGTCCGCCGAAGGATTGCGCGGTACCAACGACGAACGAGAGGCAAAGGATATGCCAGATCTGCACGTGCTTCGTCCAGATCAGGGTGGCCAGCAGCGCGGCCGAAATCATCTGCACTACCTGCGAGCCGATCAGAATAAAGCGACGATCGATGCGGTCGGCCAGGACTCCGCCGACCAGCGAAAACAGAAAGATCGGAATGTCGCCCAGAAAGGCGTCGAGACCGAGCAGGAACGGCGAGTTGGTGAGCGAAAGGACAAGCCAGTTCTGCGCGACTTCCTGCATCCACGTGCCGATGGTGGAGGTGCATGCGCCAATCCAGAGGATGCGGAAATCGCGATAGTGGAAGGCTTTGAAGACGCGTCGCAGCAAGTTGTAGTCCGTTCGGGGCTCGAAATCGGGCGGTTGCTACGGAAGGGGCTTTTCGCGCTTGATCAGGTGCACCAGGTTGCCATCGGCGTCGTTGAAGAAGGCCAGGCGGTTGCCCTGCGTTTCAAACGGTTCGCCCACCATTTGGACACCCTTCTCTCTGAGGTGCGCCACGCCGGCGTCGAAATCGTCGATCGCGATTGCGAGATGGCGGAAGCCGGCGTCTTTATTGTTGGCGAGCACCTGTGGCACCGCCAGCGAATTGCTCGCGGGGATGATCTCGATCATGGCGCCGTTGGCGGCGCGCACGAAGTAGTTTCCCGCGTAGGAAAAGTTGATGTGGAAGCCAAGGTGGTCGGCATACCACTGGGCGAGTTTTTCCGGATTGGGCGATGCAATCGCCAGATGTTCGATTCCCTGAAACATAAACGATGATTGTAGCGCGGACTGGCGAAGGGATTGTATCCGGCGCGGCAAAGCGACAGGCTACGACGCGGCGGAGTCCGGCGCAAGCTCCTGGAGGGTCAAAGCCAGAAGCAAGACTAACGCGGGATCTGTGGTCGAAATCGTGCTCCCCGACAGAAAGCCTTTCGCCGCCGCAGCGCACGCGAGAAGACAGGCCAGGATTATGCCGGCTCGGCGATACGACACGCCCCGGCAATGCCACAGCCATAAAATCGCCCCGTAATCGAACGTGACACGGAAGAGGAAATTGATGGCCTCGCCGCGCATGGACGCGAAGAGCACCTGGAACGGAATCCACGCGTGGCTCGAGTGGCTTGAGGAGCCGATGAACGGTGCGATTTCACGCACAAGAGCAACTGCGATCAGGAGCCATGGGTCCAATCTGGCTCTCCTGGGAAGCCATGACCAGAGCAATACCGCCAAAGCGAGGCCCAGGATCTCCTCCAGGACGAACGGGCGGGAAATGAAGACCGGCCTCGCCGTGAAATGGATCACGAACGCCGCTGGCGCCCACCAAAGGCGGACATGTCCGAACAGACGTTGCAAGACCATGCCCGCGGCGAGCCACTCGGCGGCATACTGGCAGGCGTCGAGCAGCGAAAACGACAGGGGATGAAACCACATGCCGAGTTCGATGGTCGTCCGCTCGAAACCGATCGACGGTATGAACGGAAAGAAGTGGTAGAGCACCCAGCAACCAAGCAACAGGATCGGAGCCGCGAGGCTTTGGAACCGGCTGCCGGGTTTGCGGCAGCGCCACGCGAGCAATGCGCCCAGTGCGGCTCCGATCGAGTTAAACAAGACGTCGATCAGATCTGTGCCTCTGCCTGGCACGTAGAACTGGAGAACTTCCATGCAGACGGAAATCGACAGTCCCGTGAGTGTCGCGGTTACCAGTGCCGCCCGTTTTGAGAAATGCTGCGCGGCGGCAAGGAATGCGATCGCGCCCAGCGGTACGTAGATCGCGACGTTTGAGGCGTCGCCTATCAGATTCCATTCCGACGGAGGCCATGAATGAAGGAGTACAAGCCAGGGGTCGCCCGGGGCCGGCGTGAAATTCCAGGGATATAGCGATCCGCATACGATCAGGGTGATGACGCAGATCAACAGGGAGATCAATATTCACTCCCGAACTTACTCCGGACGCGAGGGATTGCGCGCATTTGCCTCACCCATTATTGCCCGGGCGGTGGAATTCAGCCGTTCTGGTGGTAGTGAGGCGGTCCGGCTTCTCCGCCGTCCTAACAAATTCAATAAGTTGCGTTTGGCACGGACCGTGCATTCCTTGTGGGCGGAGGTTGTGAGGACCATGAAAAAGCTAATGATTCTGGTGGCAGGCGCAGTGATGGCATTGGCGCCGTTGACGGCTTCGGCCGCGCGCGTGGTGGTTGTTGGTGGAATGGGCGGTTTCTATGGCCCAGGCTGGGGACCGTACTGGGGTCCGGCATACGGTTACTACCCGGCGGCGAGGCTGGGTGAAGTGAAGATTGACACGAAGTCGAAAGACTCGGAGGTGTTCATCGACGGTGCTTTCGCCGGAGCGACGAAGGACACGAGGACGTTCCACGTGCGCCCCGGTACTTATACCTTCGAGGTGCGTCACGCAGGTCAGGTCGAACTCAGCGAGAAAGTATTCGTGTCGGCCGGTCAGACGCTGCATCTGCATCCGGCGCTTTGAGCCAACGTACGTCGGTCAACCAGGCGCTCGGCGCTTTCCTGCGGCGAGCGCCGTTTGGTCCGGCAGGATTTTAATGATCTGGGCGTCCGCACCGGGGACTTGCCCGGAAATGGAAATCCCCTGACCGCTCCGGCGGTTGACGGACTTGTGCTTTCGCAATTTTGCGAATAGGCTGGAACAGGATGCCGAAGACGGCTGTCATCCTTTATTGCGAGTGGCACGGCTCGTGTCCGTTCCTCGAATGGCTGGACGAACTGCCGGTGAAGGCTCAGGATAAATGTCAGGTACGGTTGGAGCGGCTCCGGTAATTGGGTCACGAACTCAGAAGACCGGAGGCGGACCTCCTGCGTGACGGTATCTACGAACTTCGCCTGACGCTTCACGGCACAGACTACAGGATTCTCTATTTCTTCCACGGAACTATCGCTGCGATTATTTCCACGGCATCGTGAAGGAACGAATGGTTCCACCGAGGGAGATTGATCGGGCCGTCAGGCGCATGGAACGATTCAAGGCAAATCCATCCAGGCACAGCTTCGAGGAGAGTACGGAATGACAAGACAATCGGGAACCGCCACCGACGCGGTTGAGATCATCCACCGGCGTCTGTACGCGGGGAGACCGGACCGGATCAAGGAGCTGGAAGAAGCAAGGGCGAACGACGAGATCGCGCGGAATATCCTTGCGCTCCGGACTCAGGCAGGCTTGACGCAAGCTCAACTTGCGAAGCTGACGGGCACTACCGCATCGGTAATACGCCGTCTCGAAGATGCCGACTACGAAGGCCACTCTCTGGCGATGTTGAGGAGAATTGCCGCCGCAATGAATCGGAGGGTCGAGATTCGCTTTGTGCCCATCCGGCGGACGGCATAGCGACGGGACTGCGACGGCCGCTTGTTTAGCGGCAGATGTTTACCGAACTTCTATCTTCCTCTCGTCCAGCGTGCGGGCTGTGGCGCGATCCAGATTCGCCGACGCCTCGCCGAGATCGGCTCGGGCGCGGGCCTCGCGGGTCATGGCCGCCACCAGATCCGTCTGGCGCTGCAGCACGAGGAATACGGTCGAAGTGCCCGCCTGAAACTGGCGTTGCTCACTCGCGTATTGCTCGTCGGCGTAATGGCGCGCGTTGCTTGAGGCGTCGAGCCGCGCGATTGCCGTGGCAACGCCCTGCAGCGCATTGCGCACATCCTGCTCGATCGCCAGTTCCACCTGCTTCCGCATCGCTTCGAGACGTTTGGTTTCCGACATCGCGACAGCGTACTGGGCTTCGGCGGTGCGGTTGCGGATCGGTAGCGACATCGTGACTCCGACGGTTGCCGTCGTGAAGTGGCCGCTGCCGAGATCGCTCAGAGACTGGCCGTAGCCGCCGAGCAATACCGGTGAAATCGTGGTGCCCGCGGGCAGGAATGCCGATAGCGCGCTCGACGTGGCTGCTGGGGTTTCGATACCGGCCAGACCTACGGTGCTGAGAGTCGCGTTGGCGTCCAACTGTGGCTTGGTCTGCTCGTGCGCCCGTTTGACATCGAGTTGGTTGAGGGCAAGCGAAATCATGCTCTGCTTCAGCTCGGGCCTTGAGTCGAGAGCCAGTTTTACCGCGTCGTCTAATGACATTGGCGCGGCTTTGTCGTCCGCAAGCGATTCGGTTGCGATGGCCATATTCCAAAGCGGGTCGCGGCGGTCGGCCAGCATCATTACCTTGAGCGCGTTTTCGGCGGCGGTGACCGATTGCTGCGCCGTCAGCGTGTTTTGCTGGAACGTTGCGATCTGGGTTTGAGTCTGAACGACGTCGACGGGCGCGAGCAGGCCCTGGTCAACCTGACGGCGGTTGCTCGAATCCTGTTGTTGCGCGAGTTGGACCGCCTGGGTTTGGACCTCGAAGTTGCGAAGCGCGAACTCCAGTTCCCAATAGGCCTGAATGGTCCGGGTGACCGTTTCGATCAGGTGCTGGCGCAGTTGTTCCACGCTCAGATCGATATTCCGCCGAGCGACTTCAATCCGATAACGGTTGTCGTCGTAACGCAGGCCGCGCCACAGGGGTTGCGTGAGGTTGAGGTTGAGGGCCGTGTTGTATTGCGGATTGAGGAAGGCGAATTCGCTGTCGGTGGTTTGGCGCGAAGAAGAAAAGTCCAACTTGTAACTGCCGCCTAGGGCGGGAAAGAGGCCGCTGACGTAGGGGTCGGCCTGGTACGTTTCCGTGGTGAGCTTTCCGTCGGCCGAACCTCCGAAGAGGGATCCGACGGGCGTGACGGCGCGGGTGCGGCCGGCGGCGAATCCTGCGCGCGGATCGAATGCACCCTTCGCGCCTGTGAGATTGAGGCTCGCTTCGCCGCGGTCGATGCGGGCGATGACCAGGGTCTGGTCGTTGGCGAGGACCTTCTCGATCGCTTCTTTCAGCGTGATGGTTGTCGCGCCTGTGACGCCGACGCGGGGCGGGGTTACGACCGGCGTCTGGGCAGGGAGCCGCAGGGCAGAGAGGATCGCGAGGGCGAGTGAAAGACTGTGGGGCAGGCGGTTTCGCCTGCCATTGCGTCGGGGATCGGTGGTGTTGGCGGGCTGAGGACGCTGCGTTGCGGGCATGGGCGAAGGGCGGAGATCCGGATCGCTCGGGCGAAGGCAGGCGGAACCGCCTGCCCCACAAGTACAAGATAAGTCAACCGCTCTGTATCCTTGGGCAGGGACATATGAATGGCCGGGGTTTACGTGCGGCAGGAGCGTCTTCATGCGGCCTCTCCTTCCACCGCCGCACGCGCCGGTCTTATTCGAGTCAGGGCGGCGCCGATCCTGCGGAATAGCGCGCCCTCCTGAATATCTTCAAAGTACGAATAGAAAACCGGGACGGCCAGCAGAGTCAGCAGCAGGCATAGCGACTGGCCTCCGACCACGAGTACGCCGATCGAGCGGTTCGTCGCGGCACCGGTGCCGTTCGAGATTACCAGCGGCAACATACCTGCCACCAGCGCGATCGTCGTCATCAGAATGGGACGGAGGCGGTCGCGGTTGGCCTGCATGATCGCCTCGTAACGCGGCATACCGTCGCGGCGAAGACCGTTCATATGGTCGATCTGGAGAATCGCGTTCTTCTTCACGATGCCGAACAGGAGCAGAAGGCCGAGTCCGGAGAAGATATTCACCGTTTGGCCGGTCACCAGCAACGAAACGATGCCGAATGGCACGGCAAGCGGCAGAGTGAGCAAAATCGTGATCGGGTGTATGAACGATTCGAACTGCGCCGCCAGTACGATGTACATGAAGATGAACGTCAGCGAGAAGGCAATCATGAAGTAGTAGCCGGTGCGCGCCAGTTCTTTCGAAGCGCCCGCACGGCCCGACGTGTAGCCCGGCTCCATGTGGAGATCCGCCACCGCCTGATCGAGCAGCGCGAGAACCGCGGCCTGGGATGCGCCCGGCAGAATGTTGCAGGTGAGAGTGACCTGACGCTGCCGGTTGATGCGGTTCACCGACGAAGGCCCGCCGGCCGCGTGCATGGTGACCACCTCATCCAGCCCGACGCTGCCTCGTTTGGTCGAGGGCACGGTGAGCCGCGCCAGGCCTTCCTGGCTGGTTCGAAAACTCTCCGGAGCGCGGACGCGCACGTCGAACTGGTCGTCGCCCGCGTTGAATGTGGATGCGACCTGGCCGGAGACCAGCGTATTCAGCGCGTCTTCGATGTCGATGACGGAAACGCCCAGGTCGGCGGCGCGGGCGCGGTCGATATCGAGCCTGATTTCAGGCTTGCCGGAACGCAGCGTCGTGTCGGGATCGGCGACGCCGGGCATGGTTTTCATTTTTTCGAAGATTGCGCCGGAATATTCCGCGAGCTTATCGAGATCCGGACCCTGTATAAAGAACTGCACTTCGGCGTTGCTCTGATTGCCGCCGACGACGGAAACCAGCTCGACGCCGGCGTGAATATCTTTGGGATACTTCGTCAGAATCTTTCGGGTTGCCTGCATGAGATCGGTCTGGCTGGCGGCGCGCGCTTCAGGGTCCGAAAGGCTCACGTAGATGTTTGCGGAATTGACAGAAGCGTCCGCGCCGTTACCGACGGTCAGCAGCGTGTGGTTGACGCCGGGGAGCGCGTGAACGTCGGCGGCGATCTGGCTGGCGATGGCGGTGGTGGCGGCGAGCGAGGTACCTTCGGGCGCGCGGACCAGCACGTTGAATTGCGACGCGTCGTCGTTGGGAAGGAAGTTCTTGCCGACAAACATGAAAAGGGGCACCATGCTCAGGACCACGAGGACGCACATCGCCACCACGGTCTTGCGATGCGCCATCGCCCACGCGAGCATACGAGTGTATTGAATGTCGAGCCAGTGGAAGATTGGCGAGTTCTTGGAGGAATGTTGGTCTTTGCCGTGCTTCTTCGGGGGTTTCACGAAGCGCGCGCAGAGCATAGGGGTCAGAGTGAACGACACGAGCAGAGAGACGGCGATAGCGAAGGCGGCGGTGAAGCCGAACGAACTCATGAAACGGCCGACTATGCCTCCCATGAAGCCGACGGGGAGGAAGACGGCGAGTAGCGAGATAGTGGTCGCCATGACGGCAAAGCCGATCTCTTTGGTGCCTTCGATGGCCGCTTCAAACGGTCCCATGCCCTTCTCTTCCATGAAGCGGTAGATATTCTCAAGCACGATAATCGCGTCGTCGATGACGATGCCGACGATCAGCGTGAGCGCGAGCATGGTGATCTGATTCAACGTCAGTCCCATGGCCGCCATCAGGGCAAATGCGGAGATGATCGATGTAGGAATCGCCAGCGAGGCGATCAGGGTGGTGCGCCAGTTCGTGAGGAACATCAGAATAATCAGCGACGCCAGAATGCTGCCGACGATGAGGTGGTGCTGGATGTTTTTGATCGATGCCTTGGTGAAAATGGATTGGTCGGCGACGATTTCGGCGTGGACGTCTTTGGGCAGGAACGGAATGAGGGCGGTGAGGCGCTCCTTGACGTCGTCGGAAGTGGCGACCGAGTTCGCGCCCGATTGCTTCGAGACGACGAGCGTCACCGCCGGCCGGCCATCGAGCCGCGCGGAGGTTTGTGGTTCTTCGTAGCTGTCTTCCGCGGTTCCAATGTCGGAAACCTTCACGGTGTAGCCGTTGCGGTTGACGATGGCGAGCTGGCTGAATTGCGAGGCATCGGTGACGCGCCCTGTGGTGCGAACGGTCAGTTCGCGGGTGCCTGCCTGAAGACTGCCGCCGGGCAGTTCCAGATTCTGCGCGCGCATGGCGTTGAAGACATCCGTAATGGTGAGGTTGTAGGCTCGAAGCTTATCGGGGTCCGTGAGGATGTGGATCTCGCGGCGCGCTCCACCGACGATCTTGACCTGGCCGACGCCGGCGGCGTTCTCGAGCTTCTGTTTGATGAGCTTGTCGGCGATCATCGTGAGATCGCGCAGCGGACGGTTGGCGGAAACCGCGATTTGCAGAATCGGGGTCGCATCGGGGTCGAACTTGATGACGACGGGCGTGCGAGCGGTGCGGGGCAGATCGTTCGAAATCTGGCCGATGTGGTTCTGGACTTCCTCGGCGGCGATATCGCCGTTTTTCGAGAGCTCAAACTGGATCATGACGAGCGACTGGCCTTCGGAAGAAGTGGATCGAAGCTCGTCGATCTGACTGATAGTGTTGACGGCGTCTTCCATCTTCTTCGTGATCTCGGTTTCGACTGCCTCGGGAGACGCGCCGGGATCGGAGGTGATCACTTCAACGGTGGGGATGTCGATACTGGGGAAGAGATCGACGCCCAGATTGAAGTACGAAAACATGCCGGTGACGACCAGCGACATCACCAGCATGGTCGCGAAGACAGGACGGCGAATGCAGAGTTTGGCAAGAGCGTGCATTGGTTACTTGTCTCCCTGAACCGAGGCCGGCCGAACCGAGACCGGCGCGCCGTCGAACAGTTCGCTCAGATTGCTGGTGGCGACGACGTCACCTTCGGAAATTCCGGATGCGATGCGAACCTGATCGCCGCTTGCGTCCTGAATGGCGACGACGCGCAGATGCGCTTTGCCGTCGCCGATGACGAAGGCCTGGTTGGAATCCGTGGTCTTGTCGCGAAGTATGGCTTGTTTCGGTACGAAGATGGCGGCGCTCGTCCCCGGCAGTTGAACNNGAGTTGGGGTCGACCGACGCGTTGACGGCGATGATGCGGCCGAGGAATTCACGGCTCGGGAATGCGGCTATCTTGGCCACGACTTTGTCGCCGACATGCGCGAGAGATGCCCGCTGCTCCGGCGTCTGCAAATCGAGCTTTACGGTTCCTATGCGAACGATGGTGGCGATTTTGTCCGCGAGCGCGACGTATTCGCCAGCCGCCACCGGGCGCGCAGTGATGAAGCCATCGAAAGGCGCGCGGATTTTCGTGTCGGCGAGAGATTTTTCCGCTTGTTCGACCTGCGCCTTTACGCTGTCGAGAGTCGCCATAGACGTTGAGACCGCCTCCGAACTTTGGCGCGCCGCATTGGCGGCTGCTTCATATTGCTGCTTCGCGGCATTGACTTGCGCTTCAGCCGTCTCCTGCTGCGTGCGCGCGCGCTGCAGCGCGCTTTGCGAAACGTCTCCGGTGACGGCGAGGCTTGCATACCGCTGCGCGTCGGCGCTGGCCATGCGCGCGTTGGCCTGCGCGGATTCGTAGTTGGCGCGGGCGGCGGCTACTTCGGGTACTTTATCGGGGTCGAACGCGGCGCTCTGCGTTGAGGTGAGACCGATCCTCGATTGCATCTGCCGGACGTTGGCAGTGGCTTCCTGGAGCTGGGCTTTGGCCTGATCGAGGCGCAGTTGGGCGTCGCGCGGATCGAGTTCGCAGACAATGTCACCCTTGTGCACGAATGCGCCGACATCTACCGGGGTGGAAAGAACGCGGCCAGGCGCGACCGGCGCGATTTGCGAGCTTTCCTCCGCGATGAAGGTGCCGGTTTCTTCGAAATCGGCCGGAACCTGGCGGACGATGGCCGTAGCCGTGGTGACGGAGACGGGCGCTGTATTCGTCTTTATTTCGGCCGGCGGTTTGGAGTTGCAGGCTCCGAGGAATAAGAATAATGGCCACAGAGGCACACGGGTGAACGCAGATTTCATTTTTGAAGGCCTTTCATCAGGATTGCGAGGAATGCGTCGATAATGGCGTCGTCCGATAAAGGGATGTCGGCGCACTGGTAAAGATATTTTTGCGACGCGTAAAATTGCGCGACGCCCGCTACCGCGAACAGGACCGCAGCCGGGTCGAATTTACGGATGGCCCCTTCGGCCTGGCGCTTTGCGATGTAATCGATCAACTGCTTGCCTATGGGGAGGGTGAACTGGTTGTGGTGCATGATGGCCAGTTCGTGGCCTTCGAGCGCGGCGTGAAGCATGAGTCGCTCAAAGCGGGGGTCTTCGCGTTTACATTTGACGATCGTGGCGACGAGGGCGCGGAACAGACCGGCATCGTCGTTGTTTTCCATGAATTGCCTTGCCTCGGCGAACCAGGCGGAGGCGATCGGATCGGCGCAGCGCGTGTCGAGAATCGCCTTATACAGATCCTGCTTGGTGGCAAAGTGGCGAAAGATGATGGCCTCGGTGACACCGGCGGCGGCGGCGATTTCCTTAGTGGTGGTGCCGCCAAAGCCCTTGCGCGAGAAAAGGTCGATGGCGACGTCGAGGAGCTGGTTTCGGCGATCCGAGGCGGACATGCGTGTGGGAGTCGCGGCCATGTTTCCATTGTAAGTAAGTGCTTACTTATTTGCAAGGGAAGGTTTCGACCGATCAAAAGAAACTGTCACCAACCTGGTGAAGTGCGGAACTGTTGGTTTTCATTACCGCTCTTTCACAGTCGCGGATCGGTAACATGCTGATTTTACTGAGCCGCGCGTCAGCGGTCCGGAACGACTCCGGCCTACCTCTCAAGGCGGCTAACTGCCGTTTTCGGGATTCCGCAGATTGGGCCGGCTGCGCTGTAATTGGCGCGACAGGCCGCCGTGGGTATTTAAGTCGGGGAATACGGTTCCGAATGAACTCGCCGGATGATCTCAAACTCCCTTTCCGGAATTCGCAGGAACTCCTCGACAATTGCGGGGTCGAATTGCGAACCGGCCATTCGTCGAATCTCTTCCATGGCGGCGGAAACGGTCTGCGCCGGCCGATAGGGCCGGTCGGAGGTAATCGCGTCAAAGGCGTCCACGACGGAGAAGATCCTCGCGCATCGATTGATTTCGCCTGCCGAGAGTCCGCGTGGATAGCCGGTGCCATCGAAATTCTCGTGATGGCTGTAAACTATCTCCGCGACACCGTCCATATCGGGGATTGCTTTCAGTAAATCGCGGCCTATGGCAGGGTGGAGCTTCATGATTCGCCACTCGTCCGGGTTCAGCGGTCCGGCCTTGTTGATCACGTTTTCCGGCACTCCCACCTTGCCCAAGTCGTGTAGCATGGCGCCGATTTCCATGTCCTGCCAATCCATGTCTCCTGTGCGCCCCGCTATCCTCCGGGCCGTCAAAAGGGCATATTCCGTTACGCGCCGCGAGTGCTCCAGGGTCTCGATACGCTTTTCGGGCATGGAAGTCACAAGCTCTGTGAGTCGCCTGCCTTCCGTCCTGCCGGCCAGATTCCGGAGATCCGCCGAGAAGTCCGCCTCCGTCGGCAACAGCACACGGGAACCAGCTGCGGGAGGGTTCAGGTGTTTGTCCACGGCGGCCAGAATGTCGTTCGGGAGGGCTGGCTTGAGCAAGTAGTCCGACGCGCCGCAACCGATCGCTTCCATTGCGCACGGCAAATCGTAGTATCCGGAAATCAGAATCACCGGTATCCTGCAATCTGCATTGTGCAGTGCCCGGAGGAATTCCAGACCGGTCATTCCATCCATAAGGATATCGGAAAGGATCAGATCCGGTGGTTCGAGCGAGCCGGCGAAATCCGCCAGTGCATCCGAGCATCGGGAAAAGGTTCGGCATCTATAACCGTCTTCCACCAGCACGGCTTCGAAGAAAGTCCTGACAAGATTGTCGTCGTCGACTATTGCAATGCATGGGGGCGACTGCGGCATTCTCTGATCTAATCGGCATGCGCTTTGAAACCTTTATCGCAGAAGCACTCGGGATTTATCGCTTGCCAACGGGATCGTCGCTGACCCTCTATGGAAGGCCAGGCCTCAGACGCAGGGGCGGGTGTTTCCAGCCGGAAAACATCCGTCGTGACGGCAAACGACGGCAAATGCGCGGCGAATCGCCGTCAGACTGGCCCGGCCACTAAGCTGCCCGCCAGGCACCGGCCGACCGCCTCAACCAGCACGTCGGCGCCGAAGGGTTTCGTCAACAAATCGGATTCGAGAATCAGGCTGTCCCGATCCGGGTGCAACTCGCCCGCGTAACCGCTGGCGAAAAGGAGCCTGATTCCCGGGCGTTGCTCCCTGATCCTCGCCGCGAGATCGGGACCGCGCATCTCCGGCAGCACGACGTCGGTCAGCAATAACTGGATTTCACCCGGGAATTCCGTGCTCGCTCGCAATGCGTCCGCGGGTCCGTTAGCGGAAATGACCGTGTAACCGCTGGCTCTCAGAACCTCTACCTCGAGAGTCCGAATATCCTCCTGATCTTCCACGATCAGGATAGTGCCGAATGACAGAGCCTCTGATTTGGGGACCGGGATCGCTTCCGCCTGCCCGGTTTCGGGAATTGCGTCGGCGGACGCGGGCAGATACACATGGAACGCGGTTCCCAGCCCCAATTGGCTTTCAACGTCAATCCAGCCTCCGCTCTGGCGCACAATCCCGTAGACCGTTGAGAGGCCCAGACCGGTACCTTGTCCGGTTGGTTTCGTGGTGAAAAAAGGCTCGAAGATTCTCGCCCGAGTCGGAGCGTCCATGCCTTGCCCGGTGTCGATCGCGGAAAGAAGGACGCAGGGTCCCGAAATATTGCCTATGTGAGTCAGAACGTCGTTCGGCGTCCGCTCGACCCTGCGAGTGACGATGGAGAAATGTCCGCCGCGCGGCATCGCGTCCCGCGCATTGGCGGCCAGGTTCATCAGTACCTGTTCGATTTGGCTCCGATCAGCGACTACCGGGGGCAACTCCGGAGAAAGAATAGTCTTGAATTCGATGTCCTGTCCCAGCAGGCGGCCCAGCATCTCGGTGGAGTCGGCTACGGTCCGGTTGAGATTCTGGGGCTTCGGCTGGATGGCCTGCCTGCGGCTGAAAGCCAGCAATTGCCGGGTCAGCACAGCGGCGCTTCGGGCTGCGGAATCGATCTGCTCCAGTTTCTTCCCTTCCGGTGTTTCGGGGGAAAACTGCCTGACCAACATTTTGCTGTAGCCGATGATGACGGTCAGCAGATTATTGAAATCGTGCGCTACTCCCCCCGCCAGCCTGCCTACGCCTTCCATCTTCTGCGCCTGGCGCAACTGCTCCTCCAGTGTGCCGCGTTCCTGCTCCGCGCGCCGCTGGTCGGTCCGGTCGCGCAAGATCCCCATCACGCTGTTCTCCGCCCCGCCGGATTCACGGGATGGCACCAGGCGGCACTCCAGGCACCTTCCATCCGGCATCGACTCTTCCGCAATAGACATTCGACCGGTCGCAAGCACGTCATCAACCCTTTGCCGATGGCTCTGGCTATTGACCAGCCAATCCAGTGCCGGTTCGTTTCCCTGAACCGTGCGATATGGCGGTGTGCCGTGTTCAGGCGTTCCGGCACTGTGGACGACGTAGATAGTGTCCGGAAGAAGTTCGATCAGACTTCGCTGATCTTTCTCGCGTTCTCCCAAAGCTTTTTCGGTCACCCGCAACCGGTTTCTCTGCGCTCTCAACCTTATGAGGAGGACGACGGTGCTGACCAACGAGAGAAAAAGGACGACAACACCGGTTACGAGGTAGCGCTCGCGCTGCCGGGCGTTCGAGAGTGCGTAGGTCGCGTCCAGGTTCTGGCTGGGGAAAAAGCTCCAGCGCTGGAACATGGGTGCCAGAGTCCCGTCGGCTTCCATAACACGCATTTCATCGCGGATTTCGTCTGCGACCGGGCCGACGTCGAAATTCGCCGCGATACCCATATATCCCCTGGGTAGCGAAGGGGTGATCATCCTCAGCTTCTTTGCGGGGCGACCCGTGAGAACCATATCACCCGCGGCGTATTGTTCCAGAAAGACCGCATCCGCAGCACCAGTCATCAGTCCATCCAATGCCTTTTCGGGACTCGGTTCGACGCTCTTCACCGCGTCGGGCAGCAGATTGTCCAGCCGTTTGCGGATTATCCCGAAACCATTGGAATTAATTCTCGCGCGGGACAGATCGGAGACCGACCGATACGGGCTGTCCGCAATGACAAGAAAGCAGTATTCCGCCACGAGGAAGGGCTCGGTGAAGTGAACATGTTGACGCCGCTCGGGCAAGTCGGTCATCAGGACCCAGAAATCGGCTTCCCCTTTATGCATCGCGGGAATACCGGGAATGGCGGATTGCACCCATGACAATCGGATTCCCCTTCGCCGGGCGGCCTCCCGAACCATCGCTACAGCAAGGCCGTCGGGATTGCCATCGTCGTTCGCAAAGTGCAACGGGCGGGCGTTCGCGGTGAAACCCATCTTGTATACCCGGCTCTTATCGATTTCACGACCAGGGCTGTGACCACAGCCTGTTCCGGCAATAAATACGGCGACAAATAAGCGCGCCAGTTTCATTCGTGGCTGCGTTGTAATCATGCTCATCAAGATAGAAACAACCCGGAATAGCCTGCAAAGGGATGCAAAGTGCCGAGTTGTGCCGTGTTCACCATCGTGTTTGAAGCGGCACTCGACACCCGCGGGCGCGCATTGAACGCAATCTCAGCGCCGCACTCGCCCCCGGATCCGCCGCGTGATCTTTTCCATGTCGTCGAGTTTTCTCAGCAGGGCGAGCGACAGGACATTCTGGTCGTTCTTATCGAAATCCAGTTCTATCGATTTCGCAAGCGTAGTCAGTTCGCGCGCGTCCTTCACGTTCTGTTCGTAATCGGCTTTGAGTATCGCGTCGGATTGCAGGCGACCGTCGGGCAATCGCTTCGTGGCCGGATCGTCGTCGCGCACCTGGGCGGCCGTCTCGAGCGAATTGCCCGCGATCGCCACGCCGGCAATTATCGCTCCCAGGCCGGATCGCAGAAATCCGCGCCGTTGCGCCTGAGTAGCACAGGCACGACTTGGCCGCGCCATGCGGCTCTGCTGGTGTTCCTCTATTGTTTGGCGCCGCGGGTCGCGGCCCGTGCGCTTCGAAACAGCCATATCCCATGATATCCCTCTCTGCGGGGTCAAACCATGGGCCTGAGACAATGGAAAAAATGAACGACGTCAATATCGGTGTAATCGGGCTGGGCAACGTAGGCTCCGGCACCGTTTCCATTCTCGCGGGTAATGCGGCTCAGATTGCCCAGAAACTCGGATTTAATCTGCGCGTGGCCACGGTCTGTAGTCTGGACGCCATGGAAAAGGCGCTGCCTGCCGGCCTTGAAGGCGTGACGCGAACCACGAACTGGCGCGACGTCGTCTCCAACCCCGAGGTGCAGATCGTCGCCGAACTGATCGGCGGCACGACGCTGGCGCGGGAGATCATCGAAACCGCGATCGCCAACGGCAAGTCCGTCATCACGGCCAACAAGGAACTGATGGCTCTGGCCGGGGCGGAGATCTGGGATCAGGCCATCCGCGCCGGCGTCAACCTCGCCATGGAGGCCAGCGTGGCGGGAGGTATTCCGATTCATACCGTTCTGCGCGAAGGCATTTCGGGCGACCGAATCGTCGCGATAGCCGGTATTCTCAACGGGACCAGCAACTACATCCTTACGGAAATGGAGCGCAGGGGCGAGTCCTACGATAAAATCCTCGCCGAAGCGCAGGCCCTCGGATATGCCGAAGCGAATCCCAGCGCCGACGTGGACGGTTTCGACGCGCGCTCGAAACTGGCCATTCTCTCGGCGCTCGCCTTCGGGGAACGAATTACTCCCGGCGACATTTTCGTCGAAGGCATCCGCCGGATTACCCCGCAGGATTTCGACTACGCCCATCAGTTGAGCCACACGATCCGGCTTGTGTGTTCAGGACAGCTGACCGAGCACGGACTGGTGCTTTCGGTGCGACCCGCGTTGATCCACCAGAACACGATTCTCGCGGGCGTGAAAGGCGCTTACAACGCGATCTGGGTGAAAGGGCAGTACGGTTCGGACACTTTTTACTACGGCCGTGGGGCGGGTGCGAACCCCACCGGCGTCGCCGTGGTCAGCGACATGATGCGGGTGGCGCGCGAGATCAACAGCGGCAGCCCGGAGCGCGTTTCGCCATTTGCACATGAGCGGCTGGGCGAGTACGAACCGGTTTCGATTGCGCAACAGCGGCGTCCGTATTATCTGCGTTTTCGCGTAGACGACCGGCCCGGCATCATCGCGGAACTGGCCGGCATTCTGGCATCGAAACGGATTGGGCTTGAGGCCGTTCTTCAGTTGCCAAGCGACACCAAGCACGACCTGCCTTTCGTCATCACAGTGGAGTCGACCGCCGAGCAGGACATACAGGATGCGGTCGCGCAGATGAGCCGGCTCGACTTCCTGCGCGAGCCGCCGCTGGCGCTGCCAATGGAACCGCCACTTTAGTTTTGTTCATTTTAGCCGGGCGCGCCCCCGTCGGCCCGGCCGGCGACCCTCACAGCCGTAGCGATTTGGCCTCATACTGGCTCGTATGGCACGAACCAGTCGAATGCAAGTCTCGATAGGCACCCGCAAAAGCGCCTTTCCTTCAGCACGCGCGACCGCCGCAAATGACAGACGGAAGGCCCATATTTTGGTGGCCAGGAGGTGCACCACGTCGCGCAGGATGCGCCAGGTCCGAAACGCCTCTACGCAGCAGTCGGCAACTCGTGGTTCGGCTACCATCTGAACGCCAGCACGGACGGCGGCAGGAACTGGGCGGTCTCGGAAAATGGTCTGTCCATGGAGGCATTGCCTGGATGCTCCCTCACCCGAATCTGGCACATTGCGGTCGGGCGCTCCGGACGAACCGGGCGTCGTCTACCTGGGCACGGACCCCGACGCGCTGCTCCGCAGCGCGGACAACGGTGCGACTTGGGAGATGGTGGAGGCCCTGACGAAGCACGCCACGCGCGAAAAGTGGACACCTGGCGCGGGTGGCCTGATGGTCCATTCGATTCAGGCGCTGGGCAAAAGGCCGTCTGATCGTCGGCATTCATCCGCAGGGGGTTCCGCTCATCCGATTCCCCAAGACGTGGGAACTATTCAACGGAAAAGTGCCGTGCGATTTCCGGCCGGACAGGTTTACCGAGGTCGGCCAGTGCGTTCATAAGCTGCTCGCCCACGCGCGCCAGCGGGGCGAGCTCTATCAGCAGTATCATTGCGGCGTCTATCTGGCCAGATTCACAGCCACGAACTGGCAGGATATTTCCAAGGGCCTGCCCGCGCGTTTCGGTTTCGCGGCGGCAGTCCCGGCAGCGAAGAACGGACGGTGTTCACGATTCCGATCGCGTCTCCAGCCGAGCGATTCGTACCCGAAGGCAAGCTGAGGGTCGCACGGAGCCGTGACGCCGGAAAATCGTGGGAATTGCTGACGAAGGGGTTGCCGCAGTCCAACGCCTTCGCGCTGGTTCACCGCGAAGGGAAGGACCCGGCGGGCGTTTACTTCGACACCACTGGCGGATCGGTGTTCTACACGCGCACTGCGGGCGATTCCTGGCAGCCGCTCGCCGAGCACCTGCGGCCGGCGTACTCGGTTTCGACGGCCATGCATCCGTAAAAAAAAGGCTGCCGCAACGAAAAGCGGGCAGACAAATCGCCAGCCCCGCAAAATCGGACCGGTCAGATTCGGAGTTTTAGTGGTGGATGCCCTTGGCCTTAAACCCGCCCTTTGATCGATCGTAAAGCCAGATAGCGCCGAAGACAATCAGCAGGATTGCGGGCAGGATCGCCACTTCCTTAAACGACAGCTGCGCCGCGAGGCCCTTGATCCCTTCCAGCTTCTCGCTACCATCGGCGAGAGCTTTGAGCTTGTCGACACCCCCCGCGAGCCTCGCAGCCTCATCGTCGAAGATCTTTCCCATTAACGGCAGGACGAAATTGATGGAAAGCGTGCCAGCGGTTCCCATAAGCCCCATTAACAGAGCGCCGCCGCGAGGGAAGCGTTCCGATGCGGTAGCGAGCATCGTCGGCCACATAAAGCAGACGCCACAACCCCAAACGGTCGCGGCAAGCACGCCGGTAACAGGCGAATTGGCCACGCTCAGGGCCAACAGACCGAGAGCCGCGAGCAGGCAGGAGATCCAAAGAAGCCCTATCGGCGACAGCTTGTGAACGAGCGGACCGGCGAAATGGCGCGCCACGAACATAATGCCGCTGACGTAAACCAGCAGGAGGATTCCGGGCATATGGACGGTGCGGGAAAGTGCGATGTTCACCCATTGGCCGGGAGCGAGTTCGGAAGCCGCGGTGAGGAACATAGAGAGGAACAGCACCAGAAACATAGGCTGCGCGAGTTCCTTAAACATCTGACCCATTGAGACACCAGCCGCCACGCGTTCGGTAGGCGGGAACTTAAGGCCCATGCAAAGCACGATCACGGCGACTGCGGGGAGCAGGACACACGCGAGCTGCAGCTTCCAGTCCATACCGAGTTGCACCATGCCGACGCCCAGCAAGCCACCGATGATGAGTCCCCCGGGCCACCAGGCATGAAGATGGTTGAGCTTGGCCGTTTTTTCGTCGGGGTATAGCGTAGCCATCAGCGGGTTAATGACCGTCTCGACCAGCCCCCAGCCGATACCGCAAACAATGGCGCCCACGTAAAGAAGGTGATAGATGCCCACGCCGGAGGAAATACCCGGGGCAAAAATGAGCAGCAGCGTCCCGGCGAGGAAGCAGATGCCGGCCAAAGGCAAAAGCAGCCCCATGCCGATGATGTCCAGCAGAGGACTGCCGATCGCGATCGTAAACGCGAAGCCCAGAAAAGGAACGCCGAGAATATTGCCGATCATCTCTCCGGAATGGGCCTTGTCGATCGGATCGAGGAAACGGCTTTGCAGATCGCCCGCTATGTTGGAGCGTAAGGAAGCAGCCATGCCCGCCGTTACCAGGGCGATGACGCTCACCAGAAAAATCCGGGACTTGTTGTATTCGGCGTGGCGGTCCGGGGCCACGACGGTTGCGGGTGCACTCATATCTTGTTGAGCATATCGCATCGCTTCGCGCCGTGCCACCGGGGTTGGCTACGCGCGGTACCAGCGCCGAAATGGCTCGCGACGGGAGTTCCGCCTCGCTCTCGTGTGCCGATATCTTCAAGGCCCTTGGACTTGCGCGAGTACGAACAAGGGCCGGGACGCGCTAATTTCATACTTTAGAAGATGCGATCAACGACGCCTTCTGCAATCGGAAATAAATGTTGTATGGAGCCAGCGAATCCAGGACGGGCGCGACACGTATTTTGCCACCATTCAGTCTGGCGGCGTACCTCGCGCCGCTCAATCGATCGCCTGTTTTCCCAACGCGATTTGTCGCCTGAGAGTCCGTGCGTCTCGCATCCGGAAAACCGAGGGGCGTTTCACCGTCGCATCCAACCTTTGGGGGAACGCGGACTAGTACTTCTTTTATTTTGTAATACTTACGTGTAGACAATTGATCATGCTAAACTGAGGCGTCTGAAAGTATGCCAGCAATGCCGACACGGGCTAAGGTCTTCATTGCCCTGGTCCTCGGGTCCGGGATGTCGGGGCTTGTCTTGCAACTCAGGCATTTGGCGCCTGCCAATCCTTCTTTTTTCTGGTTATTCTTCGCAATTACTGTCCTGACTTCCGGCCTGAAAGTCCGATTGCCGATGGTGGCGGTAACTTTATCGGTCAATTTCCTTTTTATCCTTGTAGCCATCGCGCGGCTCAGTCTCCCGGAGGCTCTGGCGATCGGCGCGCTGGGTACCGTCGTCCAGTGTCTGTGGCAGGCTAAGAATCGCCCCCGGGTTGTCCAGGTGGCGTTCAGCGCCTGTTCGATCTGTCTTGCAATCATCGCAGGCCACGCGGTCTTCCATGGTCCGCTGACGCGCCTGCTGGACGAAAGCAATTTCATCCTGCTCGCGCTGACCGCGGCGACGTACTTCATGGTGAATACGGTTCTGATTGCGGGGGTCGTGGCTCTCACGGAAGGCAAGTCCGTCTATCGGACCTGGTACTCCACTTTCTTTTGGGCAATGCAGTATCACCTTGCCGCCGCCGTAGTGGCATGGCAGATCATCATTCTCGGCACCCTGCGGGAGGAATCGGGCTGGCAGGCGCCGATCGTGCTGCTGCTGCTGGTGGCCTTTGTTTACCGGCAGTACAAGATGCACCTCACCCGTCTCGAAAACGACAAGGTGCACGTGGAAGAGCTTGCCGGCCTGCACCTGAGAACCATCGAAGCGCTGGCGCTCGCGATCGAAGCCAAAGACGCGACCACCCACGAACACCTGCAGCGCGTGCGCGTCTACGCTACCGAAATCGGCCGCGAAATCAATATGAACACCAGCGAACTGGAGGCGCTTCAGGCTGCGGCGCTGCTGCACGATATCGGTAAGCTGGCGGTGCCCGAGCACATCATTTCCAAGCCAGGGAAACTGACGCCCGAAGAATTCGAAAAGATGAAGATCCACCCCGTGGTCGGGGCGGAAATCCTGGAGGAAGTAAAGTTCCCCTATCCGGTGGTTCCGATCGTCCGCGCGCACCACGAGAAGTGGGACGGCACCGGCTATCCTTTCGGACTGTCCGGTGAGGAGATTCCGGTCGGGGCACGCATTCTGTCGGCGGTAGATTGCCTGGACGCGCTGGCCTCGGACCGGCAGTATCGCCGCGCTCTGCCTCTCGATGAGGCGATGAAGATTGTGGTGGGCGAGGCGGGCAAGGCATTCGACCCGAAGATCGTGAATATTCTGAAGCGCCGCTATGTGGAACTCGAACGTATGGCGGTTAATTCCGGTGGCGAGAAAACGGCCAAACTGTCTATGGACCTCAAGATCGAACGCGGTCTGGCTCCCGCTACCGGCTTTGCTGGCTCCACGGAGGTTGAGCTGCCTGTCGTGGCGGGAGTCCCGGCAGCCGATCCTCTGGCGACGATCGCGGCAGCTACCCAGGAAGCGCAAATGCTGTACGAGCTGACTCAGGATCTTGGTCACGCTCTCACTCTTCAGGAAGCCCTGGCTTTCGTCGGCGTCCGCCTGAAGCGCCTCATCCCTTACGAAACTCTTGCCGTCTATATCCGGCGCGACGATAAGCTTACACCGGAGTACGTTTCCGGCGAAAATCTCCGGTTGTTCAATTCGCTGGAAATTCCGGTCGGCCAGGGTCTTTCAGGCTGGGTAGCGGAGAATAACAAGGCGATCCTGAACGGGAATCCTTCGGTTGAGGCGGGTTACCTGAACGACCCGACGAAGTACAGCACGTTGCGTTCGGCTCTGGCAGTCCCGCTTGACGGCGTCAACGGGGTACTCGGCGTGCTGGCTTTGTACAGGGCCGATCGCGATGCTTTCAGCAAAGAGAATCTGCGCATCCTGCAGGCCATCAGTTCGAAAGTCGCGCTCTCGGTGGAAAACGCTTTGAGCCAGCGTCTGCTTGAGACGTCGATCACGACCGACTACCTTACCAATCTTCCGAACGCGCGGTCGCTGTTCCTGTCGCTCGATCACGAGGTCTCGCGAGCGGCGCGTGCAGGAACCTCGCTCGCGGTCGTGGTCGCCGATCTCGATGGATTCAAACAGATTAACGATCGTTTTGGCCACCTGGCGGGAAACCGCATCCTGCGTATCGTCGCCAACGATCTTCGGGAGCGATGCGGAACCAACGACTATCTGGCCCGCCTGGGCGGCGATGAATTCGTGATGCTGATTCCGG
The DNA here is from genome assembly GCA_003136575.1 of Bryobacterales bacterium. Taxonomy (GTDB): domain Bacteria; phylum Acidobacteriota; class Terriglobia; order Bryobacterales; family Bryobacteraceae; genus BOG-234. The sequence continues at coordinate 83,757 of PLEX01000171.1, read as the reverse complement.
ATGCGACGGAGGAAAGCCTTGACGAGAAAATCGAATGGATGCGCGCGATTGCCCGCAGGGCCGGCGAGGCGGCACCCGAACCGAGCGCCCTTTCGATCAGCGTCGGAATCGCCAACTTCCCCGAGGACGGAACGGATGCCGAGCAGCTCCTGGCCGAGGCGGATCGCCGCATGTACAAAGGAAAACGGCTGCGGAAGAAGGAACGTTCGTCGGTCGTCGAAATGCACCTTCCTGAACCGCGAGGGGTTGGCCATGCCGAGCCGGCCATGCCGGGTCACGCCAACGGCGCCGCACCGTTGTCGATTGTGCCCGCCTCTGAGATCACCGCAGCTGCGTCATGACGCCAACCGGGTCCCTGGAGCCTCGCCACGCCGCAAACCCAAGGGCTGGCAGAGCCGGCAACCGCAGGATTTTGGCGCGCCGATTCGCTCATGGTCTTTTTGGCTTGATTGTTGCCGTGCTGGCCGGCGGCTTCATCGCCTCCGCGCTGGTCCGGTACAGCCCCGGCTTTGAAGTGGACGAGAATTCGTGGAACCCGAAACTGAGTGCGCAGACGAGTGCGGCGATCCACGAGCGCCGGGAATACGAAAATCGTCTGCCAAGCTTTTACGCACGCTATCTTATGGCGGCGATGCAGGGCAATCTGGGCGAATCCGACGCTTTCCACGTGCCCGTGACGGAACTGCTTCGGGAACGTGCGGGAGTGACTGCCGGGTTGCTCGTCTGGGGATTGGCCGGAGGAATGTTGCTTGGCGGGTGGCTGGCCTGGCTGGCGGTGTGGCCGCGCCGCATGTCGTTCGAAATATCGGCCGTCTCCATCAGCGGATTACTCCTGGCTTTACCACCAGCTGTGCTTGCGCTGGGCTTCTTTCTGGCCGATGCTCCGATCGGAATCGGCGTGACGCTGGCGATCGCGCCTCGGGTGTTCGGCACGATGCGCGCTTTGTGGAGCGATCTCTACCACTCGGGCTCTCTGCTGGCGGCGAGAGCTCGGGGTACAGCGCCGGTGGTGCTTGCATGGCGATACGTACTTTGCCCTGCGGCGCCGCAACTAGTCGCGCTCGGGGGAGTCTCGCTGGTGCTGGCGTTTGGGATCCTGATACCGATTGAAGCGATCTGCGACGTACCTGGCATTGGCCAATTAACGTGGAGAGCGGCCGTCGCGCGCGATCTGCCACTCCTTTCGGGCCTCGCGCTGATCATCACGTTCGTTGTTGCGCTCGCCGCCACAATTGGAGAACTCGTCGAAGACGGACCAGCCGGGGGCGGTGGGTTTGACGGCACAGAGAGCATGGCGGAGCCGGCATGAAGACAGTCCGTGGTATGGCCGTGGTCATCCTGATAGCGGTCGCTGCAATGGCACTGTTCGGTCCGGCGCTGGCTCCGTTTCCTTACGACAGGCAGTTTCGCGATGCCACGTCCGCTCCGCCGGGCGGGCGCTTCCCGCTCGGGACCGATGCCCTGGGCCGCGACCGACTGTCCCGCCTTTTCTACGCCAGCAGGACGTCGATCGTTCTGGCGCCTGCCGCCGCCGCAATATCGGTGGCTCTGGCGCTGCTGATCGCGCCACTGTCGTTGTCTCGCGTATCGCAAGCCGGTAGGATGGGCAGTCCCTTCCGCGCCGCGATCTCGATGATAACGACAGTCTGTCTCGCGCTGCCCTGGATTTTCCTGTTTATCATCCTAAGGGCGGAACTGCCATTGGATACCGGACCCGCCGCTTCCGTGCTGATCACATTCGCCCTGATGGGAGTTGCCGGTTGGGCATGGCCGGCGCGCGTGTTCTCGGCGTCCATCGGCCAGATGGAAAGATCGGGATGGATGCTTCATGCGCGAGCGACCGGCATGGGGCCGTGGCGCATCGCGCTGGTGCACGGCTGGCCGCAGCTGCGTGCCGTGGCGATCGCTCAGTTTCGCATTCTGGTCCCCGCCTACATCCTGGCCGAAGCCAGTCTTGGGCTGCTCGGCCTGGGCGTGGCGGAGCCGCTTCCTTCCTGGGGTAATCTGTTGCGCGATCTGCAGCACCCGGATCTGGTGCGAGCCAACCCCGCCATTGCCGCGCCATTAATTTTGCTGGTGATCGTGATGATATGCCTCGAAGCGCTGCAAATCGGGCAATCGGGGCCTGAGACGGGCGCTGCCCGAGCCAAAGCCATGGGAGAGCCCGTCTGATGCGTAAGGCTGTCGTCACACTCGCCGCTGCGTTGGCCCCGATCCTGTTGGTGGGCTGCCGAACCGCGCCGAAATCGGGGACTACAGGCAATGAGCTCCGCTTTTCCATTGCCGGCGATCCAAAGACGTTCGATCCGCTGCAGATTTCGGAAAGCCATTCCGAGACCGTGCGCGATCTGACGGCAGGGGTGTTGGTCCGGGTGAACCGCGTCACCGACGCGCTGGAACCAGAACTCGCCGAATCGTGGAAGCTTTCGGAAGACGGGCGTTCGATTGCTTTTCATCTGCGCGCCGGACTGAAGTTTTCAAACAACTCGCCGCTCGATGCCAACGACGTCGCCCGCACGCTGAACCGCGCGCTCGATCCGAAGGAAGCATCTCCGGTGGGAGACGCGTTTCAATCCAGCGCGGGCAAGCCATCGGTGACGGTAACTTCGCCGCTTGACGTCAGCATCGTTTACGCTGTACCAAAGCCCGGTCTCGACCGACTCTTCGAGACGCTCCCGATTACGCCGCGGCCCGGACCGACGCCTGCGAAACTGCCCGCGTCCGCCGGACCGTTCTTCGTCTCGGAATACCGTCCGGGCGAATATGTCCGGGTGGCGCGCAACCCGAACTACTGGAAACGCGATTCTTCCGGGCATCGGCTGCCTTATCTCGATTCCATCCGCATCGATATTCAGCAGAATCACGATATCGAGCTGGAGCGCTTCCTGCGCGGTGAGATCCAGGTTGTGGAGAAGCTCGAACCCGCGGCATGGGATCGCGTCGAAAAAGCCAAGCCTGGCGCCGCCCGAACGCTGGGTCCATCGCTCGATTCCGAGTTCATGTGGTTCAATCAGGCGCCGTCACGCACGCTGCCGGAATGGAAACGGAAATGGTTCATGTCCGCCGCTTTTCGTCACGCGATCAGCCTGGCGATCAATCGCGACGACATCGCCCGCGTAGCATTTTACGGACACGCCCATCCGGCGGCGGGTCCGGTTTCGCCGGCGAACCGTTTCTGGTTCAATGCGTCGCTGGACGCGCTGCGTTATGATCCGACAACTGCAGCGAAGGCGCTTGCCGACGAAGGCTTCGTGCTGCGGAATGGCGCTCTCTACGACAAAGATGGACATGCCGTGGAATTCTCGCTGATCACCAATGCGGGTAATGCGGCGCGTGAGAATACGGCGCCGCTGATCCAGACCGATCTGGGCAAAATCGGTATCAAAGTGAATATCGTCACACTCGATTTCAGTTCGCTCATCGACCGTATCGCCCGCACGCTGGATTACGAAGCCGCGCTTCAGGGCTTCAACAATGTGGAGATCGACCCGCTGGACGACTTGAACGTATGGCTGAGCTCCGGCGCGCAACACGCCTGGTGGCCGAACCAGAAGTCTCCCTCAACGCCGTGGGAAGCCAGAATCGACGAACTGGAAAAAGAGCAGGCTTCGACGGGCTCGCGCGAGATCCGCAGGAAGGCGGTCGACGAGCTGCAGCGGATCGTAGTGGAACAGGAGCCGATCGTCTATCTGGTGAATCCGGATTATCTTTACGCGATGTCGGCGAATGTCAAAGGCGCGCAGCCATCGGTTGCTCCGCCGCATATATGGTGGAATGTCGAATGGTTAAAGCTGGAATGACGGATCGAATACCGGCCAGTCTCTGCAGCCAATTGCGCTCTTCGCGCCAACAAGCTATACGACCCGGAGCGCCGACGCTTGCCTGACACGAATCCCGTTCTCGAATTCCGAATCTCGGCCCGCTACGGCGCACGCGAAGTGCTGTGCAACGTGGAAGGAAGAATCGGCACCAGGGAAATTGTGGCGCTGGTCGGACTGAGCGGATCTGGTAAGAGCACGATGGCTCTCTCTTTGTTGCGGCTTCTGCGCTATCGCGGCGGGGACGTCAATGGCAGCATTCGGCTCGAAGGCGGCGAACTGATGGGGAGGAGCGACCGCGAAATGCGAGCCGTGCTGGGAAGACGGATCGGCTACGTTCCGCAGAGTCCGGCCTCCGCGCTGAACGACCGGCTGCGCGTAGAGACTCTGTTGGCGGAGACGTGGCGCGCGCACTCGCCGGCGATTCCGCCCGCAGGCACGTTCGCGCGGCTGCTCGAAAGCGTGCACCTGCCGGCCGGCCGGGATTTCCTGAGCCAGCGCGCGGGGCAACTGAGCACTGGACAGGGGCAGCGGCTTCTGATTGCCCTGGCGATCATGCACAAGCCCGCGCTCCTGATTGCGGACGAGCCAATCAGCGCGCTCGACGCGATCACGCAAGCGAGCGTCCTGAAGCTGTTTCAGCAACTGAACCAGCGCGACGGAACCGCGATACTTTTTATCTCGCACGACCTGCTATCGATCGCGCAAATCAGCCATCGCGTGGAGATTCTGCATGAGGGAAGGATCGTGGAATCCGGACCGCCCCGAGAGTTATTCCGATCGCCAAAGCACGAGTTCACCCGAAGGCTGGTGGAGGCAATGCCGCGGGTGCCGCGGGATGAAGAATAAAAGGGCCTACCAAATCGTTATGACGTTCGAGGCGCGAATTCTGCCATCGCGCGTCACCAACGGGAGTCCCAAGGCGAGTGCCGTTGCGGCAATGACGCGGTCGGGCAAGTCGGGGACGGAGCTTCGTGGAATTTTACTCAACCGGAACGCGATCTCAGCAGTCAGCGGGGCGGATTCAAACGCCGAACCCGGTCCGTTGACCCAGATCCAACTGTGCCAACGACTGCGCTTCAACGCGATTCTTTTCTATCAGGTACGTCGCTTCAACAATGCAGACGGTTGGAACGAGGATCGGCTCGCCCGCAACAGTGGCGGCGTCCATCGCCGCACGCGCACGAAGGGACAGCCGTGGATCGGCGGACAGATACCAAAGAACCGTATGAGTATCGGTAACAACGCCGCTCACTCGAAGAACCGCTCGCGCGGAAAGTTCCCCCACACTTCCTTGCGCGCCTCGGCGATGTCTTCTTCCGAGAACGAAATGCCGAGGTCTTTCCAGAGGCCATACATGCTCTTGCGGGGGCGTTTCGCCTTCGAGCCCAGAAAATTCGCGAAATCGAGAACTTCCTGCTGCCGCTCCGGCGGCAGTTCGCGCACCCTCGCGGCGATAGCTTCTTCAATCGGGGTCGCAGCCATATCTCGAATATACCTTGCAATAGTACAAGGTGGAATCTCACGCCTCGCCTTTCGGTGTGCTTTATGGGTGCGCAATATGCTTGACTTGAGCGGGTGCTTCCGATAGCCTTAAGTCCATCGTCGGTCTGGGAACGCTGTTCCGCGCTTGCTTCGATCGGCGATCGTTCAGGGACAATATCGATCTGTCGGAAGCCAGATGAAAAATCAACTTAAAATTGCACTGGTTGCAGTCGCGTGTCTGCCGTGGGCCTCGTCGCCGCTTGCGGCACAGGGCGGTGGTGGCGGCCGCGCGGGCCGCGGAGTCGTCGGCGCGGGCAACTCGGCGCCAAGCCCCACCTCGGGCACTTCGTTCGACCCCGCGCAGGTGTCGCGCGGAGAGAAAACGTTCGGCGAAAAATGCGCGTCCTGCCATCGCGCCAACGCGCGTGGAGGCACGGGAAAAGGTATCGCGGAAGTGGATCTGCTGCGTTCGCCCATGGTTCTGGACGATCTGAGCGGCCGCGAGATCGGCGAATTCCTGAAGTACGGCCGGCCCGAGAAGAATATGCCGAAGTTCGATTTAACGCCGCAGGAGAACGCCGATATCGCCGCTTTTCTTCACAGGCAGATCGTGGCGGCCTCGGAACGCGGCACTTACCAGCGGCTGAATGTGCTGAGCGGCGAGGCAAAGGCGGGCGAAGCGTTCTTCAACGGATCGGTGGGGAAATGCAACACGTGCCATTCGGCCACGGGCGACATGAAGGGTCTGGCGGCGAAGAACAATAACGACGCCTCTACAATCCAGGGCCTGATCGTAGGAGGCGGCGCCGCTGGCGGCAGAGGTGGCAGGGGCGGCAGAGGACGCGGCGGCGCAGTCGGGGACGGGGCGGAAGCGCCTCCGACGCCCTCGAAGACCGCCATCACCGCGACGGTGACCACAAAGTCGGGCGAGACCTTTACCGGACTGCCGGTGCAGATTACCGATTTCGTGATTGTGATTCAGCCGCCGACCGGGCCGATCAAATCGTTTATTCGTCAGGGCGAGTGGCCAAAGGTCGTTCAGCATAACCCTTTGCAGGCGCATGTGGACCTTCTCGGCAAATACACGGACGCGGATATTCACAACCTGGCGGCGTATCTGGTGAGTCTGAAGTAGGAACACGAGGATCGGCATAATGAAAATTCGTCACTTGCTGCTTTTTACGGGGCCGCACACACAGGGCGCCTCTTTGCCAGTTGCCTGCGCCCTGTTCCTGACCACCGCGACGGCTCTCCTGGCGCAGGGCCTCGATCCGGCGCTGCTCAAGAAACCTGCGACCGACGCCTGGCCAACGTACCACGGAGATTACTCGGGCAAGCGCTACAGCGTGCTCGATCAGATTAATCAGTCGAACGTCAACAAACTGACGCTTCAGTGGCTTTACAAGGCCAACATGACGCCGGACCCCGCGCGAACGGGGGGCGAGTACAAAGACGGCGACCCGTATTTCTGGGGCGGACCGTCGGCCACCGCAACCATTAAAGGCACGCCCCTGATGGTGAACGGTGTGTTGTATCTGAGTTCGGTCGATAACGCGTGGGCGGTCGACGCGCGCTCCGGCCGCGAGCTTTGGCACTACACGTGGAAGACGACCGGCGGCATTCATATCGGCAACCGCGGGCTGGGCATGTATGGCAACTGGCTGTTCATGGAAACGCCGGATTGCTATGTAGTTTCGCTCGACGCGACGACGGGCAAAGAACGATGGCACCGGCAAATCGCCGACGTAAAGCAGCAGTACTTCTGCACGCCGGAACCGATCATCGTCGGCAATCACGTGCTGATCGGCATGGGTGGCGATTCGCTCGACGTTCAGGGCTGGCTGGAATCGCGCGACCCGGAGACGGGCGACGTGCAGTGGAAGTGGTATACGACGCCGCAGAATCCGGGCGATCCGGGCTACGACAGCTGGCCCGACGATTACGCGCGCAAACACGGCGGCGGGATGACGTGGCAGCCGCCGACCTACGATCCCGAACTGAATCTTATCTACGTGGCGACGGGAAATCCCAACCCGGTCGGCGCGACCCAAAGCAGAAAAGGCGATAATCTGTTCACCTGTTCGCTGGTAGCGCTGAATCCCGATACGGGCAAGATGGCCTGGTATTTCCAGACATCGCCGCACGATAGCCACGATTGGGACAGCACGCAGGTCCCGGTTCTGGTGGACGGTGAGTTCGGCGGACAGCAACGGAAGCTCGTGATTCAGGCGACTCGCAGCGGCTATTTCTTCGTGCTGGATCGGGTCACAGGCAAGAATCTGGTGACGAAGCCGCTCGTGGAGTACGTGAACTGGTCGTTAGGCGTCGACGCGAAAGGGCAGCCGATCCCGAATGCGAAGAAAGAGCCGTCGGTCGATGGCGTACTCGTGGGACCGGGTTCGGCCACGAATTGGCCCCCGCCCAGTTTCTCCCCGCAAACGGGATTGTTCTACGTAGGCACGTCGGAGAGTTATGCAATGAGCTATCTCACCGATACCGATGAACGCCCGGAGGGCTACGGCTTCACGGGTGGCGGCGGTGGTGGCGGCGGGCACAGCGGGATACGGGCCATCGACTACAAGACGGGCCGGATGAAGTGGATGCACGATACGCAGATCGGCGCGCAGGGTTTGTTAACGACGGCCGGGCACTTGTTGTTTGGGAACGACGGCGCGGGGAACTTCATCGCGTTCGACCCGGCCAACGGCAAGATCCTTTGGCACACCGCGCTGCTATCGAATGCCACGAACGGACCGGAAACGTGGATGGTGGATGGAAAACAGTTCATCCTCATCGCCGGCGGCGACACGTTGTACGCGTTTACGTTGAGCGATCAGTAACGGGTCTGAGACATCGACCGAACCAGCGGCGTGTCGCGGCCTTTTTTCGCGTTCGTGGAAGCGGCCTGGCGAGCCGGAGGAGCGCAGGTCAACGCCGTTGCGCGGCGCGGGCTAACTCCGCCTTGATTTCGATGGACTCGCCCTGCGATGGGCCGCTGGCCAACGCCAACTCAAACGTCTTCTGGGCCGCGGCGTTGTCTCCGTGAGCGAGCAGCGCCAAGCCAAGGTGATGCCTGTAGCTGGGATTGGAAGGTTTTTCCTTGCAAAGTTCGGTGAAAATCTGCACAGCCTGGTCCGACTGGCCTTTTTTCAGCCAGACCCATGCCAGGGTATCCTGGAAATCCGACTCATGGGGACTTATTACCAGAGCGCGCTGTACCAACTGCAGCGCGTCGTCCAGATCCCTGGGGCTGCCGTTGTTCGCCAGAGTGTAGGCCAGATTGTTCATGGCGAGAGAGTCGTTGGGCCGCAGCGCCAGGGCCTGCCGGTAGCTTTGCATCGCCTCGGAGTGTTTTCCGGACGCATTTAAGGTGTAGGCCAGATAGAAATAGGGGACCGGGTCTTTGGTATTGGCGTGAATCGCCTGCTGGAACTGCTTCTCCGCATTCGTGAGATCGCCCTTCGCCTGATAGGCCTGCCCCAGATCTGTCATCGTCACTACCGAATCGGGCTGCTTCTTCAGGAGGCCCTGCAACTCGACGATCGCGCGGTCATACTGGCCGGCACGAATGGCGGTTTTGGCGATCATTCTTCTGAGCAGGGGCTGGTCGGGTGTTTTCCGCGCCTCGGCCTCGAGTAACTGGAGGGCTTTATCGAACTCCTGTTGGCTGGCGTAAACCTCCGCGAGTCCCCCGGTGAAACGAGGGTCGGAGCCGCCGAGACCCACTCTGGAAAAAATAGCCTCGGCATCCTGAAATCGTTTTGCAAAAATCGACAGCAGGCCGCGAAGCAGATTCAAATCGTTCGACTGGGGGAACTCGCGGGATAGCTTGTCGAGTTCGGGGCGCGCTTCGTCGTACTTGCCCTCCATGACCAGCGCGGTTACCTTGAGATACCGGCCGCGGACACTTGCCGGGGAATCCCGAAGAAGGTCGTCCAGAATGACCGAAGCTTCTGCCGGTTTGTTGTCGCTAATGTCAATCGTGGCCAACAGAGTTCGTGGTTCCTCGGCCTGCGGTGCGAATTGAGACGCGCGCTTGAGCGCCGAGCGCGCCGATGTGTAGTCGTGTTTGGCGATAAAGGCTTTCCCGAGGGACACGAGCGCCGCTTCATAACCCGGATGAGCCTCGAGTACCGTCTGGAACTCGGTGATCGCTTTGTCCAGGTCTCCCGGCCCGTTCCGCTGCATCAGGAGATCGGCCTTCGCTATTTCCGCGTCCTGGTCGGTCGGATTCTTCGAAAGAACCTGATCGAGAATCTCCATAGCCTCAGCGGGACGGCCCTGCGCGATCCGCACGCCAGCCGTACGCTTCCCGAAAGTTCCGGACTGCCCAGGCTGAACCTGTGCTCCTTTCTGGTAGATGGCCACTGCCTTGTCCCACTCCCTGTAGCGGGCGTAAAAGTCGCCAGTCAGCAGGTACGCGTCCTTCCGCGTCGCCCAACTCTGCAGCAGTTCCTCCAGCGTCGACTGCATCTCGGCCTGCTTCTGCGATTGCCTGTAATAGGCGGCCAATTGGATATACGGGCCCGAATCGGAGGGATTATTGGCGATTTTGTCCCGGAGCACCTTTTCGCCGGCGGCCGGATTGCCCTTCGAGACATAATACTGGAACAAGACATCGTAGATCGGAGCGAAGTCCTTCTTCTTCTCGATCAGCTGACGGGCGAGCTTTTCGGCCTCCGGACCCCGCCCAAGCTGAATGAGCGCCTGCGTGTAGCCCATGATCAGGCGGTCCTGCATGGGCTGAATTTCGTTCGCCCGCTGGAACGCCGCGACGGCCTGCTCCGGCTTCCGGTCGAGCAGGGCCAGATTCCCCTTCATGCGCAAGCCATCGAATGAGGATGGGTCGAGCGCAAGCATTTCATCGGTGATTTTCGCCAGAGTGCTGTACAGATTGGCGTTTCCGGGATCGCTCTCATAGACGCCCAGTACGAGGTCGGCCAGCTTTGCCTTAATGTCAAGACGCCGTGGAAGAAGGTCGGACGCCTGGGTGAGAACGGTAAAAGCCTCCTGGTAGTCTCTCTTCTCGATATCCGCGCGCCCCAGTCCGTAATACGCTTCTCCCTGTTTGGCATCGATCTGGATGGCTTTCCGATAGTTCAGGGCCGCATCGGCATACCGTCCGGCCTTGAAGTTCCGGTCGCCGCTCTGGACATAATAGGCCGCCGAGCCGCCACAAGAGACAGCCGCCAATGCGGCGACAAGCGCGCACGCGAGACCGCCTGTCCGAGAGATTGAGGTTGCCACTACCGTCCGTCCTCCAAAGGAGCATATCGACGCAGGAGCGTCGCTTCTATAAAAACCGGAGATGCGTTGGTACAAGGCCAATCGAGTTGACGATCATCGAGTGGTTGGTCCCCGCCTCCACCCAATACTAAGTTAGCGGAACAGTGCCCTCCAGGCAACCCTGCTAGCCGTAATAAACGATACAGACGTCCCGGTACCGGAGAAGGTTTAAGTACTCATAGTACTATTGCTTTAGCCGCTATTCCGTACTAAACTTCTATTTTGCGACAAGTTTCGGAGTGTTGAAGTTGGCCAACACCATGAAGTTTAGAAACTGCGTATACGGAGGAGGCATGAAGGAGACTGACTTTTCGTCAGGCGCGCCAGGTTGCCTGCATAACGCGCACGAGGCTTGCAGTTGCCCGCTGGTTCCGGAAGCTCCGAGTTCCGGGTATCGAATTACTTGTGGGAGACATGAGAGCCGGTGATGCGCATATTGTTTCTGAATCAGTTTTTTTGGCCGGACACGGCAGCTACGGGCCAGTTGCTGTCGGACGTGGCGGAATATCTCGTCGGCTCAGGCGAATCCGTTGAGGTGATTTGCGGTTCGGCGAATTATGGCGGAGCCAACACGGCGCCTGCCCCGGCCGTCGATATCACCCGGCTCCAGACGGCGAAGTTTTCCGCAAGCATCCACGGGCGAATTCGCTCCTATGTGACTTTTCTCGGCGGCTCGCTTTGGCAGGGATTGCGGCGTCCGGCGCCCGATGTGGTGGTAACGCTGACGACTCCACCTTTTATTTCCCTGGTTGGCATGGCAATCCAGAAAATACGCGGAGCTAAACACGTGATCTGGGAAATGGATGTTTATCCCGACATTGCGCTGGATCTGGGAATGCTGAAGCCCGGCCTGACCACGAGAATATTAGCCTGGCTGGCGGATTTGCCGCGGCGCCACGCCGACCGAGTGATCGTGCTGGGAGAATGCATGAGAACCCGGCTGTTGTCTCACGGACTGGACGGGAAAAGGATATTTGTATCGGAAAATTGGGCGGATTGCGACGCCCGTCTCTCGCCCGTTGAGCCTCCGCCGGCGATCCGTTCAGCAGGCCTTTCAATCGTCTACTCAGGCAATTTCGGCCGCGCGCACGATGTTGAGACCGTCGCCGGCGCAATGGCAGCGCTGAACGGAACCGGCAGTGGCTTTCAGTTTATTTTTGGCGGCGGAGGTTCGCAGCAGTCGTGGATCAGGAGCTTCTGCGAAGAGCATGCTTTGGGCAACGCGCAATTTCTCCCGTACTGCGAACGCGACGAGTTAAGAGCGAGGTTGGCGTCCGGGGATATCGGTCTTGTGACGCAACACGCCGCCTCGATCGGAGCGGTGGTTCCAAGCAAGTCTTACGGCATTATGGCCGCGGGGCGGCCGGTGCTTTTCATTGGCCCGCGGCAGTCCACGACGGCGCTGATGATTGAGCGTTACGGATGCGGGTGGCAGGTCGATTGCGGCGACGTGGATGGCCTCGTAAGCCTTCTGCGCCGCCTCAATGCGAATAAGGAACTGGTCTACGCGGCCGGCGAACGGGCCTACAAGGCGTTCGTGGATCATTACCAGCGTTCGGTCGGGGCTGCCCGTGTTGCCGCCGCGCTGCGCGAGGGCGCTGTGTGGGAAACCGCATCGCTGCTGACCAGTGCCAATCGCGGCAAGCGTGCCAGAATCCCCCAAAACGGCTAGGCGGCGCACTGACGCATTATTTCGGAGTCCGGCGAGACCGTCCGTCACGCAGGCAATGCCGGCGGGGATTCTTCGGGCTTCTTTATGCTTTTTCAGTCGCGGTACTTGCCATTTGTTCCCGATACCATGCGTAGGTAGACTCCAGACCGTCGGCTAAACCGATTCGCGCGCGCCAACCCATCGCCGCGAGCCTGGAGACATCCAGCAGCTTCCGCAGCGTGCCATCAGGTTTCGTTGCGTCGAAGCGAATCTCGTTCCTGTAGCCCACGGTGCGGGCCACCATTTCCGCCAGTTCCGCAATAGTAAGATCCTCACCGGTGCCGACGTTAACCGGTTCCCCGGCATCGTACCGTTCCATTGCGAAACATGCAGCGTCGGCGAGGTCGTCCACATGGAGAAATTCCCGGCGTGGCGTGCCGGTGCCCCAAAGGACCACTTCCCGTGCTCCGGAGACGACTGCCTCGTGAAAACGGCGGACCAAGGCAGGCAGAACGTGAGATTTTTCGGGATGAAAGTTGTCGCCCGGTCCGTACAGATTCGTAGGCATCAGACTGATCGTCGGAAACCCATACTGCGTCCGATAGGCTTGCGCCAGCTTCATGCCTGCTATCTTGGCGATCGCGTAGGCTTCGTTCGTCGGCTCGAGGGAGCCGGTCAAAAGGCTCTCCTCGCGGATCGGCTGCGGAGCGAATTTGGGGTAAATACAGGAGGAGCCGAGAAAGAGCAGCTTGACGACGCCGTTGCGCCATGCCGCGTCAATCACGTTCGTCTGGATCGCCAGGTTGTCGTAGAGAAACTCGGCCGGCTGGGTTGAGTTAGCCAGAATCCCGCCGACTCTGGCGGCCGCTAAAAATACGTAATCGGGGCGTTGCCGGGCAAAAAAATCCTTTACCGCCCGCTGCTCGCGTAAATCCAGTTCGCCGCTGGAGGGCAGCAGAAGGTTATTGTAACCACTCCTGCGCAACCGACGGACAATGGCGGATCCAACCAGACCTCGATGGCCCGCCACGTATACCCGCGCGGCGAGCGGCATCTCGCGCCGGCCTTCCGGCTCGGCGATGGACTTCGTCCTATCGACTTCCGTTTCAGCCATACACGCCGCCGCGGCGGGACACCGTATGTCCGGCTCCGGCGAGAGTCAGTTCCTGCCGGGCCAGTTCGATATCGCCATCGACCATGGACTTTACCAAATCCCTGAAGCCGATTTCCGGTTTCCAGCCCAGCAACTGGCGCGCCTTCGACGAATCGCCGCAAAGCGAATCGACTTCCGTCGGCCGAAGGTACCGGGCATCGAATTCGACATGCTTTCGCCAGTCGACTTCAGCGTATTCGGAAGCAACATCCAGAAACTCGCGAACCGAATAGCTTTCTCCGGTTGCCACGACGAATGTCTCCGGTACGGAATGCTGAAGCATCATCCACATGGCGCGGACAAAATCCGCTGCGTGGCCCCAGTCGCGCCGCGAATCGAGATTCCCCAGGTAGAGCTTATCCTGGAGGCCCATGCGGATTCGCCCCAGCGCCCGCGTAATCTTGCGCGTAACAAAGGTTTCGCCGCGACGGGGCGATTCGTGGTTGAACAGAATGCCGCTGGAAACGAAAAGGTTGTACGCTTCCCGGAAGTTTACCGAGTACCAGTGCGCCGCGACCTTGCTGCAGGCGTAGGGACTGCGGGGATAGAATGGCGTGTTCTCGGTCTGAGGAGGGGGCGACGCGCCGAACATTTCCGATGAACTGGCCTGATAAAAGCGGGGCTGGCTGCCCGATTGCTTCGAGTAGTCCCGGAACGCCTCCAGCAATCGAAGCGTGCCGGTTGCCACTACGTCGGCTGTGTACTCGGCCTCGTCGAAACTGACGCGAACGTGAGACTGGGCGCCGAGATTGTAAATTTCATCGGGCTGGATCACCTCCATCAGGTGGCGAAGACGCGCCGCGCTGGCCAGGTCCCCGTAATGAAGATGAAGCCGGCTGGGAACGTGGGGGTCTGCGTAAAGGTGATCGATTCGATCCGTATTAAACGAGGAAGTCCGGCGAACGATACCGTGAACAGCGTACCCGTTCGCCAGGAGGAATTCCGCCAGATATGAGCCATCCTGGCCGGTAATACCGGAAATGAGTGCAGTTTTCATTCAAGTGCTATGGTAACAGGCCGGGAATCGGGAAGGGCCGATTCCGGCCGTTGGAAACGCAAGGCATCGGGATTCGGTGAACGGCGGCAAGGAGCCCGGAAGCATCTGTTTCAGCCGGGCGGCGCGGCCGGTCCGTGCGGCTTCCGGAGAGCCGGCTCGGCCGGATCGCTCCTGATGGCGCCCCTCAAACGCCATGTCGCCCGAGATGTCCCCAACCGTCGCGCAAATTACGCCGTCCCGCGTGTCCTGCGCGAGCGAGATCGGTGGAGACCCCGCCGGTCGCCCATTCGCCGACGTAAGATGATGTTTACACCAATGGCCCATTTACTGCTGACGACGTTCGGATCGCTGGGCGATCTGCATCCCTACATCGCGGTTGGCCTGGGACTCCGCTCTCGCGGTCACCGGGTTACCATCGGGACTTCGGAGGTCTACCGCGTCAAAGTGGAGGGCGAGGGGCTGAATTTTCGGTAAATATATAGTTGACTCAGAAAGCAACCTCCTATATAATTAGTTCATGGGAAGCTTTCCTCAGACCTTTATCCAATCCGTTCAGTACTTTAGCAACGTTGACAACTGCCTGAAATTCCTGGCAGAACGGCGCTGGAAGGACGGCGTTACGTGTCCTACATGCGGGCGTAAAGACGTGGCGTTTATGGCGACCCGCCGCATGTGGCAGTGCAAGACGAAGCACCCCAAGTCTCAGTTCAGTGTTAAGACTGGCACGATCCTTGAGGACTCGCCCCTCGGTCTCGACAAGTGGCTGCCGATCATCTGGTTGCTTTCCGGTTGCAAGAACGGAATCTCCAGTTGCGAAGTAGCCCGCGATCTTGGCGTAACTCAAAAGACGGCGTGGTTCATGCTCCATCGCATTCGGTACGCCATGCAGGATGAAACCACAGGCGGCAAGATTGGTGGACCCGGTTGTGAGATTGAAGCGGACGAAACTTACATCGGTGGCAAGGCGCGAAATATGCACCAAGGCAAGCGTGACAAGAATCGCCAACTGGACAACTTCGGCAAGGCTATCGTCTCCGCTGTTTTGGAGCGCCACGGCGAAGTACGCGCCACGGTCGTACCGAACCGGCGCAAGCCCGCTATTCAGGCTCACGTGCGCGAACACGTTGAAGCTGGATCGACCGTCTATAGCGATGAGTTGAAGTCCTACGAAGGGCTTGACGAGTACACTCATCAGGTCATCAACCATGCTGAGACTTACGTCAACGGTCAGATTCACACCAACGGGATGGAGAACTTTTGGGCGCTGCTCAAGCGTGGGCTGAAGGGAACGTATGTTTCGGTCGAACCGTTTCACCTGTTTCGGTACGTCGATGAACAGGTTTTTCGCTACAACAATCGAAAGGACATGACGGACGCGGAGCGATTCGAATTGCTTTGCACGAAGATTACCGGAAAGCGCTTGACATATGACGAGTTGATCGCGAAGGAGGCTAAAAGGCGTGAAGCAGTCGCAGACGACTTCTAAGAGGCAGGGGCGTGGGAAGCGGAAGGCGGCTTGACCGCTTTTCGTTTCGGCCCGCGCCTTCGCGGGTTGGCATCTACGCTTTGTCTGTACTCCGCTTCGCGTCGATTTAGTTCTTCTTTCGACATACCGAGAACACTGTCCACCAGATTTAGGAAGGCTGTTTCGTGTCGGGAATGTTTCATATTCTGTTGCCATTATGCCATCTTCATATCGCAAGCGGCCACGCCTTCACTGCGTGGGATGCGAGAAGTTTTTGTCTATCAGAGATTTCTGTTGCTCCCCATTGGTGAAGTGCTCCGATTGAACTAGTTAGGCTAAACTCAGACTTCGCTAGTGCTGGTCTCTTGACCTTGAAATCGTCATTATTAAGTCTTGAGTTAACGGAACCGGCCAGCAGTGCTTGATTACCAAGCCGATTGTAGTATGTCTTAACGTCAATCGCTGACATCGACCAGCCCTTGCCGGGGTTCTGTGGCAAGACGTGCTCCAACGTGACCGCTATACCGTCGTTTGGCACGTATTGTGGTTCGACCTTTCCATCAGCCTCCATCTGAATTCTTCGCAGGTAATACCGCGCCAACGAAGCGGTCTGCACGGTCGTTACACTGACAGCCGCCTCAAAGCGCTCGTCGGACGGAATGAGGTTGACGAGTTCCTTGCTTAAATCCCTAACGTTTTTTAGCGCGCCGTCCGCTATTCCTTTTGCGGCTTTACTGTAGTTGTCTTCAAGGTAGTTACTTGAAATGTCCGACAGGAGACATCGAACAGACCAGTTAACTGAGAGTTTCAGGAGCTTTTCCATTTCTCCCTTGGTAAAAGTACCAAGAGCAGCTAGTAGTAGCGGTCTGATCTGACTGACGCCAAGGTAACGAATGGTTTCAATGGCCGCTCGGACTTCTTTGTGATAGCCAATCCATGCCTGATGCGAAGCCGTTAGTATGGCCGCATAATCATTGGCCCGCGATTCTAGTTTATTTACCCATCTCGCAACGGTAGCCTCACTGTTAACCTCATTCTTGAGGGCGTCAAACAGTTCGTTGTTTCTGGTTTTCCCGTGAGTTGTCACCCAAAAATACCTGATGTAATCAACCAGGTCGCCGTCTTCTTTACCGAGGGATTCCAGGGTTCCAGTCATTGATTGCCACTTCTGGACCACTTCGGTTTCGCGCTTACCAGCAAGAGAGTATAGATAGGTTTTAATGAGATCGGCGGCTGACAATTTCAGGCCACGGTCATTCATAGTCTCGAAGATTCGGTATGCGGTGGGCCGATCTTCTACCTCCACCCAGATGACACGCGCTCCATTCTCCAGAAAATCGAGCCAGCGATGCAGTAGTTTTGCCTTGTCGGTTGCGTGCTTCTTTTTGGTGATAGCTGTTATGTGATCGGCTGCAATTTTTGCTCCGGCCTCAATGCGGGCATGAGATACCTTCTGAGGGTCTGCCTTCGCTGATTTGCGCTTTGGATCGTCAGGCCCAAGAATTATCCGGTCAATGAAAAACTGATTGTCTTCGGCGCTCAACGTGAAATGCGACCGTTGTGTATTGGTCTTGCGCTCAGGAGAACTCAGAAATTCACTCGCGATGGTCTTGGCGGTGTCCTTGTCGTTCGCTTTATGGAAGTAGTCCCTGATCGCGGATATTAACATCATGCAAGTTGCCAGGCGCTGCTGCCCGTCATATACCTCAATGCCTTCTTTGCCGCCGTGGACCACCACGATAACCGCGCCGAGAAAATACTCGTCATGGCCGTTGTCGATAGCTCCATTGAGGTCAGAATACAGGTCTTCAACATGTTCTTTTTTCCACGCGTAAGACCGCTGATTGATCGGCACGCAGAGGTGTTTTTTGTTCATCAGCGCGCCGCCGATTGTTTCCTTTTCGAACTCCACGACTGGCATAAGACTGTTGCGCTCCCCGCGCCAGACAATCATATCGCGGGCACCGTTTCTGAGTCAAATATATATTTACCGAATTTTCACCCCGTCCGACCGGATCTGGGTCTGCTCATTCGCGATCCCGCCGTCGTCTCTCGCGCCTTCCATCCGCGCACGGGCAGCGAATACGTCATCCGCAGCATGATGCTGCCATATCTGGAGCAATCGTATGCGGATCTTTCCGGGATTTCGCGCGAGGCGGATCTGATCGTGGGCCACCCGATTTCGTTTGCCGCGCCGATTGTCGCGGAGATTCTGGGGAAGCGATGGATCTCGGTTGTGTTGCAGCCTTCGGCGATGCTTTCCGCCTTCGATCCGCCAACGGTATCCGGGTATCCTTTTCTCGAGTGGTTTCGGGGTTGGGGACCTGGATTCTGGAATTGGTTCCGGGGGCAAGCGCGGCGAGCCGCGCGCCCGTGGGGCGATCCGATCAACTTGTTCCGCCGTAAGGCGGAAATCCCGGAGGTGCGAAATCCGCTGCTCGACGACATGTTCTCGCCGTGGGGGACCCAGGCATGGTTCTCGAAGGTCCTGGCAGCTCCGCAGGCCGATTGGCCGACCAAGACCTCGATCACCGGCTTTCCGTTCTACGACAAACTCACACCAGGAAAGGGACTCAGCGCGAAAGTGGCGAGCTTTCTCGACGCGGGACCGCCGCCAGTGGTATTCACGCTGGGGTCTTCCGCCGTGTTTGACGCCGGAGAGTTTTACGAAGAAAGCGTGAAGGCTGCGAATGCGGCGGGGTGCCGCGCTGTGCTTCTGATTGGCCGCGACCCGCGAAACCAGCCGTCGGCGTCGTTGCCCGATGGCATAATTACGTCGGAATACGAGCCGTTTTCGGAGTTGTTCCCGCGAGCCGCAGCGGTGGTTCATCAGGGAGGCGCTGGAACCACAGGGCAGGCTTTGCGCGCCGGCGTGCCGATGTGCGTCGTACCGTTCAGTCACGATCAGCCGGATTACGCGCGGCGATGCAAGGGGCTGGGGGTGGCGAGAGTGGTGCCGCGGAGTCGATACCGGGCCGCCAGGGTTGCCAGGGAGTTGTCCGGGTTGCTGGCGGACCACCGTTGCCGCGACGCCGCGTCCGCAGTTGCGCGGGAAATGGCGAGGGAAGATGGAGTCGCCGCCGCATGCGAGGGGTTGGAGCGGGCGATGTCGGCGTAGCCGCCGACTTCCCGCGGACACCGTCCCACCCGCCTCGGCCCTTGGCTTAGAGTAATGACGTGGGCCGCATCCAGGTTCTTTCCGACAAGGTCGCCAACCAAATCGCCGCCGGCGAGGTCGTCGAACGCCCGGCATCCGTAGTCAAGGAACTCCTCGAAAACTCTCTCGACGCCGGCGCGACGAACATCCGCATCGAGATCGAAACCGGCGGCAGGCGGCTCATCCGCATCGCCGACGATGGCTGTGGAATGATTCGCGACGACGCCCTTCTCGCCTTCGAACGCCACGCCACCAGCAAACTGCACGACGTGAAGGATCTGCTCTCGATCGCAACCCTCGGGTTCCGGGGCGAAGCTCTGCCTTCGATTGCATCCGTATCGCGGTTGCTTCTCGAAACCCGCTCGACGGACGAGCAGACCGGCATGCGCGTCGAAATCGCGGGCGGGAAGATCGTGTCCTGCGAAGAAATCGCGCGTGGCACGGGAACCGCCATTGCAGTCCGCGACCTGTTCTTCAACGTTCCGGCCCGAAAGAAGTTCCTGCGCTCCGAACAGACCGAGACGGCGCACATCGCGTCGCTCGTCACGCACTACAGCCTGGCGCATCCCGATAAGACCTTCGAACTCCGGAGCGGAGGAGCGAATCTGCTCCATGCGACGCCGGTCGCCACGTTGCGGGAACGCGTTTTTCAGGTGTTCGGCAGCCAACTCCTCGAAGATCTGATCGAACTCGCGGAGCGCGAAAAGCTAGTCCCCGCAGAGGAACCGGGCGAACAGCCGAAGCGTTACGCCGTGCGCGGCTTTGTCTCGCGCCCGCAGGTGCAGAAGAACAACCGCAACTCGATCTTCATTTTCGTGAACGGGCGTCTCATTCGCGACCGGCTCATTCTGCACGCGCTCTCGGCGGCTTATCACAACCTGATGCCGCCGGCCTGCTTCCCCTTCGCATTGCTCTTTCTCGATTGCGATTGCGAAGAGGTCGACGTAAACGTGCACCCGTCGAAGACGGAGGTGCGCTTCCGGCATCAGTCGCTGGTGCACGATTTTGTCCGCGACGCCGTGCGGGATCAACTGATGCAGTCTCGGCCCGCGCCCAGCTTCAGCCCGAATCCGCGTCCCGCGCCGAACTTCGGCGCGAACCCGCTGTCCGCCGCTGGTTTTGGCCCGAATCATCAGTCGGAGCCCGATTTGAGCTCGATTCCGCAATCCGCGCCGGACTTCAGCCCGAACCCGCAGCCGGCGGCGACGCTGCCTTACTCCGAGTTTTCGCAGATGCTGCAAAACGATTCGGCCGCACCGGAGTTTGTTCTGCATCCTCCCCATCCGCCCGCCGCGCGTTTCGATTTCACTGGCGGCGGAATACCGATGGAACCGGAAGCGGCAGCGCCGGGACCCGCGGCGGCGCGAACTACGGCAGATCCTCTGAAGCTGCGTGTGCCGGATACCCATGGCGGATTTCCCATGGACGCCATTCCGGGGGAAAACCGAATGGCGGGCGCGGGCTCTATGGCCAACATCGGCGATCTGCGGCCGCTGGGCCAGCTGCACAACAGCTTCATCATTGCGGCGGGGCGCGACGGGTTGTGGATCGTCGACCAGCACGTCGCGCACGAGCGTATCCTGTTCGAGCAGATCCTTGCCCAGCAGGCGTCGGGAAGGGTGGAAATGCAGCAATTGCTGATGCCCGCGATTCTGCAGCTGACGCCCGAGCAGCAGATCGAATATGCACGGATCGAAGACGAATTGCGCGCGTCGGGCTTTGACACCGAACCGTTCGGCAACCGGACGATCGCGGTGAAAGCCGTGCCTGCCGCGCTGGGGCATGGCGATATCGAGCGAGTGATCTTCGAAGTCCTGGAGATCGCCGAAGAAGAACTGCGCGGGGTATCCGTTTCGGACCTGCGGCGCGGCATCGCGGCGTCGCTGGCGTGCCGCGCGGCGATCAAGATCAACACGCCGCTCGACCACAAGAAGATGGATTGGATGCTGCGGACGCTCGCCGCGACCGAGTATCCGATGGCATGTCCGCACGGGCGTCCGGTAGCGCTGCAATACGGAATGCGGGAGATCCTGCGTGCGTTCCATCGTATCTGATGCGCGGAGCCGCGGCCCCATGCTACAAAGGTCAGTTGACACCCATATCCCCCGAATTACAGGCCCGCGCGGCGAGAGTCAAAATTCTGCTGATGGACGTCGACGGAGTCCTCTGCGACAAGATGTACTTCATGCCGGATGCGTCGGGTAAGGTGATCGAGTTCAAAGGCTTCGACGCGCAGGATGGCATTGCCCTGCAATGGTGCCAGTGGAAGGGCCTGCGTACGGGCGTGATCAGCGGCCGCGATTCCCCGTCGGTTGTGGAGCGCGCGCGGCAATGCAAGATGGACTACGTCTATCAGGGGCATATCGAGAAGATCCCGATCCTTGAACAGATTATGGCGGACGCGAAGGCGACGTACCAGGATATCGCTTACATTGGCGACGATCTCACGGACATCGTGGTGATGCATCGCGTCGGCCTCGGGATCGCCGTGGCGAACGCGCGCCCGGAAGTTAAGGGCGAGGCGCATTATGTGACGGAGGCGCGTGGCGGCCAGGGCGCGGTGAGGGAGGTCATCGAGATGATTCTGGAAGCGCGCGGCCAGTGGCGGGAAATCCTCGATAAGTACGAAGTGGAGCGGTGAAGCGTCAGCCATTTATCCGGCCGGACGATTATGGACTCGCCTGCCTGGGGTGGCGTGACATGCGCGGGCATCTCGGATTTCGTCCCGCAATAATGGTTGAGATGAACGCTATGACTCCCCGGAATCTTTCTTATTCGGTCTTCTATGAAGAGGCGCCCGAGGGCGGGTACGTCGCCTAGGTTCCGGCGTTACCCGGCTGCCATACGCAGGGAGGGACGTTGGAAGAGGCCGAATTGAACGTTGCCGAGGCGATCACACTATATCTGGAGAGCCTGTCGGCTCACGGGGAGGCCGCCCCCGAAGAGGGGCGATCATTTCAGGGCAGGGTTACCGTCGCTGCCTGAACATGTCCACATTTCCCTCGCTGACTGCGCGCCAGGTGGTTCGCGCGCTCAAGCGCGCAGCGTGGCAGTCACTTGATTCTCATTCATCCCGTGACGAAATCAAGAACGGTCATCCCGGTTCATTCCGGCCAGACCATAAAAGGCCCTCTGTTGCGGGCGATCATCCGCGATGCCAATCTGACGGTCGGCCAGTTCCATGAACTGCTGTAAGGTCATGCTCGATGATCGCGGTACTCACCGAAAACTGGCGATTGTCTCTGAAGCTGCTACGCTGGACCTACGGTCGTCTCCTTT
The DNA here is from genome assembly GCA_003136575.1 of Bryobacterales bacterium. Taxonomy (GTDB): domain Bacteria; phylum Acidobacteriota; class Terriglobia; order Bryobacterales; family Bryobacteraceae; genus BOG-234. The sequence continues at coordinate 61,466 of PLEX01000171.1, read as the reverse complement.
GGCCGGGAAAATGTTGTCCAATGAACCCGGAAAAACGCGCCCCAGCCCTCCTCATTTGCGTGATCGCTATTCCGGGCACAACTGCATTCGCCCAATCCCCGGCGATCCAGAAGCAGATTTCGCCGCCGACCTTCGACGTCGCCTCGGTACGGTCGATGACCTACAGTGACGACGCACCCACCCACATCCACAACCCGCCCCGCAACTCCGAATTCAAGGCCGTCAACGTCACTCTCAGGGATCTCCTCGAAGTGGCCTGGGAGATTCCCGAGACCCAGATGGCGGGCGGTCCCGCGTGGGCCTCGGCTGACAAATTCGACCTCGAGGCCAAGTCCGACGCCAGATTCAAGGACGAGTTGGCCACACTTTCCGTGGAACAAGGAAAGGAGGTGAAGCGGCAGATGCTGCGGTCACTCCTGAACGAGAGGTTCAAGCTCGAGGCGCACGCCGAGAAACGAGATATGCCGATCTTCGCACTGGTCATAGCGAAAGGTGGATCAAGGCTCGTGAAGACGGACGCAATCGGGGCGGGTCTATCGAGCGGACGAGGCCGGATCAGCATCACAGGAGCCGATGACGCCCTCGCCATTCTGGCGTTCGAACTGTCCTGGCGGTTGGGCCGCCCTGTCATCGATCAAACGGGGCTTACGGGGCGATATGGGATAACACTCAATTGGACCGATGAGGATGCGCCGTCGCCAGTCTCCGGCGGCTCCAACGGTCCGTCCCTTTTCACCGCAATCCAGGAGCAGCTTGGGCTGAAACTGGTAGCGACAAAGGGGCCGGTGCCGATTCTGGTAATAGACCATGCCGAGAGGCCCTCGGAGAACTGATGCATTCTTTCCCGCACAATCCTTCTCGCCCGGAGAATTGTCCGCTCCATCCGCTATAATTGAAAACTCTTTATGAAAAAGACTCTCTGGACGCTTCAGATCCTGCTCTCGCTGCTGTTCCTGTTCGCAGGCGGAGCGAAGTTCTTTATGCCGGTGGACCAGATGACCCAAGGGATGCCGCCGGCAATCGCCAGTGCCGGGTTCATTCATTTCATCGGCGTCTGCGAAGTGCTGGGCGGACTCGGGCTGGTGCTTCCCGGACTCCTGAAGATCAAACCGGGCCTGACGCCATTGGCAGCTTTGGGACTGGTGATTATCATGATCGGGGCGACCTGGGTTTCAATACCCAAAGGCGCCGCCATGGCCATTTTTCCGCTCGTAACTGGCATCCTTGCCGCGTTCGTCGGTTACGGCCGCTGGCGGCTTGCGCCGCTCTAAGGCAAATCTCCGGGCTACAGTCACTTCTCGCGGGACGCATCCAATAGATCACACCGGCCGTTCCGGCCACGCATGCCTGGGATATCTCCGCCCCAACTCCCTGCGCAACTGCGGATAGAGCCGCTCCCAGAACCCCGCCAGATCCGTCGTCGTCTGCACCGGCCTTTGATTTGGCGCCAGTATATGAATCACCAGCGGCACCTTCCCGCGCGCAATCCGCAGACTCTCCGTCATCCCGAAAAAATCCTGTAGCCGAGAAGCCACCCACGGCGGTTTTCCGCGCTCGTAATGCACCTTCGTGTTTCGTCCCCCGGCCAGCCGCAACTTCGCCGGAGCGACCTGCTCCAGCAACTGCGCATCGATCTTCCGCTCCAGCGCCGCCAGCAATCCGCCGGATGCCCGCTCGATATCTCCGAAACTCCGCAAGCCATAACATACGCTCTCCAGGGCCTCCCGCACGTCGCCCTCGTCAATCCGGCGGATCGATGAATGTTCAGCCGCGAATTCTACACGCGCCAGAAACGCTTCCACCTCGTTCGCATCCATAAACCGGCCCAGCCCCGTCTCCGCCGCACGCGCTGCCAGCAACCTTGCCGCTGCCTCGTCATCCACCGAACCGCCCCGCGATTCCTCAATCACCAGTTCGTCGTAAACCAACGAACTCACCGCCTCCACCCGCTCCGCCTGGCGATTCCACTCCACGCGCTGCCGATCCGCCACCCGATCCGGAAACACATCGATCAGCCACTCCGGCTCGATCGGACAAGCGAGGCGCAGCAGCGGCGCAGGGCGATCACGACTTTCTTCGATATCGATCGCGACAAGGAACTCCCCCACGTGTGAGTCCGCCGCCGTGCTCGCCGACCCGCCATTCGATAACAACACGGTTCCTCCCGCGCGCCGACGTCCCACGCGATCCGGAAACGCCGCCATCGCCGCCTTCGCCAGCGCCGCATCGTCGTGCGCCTTGCCATCTCGCCGCACGTATCGTCGTAGTTGCCCATAGACCGCTCGCGTGCGCTGATCCGGCTCTTCTTCAAGCGCGGCAAACAAAACCGACGACCGCACTCGCTGCCCGCTGCTGAGCAACGCGGCGGTTCGGCAACCCGCATCGCCCACGCCCGCTTGTTCCGCATCGAGCATGAGGCGGCTTAGCCGGGGATGCAATGGCATCCGCGCCATCTTCGCCGCCGCACCACCGCGCGCGCCCAAACGATCCAGCAGCGCTTCCGATGCTTCCAGCGCAACCGCCGGCGGCCGCGTCAGCCACGCGATTTCGAGCGGATCGTGGATCCCCATCGACTCAAGTTGCAGGCACATCTGCGACAACTCCCGCCGCGCGATCTCCGGCTCGTCGTGATCCGTGCGCCGGTGAAAATCTTCGGCGGTATAGAGCCGGATCACATGCCCCGCCGCAGTGCGTCCGGCGCGGCCCGCCCGCTGCGTTGCCGACGCCTGGCTGACCCGGGCGATCTCAAGCGACGGCAGCCCCGTCCACGGCGAATCCTTCGCCACGCGTGCCAGCCCCGAATCGATTACGACGCGGACGCCGTCGATAGTAATCGAACTTTCGGCGATGTTGGTCGAAAGGATAACCTTGCGCTGCTCGGAAGGCTCCAGCGCGCGGTCCTGCTCGGCGGGCGGCAGATCGCCAAAAAGCTGAGCGAGCAGAAGGCCGTGCCGCCGCCCGATCGGCTCGCAGACGCGGGTAGCCCGATGAATCGACGCCGCTCCGGGCAAAAACACCAGAACGTGGCCCGGCACTCCACGGGAAATTACCGACGCCAGCGCCGTCCCCACTTGTTCTTCGGGAGGAGCGGCGGAGTAAGGCGTCCACTCGATGCTCAGTTCGAAAAGCCGCCCCTCGGATCGCACGGCCGGGCAACCGCCGAGAAATTCCCGCACAGGCCCGGCGTCGAGGGTCGCCGACATCACTACAATCCGCAGTTCGGGGCGCTTCGTCTTCTGCAGCCGCCGCAACAACGCCAGCGCGAGATCCGTTTCGAGATGGCGTTCGTGAAATTCATCGAGAACAACCGTGCCGACGCCGCGAAGTTCAGGGTCGGCGATCAGGCGGCGGGTAAGCACGCCTTCCGTTAGAAAGCGCAGTCGCGTGCGGGGACCCGACGTATCTTCGAATCGAACCTGATAGCCGACGGTTTCGCCGACAGCCTCGCCCATCTCGCCCGCCACGCGCCGCGCCGCCATCCGAGCTGCGATCCGCCGCGGCTCCAGCACGAGAACCTCACCGCCCGGCGCCAACAGGGCGGGCGGAACGCGTGTCGTCTTGCCCGCTCCCGGCGCCGCCTCAATCACCAGATTGGGTTCGCGCCGCAGGCTGGCCGTAATCTCCGGCAGCAGCGCGTCGATCGGCAGGTTCACAACAAGTTGTGCGGAATTCGCCACGATTCCTATTGTCCAGGTAACCACGTCGCCAGCGGCGTCTTGATTCGTTCACCTCGACGATACACTGGATTTGTGGGCTTCCCCTCGTCATTCCGGATCGGAAACGTCGCCATCGCGCCCGCAACGGTTCTCGCGCCGATGGCCGGCGTAACCGATACCGTATTCCGCCGTTTCATCCGAAACCTCGGAGGCTGCGGTCTCATCATGACGGAATTCACCAGTTCGCACGGGGTGAGCGCTGCGCTCGTTGCCGAATCCGGCGGTCTCAAAAAGACGAACCGGACGCTCGCGCGCTACCTCGCCTTCGAGCCGGAAGAGCACCCCATCTCCGCACAGCTGTTCGGTTCAGACCCCGAAGTCATGGCCGATGCGGCTCGCGTCTGCCAGGACCTTGGCTTCGATTTTCTCGACGTCAACTTCGGTTGCCCCGTGAAAAAGGTGGTGAAATGCAACGGCGGCTCGGGGCTGTTGCGCGATCTGCCGCTCGTCGAAAACATCCTGCGCGCGGTGCGCCGCGCCATTACGATTCCTCTGACCTGCAAGTTCCGCGCTGGCTGGAACGACAATGAACTGGTCATGACCGATATGGCCCGGCTTGCCGAAGACTGCGGCCTTCAGGCCGTGGCTTTGCACCCACGCACGCGAGAGCAGGGTTATAGCGGCCGCGCCGATTGGTCCCGCATTGCCGCGGTGAAAGCGGCCGTGAAGATACCCGTCATCGGTAATGGCGACGTCGTCACTCCCGAGGACGCGGTCCGGATGGTCTACGAAACCGGCTGCGATGCGGTCATGATCGGCCGCACGGCATCGTCCAATCCGTGGATTTTCCGCCAGATTCAGCAGTTTCTGGCCACAGGCCGCTACGACCACCCGACCCAGCTCGACCGCTACGAGATGATGCGGACTTACTACCAGATGCTCCTCGACCGCAGCGAAGACGACTCAGCGGGCAAGATGAAACAGTTCGCCACCTACTTCACGCACGGCATACGCGGCGGCGCGCACCTGCGCGCGTCGATCTACAAGGTGCATCAGGCGACCGAGATTTTACGTCTGGTGGACGAATTCTTCGAGCCCGAACTGGCCTGCGCGAGCTAACGCATTTTTGATTCCCCAGCCGGCTCCTGACCTTCCGATCGGGGAAAATAATTGCCTCCGCATGATCGAATCCGCCGCTTTTTTGCGCCCGTATGAGTGGAAGGCCCGGCGACTCACGAAACAGTCCCAGGCAGGAGAGAAAATGACGCACTCAAACGAGCAACAAACCGCACTATTGGAATCGCCCGCCATGGAAGACACGGCCGTTCGATCCGCAGCCGAACTATCTCTGTACGAGCAATTGGGCGGCAAGCGCGCCATCGAAGCCGCAGTCGTCGTGTTTTACCGAAAGGTCCTCGCCGATGGCCGGATCAACTTCTTCTTCGACGGAGTCGATATGGATCGCCACATCGGTAAGCAAAAGGCCATGCTGACTATGGCATTCGGTGGTCCGAACCACTACCTGGGAGTTGGCCTGCGGCACGGCCACCGGCATCTGGTGGCGCGCGGACTGAACGATTCACACTTCGACGCGGTAGTCGAACTGCTTGCCGCAACGCTTGCGGAACTGGGCATCGCCCCGGCGCTGATCGCGAAAGTTGCCGCCGTAGCCGAGAGCACCCGAAACGATGTGTTGAACCTTTGATTGGCTTTCGGTAATGCGACGGTACCGCCAAAAAAAACACGCTTCCGTGATCGATTCGGCAGCGGTTTGGGCGCGTTAGTTGTAGCGCAAGCGCCTCCCGCAATAATCGCAACCGGAGCGAGAACCACACGAGCGAAGAGAGAACCCATTCGGACGAAGCAATCAGCAAGGGGCGCGAGGCCTGGCCGCGGAAGAACTGGACCAGGTTGTCTGCGCAGCCGAGTCCCTGCAAAAGCACGCACAGGAAGTAGACGGAAAGTTTGTCTCGCAGAACCCGCCAATCATGCCGATCCGACCCTTCCGGAGGGATCTCGGTCCCTCCGGCAACGGCGGCCCATGAGGCCTGGCCTACCCGCGCGAAGCCGGGCCGCGAACGTCGCCCGTGGAATCCAGCTTGCGCGCGACCAGGAAAGCCTTATAGTCGTCCTCACCAGCCCGCAGTTCTTCCCATCCAGCGAAAGCCCTGCGATACCGTTCCAGCGAGGTCGCGAACCGGCCGCTCGTTTTCCCCGCCAGCGCCACCACGCCCCCGGGGCGCACACCGCAGGCAATCGGCGTCAGAAGGTCTTCCTGCCAGTAAAGCCAGCAAATAATCAGATCCCAGGCACCAGCCTCGATAACGAACCCGCCTCGCTCAAGGTCTGCCTGAACGCATTCCACTCCATCGATCTGCCCCGGCGTCATCGTCAGATCGACCGCCGTCACAGCCCATCCGGCATCCCGCAGCCAAATGGCGTGCCGTCCGCCTCCGCACGCGACATCGAGCGCGCGCCCCGGAGATAAGCCGCGCAGGTTTTCGGTCAGGTCCATTGCCCGGCCGATTCACTTGCAACCGGTGTTGCCTGTGCCGGAAAATCCGCGGCAATGCCTTCCTTTCGTAGTCTGTTGAAGATTCGTTTGCGCAACTCGCTCCGGGCCACCGGCTGGTCCGAGAACTGGCTCACGCTGAAGACGACCTGAAAGATCAGCGCGCCGCTCCAGGGTCCCGGATTAAATCGGACAGACGGCGGAGGGTCGGCCAGAACGCTTTCGATCTCCGTCGCGCCCGCTACCGCCTCTTCCATCAGAAGCTTCTCGACGCGATCGACATCGCAATCGCCGGACACACCGCACAGGATCGCCACTACCATGCGCCCATCCGGCAGAAAGTAGTTGGTGAAAATCGCCTGCCCCAGTTTATTGTTCGGAATCACCACCAGATTGTTGAAGCGCGAACGCATCGTGGTACAGCGCCAGTTGATATCCGCGATGTATCCTTCTTCGCCCGTGTTCAGCCTGATGTAATCGCCGATCCGGACCACCCCGGAAACCGAGACGTAGAAACCCGCGAAGAGATTGGAAAGCGTGTCCTGCAGCGCCAACGCTACGGCCAGACCGCCGACACCCAGCGTCGTCAGAAGCGGCGTCAGGCTGATGTCGAAAACGACCTTGAGCAGCCATAGCACGCCGACCATCAGAATCGAGAACTGCGCCAGCTTCTGGCTCAGGCTGGTCACGGACTTTACGCCTTTGACCGAGCCGCCATAGAACCGGACCATGTTGCCGGCAAAGTGGCTTGCCGCGATCGTCAGCGACAACACCCAAAGCGCCGTCAGCGTCTTGGGAATGTACTGCAGAACCCGAGCCGGAATTGTAGAATTCTGCGTCGCGATGTGCAGGCCGAGAATCGCGGCCCAAAGAAAAATCGGACGCCTCAGCGTGTCGATAATCGGAACGTCGAGTTGGCTGTCGGTCGCCCTGGCCCAGCCGCGAAGAGCCCGGAACAGGATATTGCGCACCAGCAATCCGGCGAGAATCGTGGCCAGCAGCAGCGCGAGTGGTATGGCCACCACGAACGGGTTGTCAATCATCTGATGCATATCGAAATTCTATTGTCGAAGACGCCCCGGCGTGGTTCAACGTCGGAGGGAATTTCCTCGCTTCCTGCACGCCCGGCTGCGTCCGCGCGTCAATCAAATTGATGCGCTGGTCCGCCTTACGATATTACGCTTCCGTGACGGTCCTGTGCCTCGCCTTCTTCGGTGCGGAGACCGTGTGGGCAGCCGGATTCGATCAGGACCCGCCGTCTGAACTGGCCGCGGCGCTGGCGAAGAAGGCCAAGCGGGCCGAAAAGGCCGGCAATACCGCTCAGGCCTACGCTTACTATTCCCAGGCGTCGGCACTGCAGCCCCGCAACCGCTCGTATCGATCTAAAATGCAGGCGTTGCAGCTGCGCGGCGGCGCGCAAGGCATCCCAGGCGGATCCTCTGCCTCCGTTTCGCCGTCCGACGCCGGCCTGGATGATGCAAGCGGTGCAGTCACCATCCGCACGCCGGATCTATTCGACAGCATCACAGCCCGCGAACTGGCGGGAGAACGCAGGCTGGCCAGCCCGCCTGCCCTCGCCGCCTCCCCAGGCCTGTTCGACTTCGACCTCACCGACACGGCTCGCGTCCTGTTTGAAAAAGTGGCTGCGCGCCTCAACATCCGGACGGTCTTCGACGGCGATTATCCGCCTGCGGGAACGCCCGTGCGCTTCCGGCTCACTCAGGTCAACTATCGTGAAGCCCTCGACGCGGTGCAGGCCGCGACCGGCTCGTTCGTCGTCCCCCTGTCGGCTCACGTCATTATGGTCGCGCGCGACACCCCTGCCAAACGGAACGATCTGGAACAGTACGTCGCATTAACGCTCAACGTGCCGCAGGTCGTCACGCCGCAGGAACTGGCCGAAATCGTACAGGTGGTGCGGCAGGCAACGAACGTCGAAAAAATCGGCTTCGACAACGCCAATAACCAGATTGTGATTCGCGACCGGATCTCTCGCGCCGCCCCGGCTCAGGCCCTCCTTGCGCAACTCTTCGATTACCACCCTGAAGTGATGATCGATCTGGAACTGCTTCAGGTCTCCGACAACGACGTGATCAACTACGGGCTCACGGTCACCAGCAGCTTCCCTCTCGCCTATCTCGGCGGCATACAGAATAGCCTTCCCTCCATACCTTCCGGCGTCGCCAATCTGCTTACGTTCGGCGCGGGGCGCACGCTCATCGGGATCGGGGCGGCCGAAGTGCAGTCCATGTTTAACGAGTCGTCGTCGACCGGCCGATCCCTCTATTCCGCGCGTCTGCGCGCGGGCAGCGGGCAGGCGGGGACGTTTCACGTCGGGGAAAAGTATCCCATCATCACTTCCGGCTTCATCGGCGCATCGTCGACGAATACATCGGGTTCCACGAGTCCTGCCTTTGCCGCGCCGCCCGCCATCACCTGGGAGAACCTGGGGCTCGATCTGAAGGCAACGCCGCGCATCCACGGCGACGACGAAGTGACCATGGCCGTCGAGGCTACGTATGAAGTGCTGAACGGCCAGTCTGACGACGGCATTCCCGAAATCGAGACGGATAAGATCGTTACGAACATCCGGCTGCGCAACGACGAATGGGCCGTCATCGCGGGAATGATGGACAACTCGCACTCGAAGAGTTCGTCGGGGATCCGGGGCCTTGGCAACCTTCCGTTGATCGGCAATCTCTTCCGGTCCACCTCGATCAACAAATCGTCGGGCAGTCTTCTGATCGGGATCAGGCCACACATCATGTATATGGGCCCCGACGAGTATGTCGCTCGCCCGCTCCGCGTGGGGACGGATGCCCGCCCCTATACGCCGCTCTGAACGGCGGGCGAGACCGACTGGTCTGACTCCCAGACGTCCCCGCGTGCCCTCGCAAACAGCTGCTCCTCAAGCGGCCTGTATAATTGCCGGTTGTACGCCGACCGTTCCGGCGTCTCGGAGAGTTGCATGAACCACACACGAAGAGATTTCGGAAAGAGCGCCATGTCGGCGCTACCGCCGGCAGCCGCCTTATCCTTTGCCCGGACTGCGCTGGCCCTTCCCCCCAACTCGAAAGTGAGCGGAGTACAGGTCGGCATCATCACCTACAGCCTCCGTCAGGGCATCGCGAAGGCGGACCTTCCAGCCGTTATATCGAAACTCGGCATCAATTCGGTCGAGCTCATGTCCGGTGACGCGGAAGCCATGGCCGGCGCGCCGGCGATTCCTGCGGGACGTGGCGGAGGAGGCCGGGGCGCCGCCGGTGCCAGTGGCGCGGCTGGCGCAAGCGGCGCGCGTGGAGGCGGTGGCGGTCGCGCCCCGCTGACTCCCGAACAAATGGCCGCCCAGGCAGCCGCCCGGCAGGCTCTCGCGGACTGGCGCAAAGCGGCCACGCCCGCAACCTTTCAGGCTGTCCGCAGGCAGTTCAACGACGCCGGCGTCAACCTGCAAATCCTCTGCTATAACATGGGCGTCACCATCGCCGACGACGAAATCGACTACGCATTCCGCATGGCGCAGGCGATGGGCGTCCAGGGCATCTCGTCCAGTTCCACCGTCGCTGTCGCCAAACGCGTCGCGCCAATCGCGGAAAAGTACAGGATAATGTGGGGCGGCCACGGCCACAACAACATCACCGACCCCGAACAGTTCGGCAACGAAGAATCCTTCGAGAAGATCATGGCGTTCGGCGATTACATCGGGGCGAATCTCGATATCGGCCACTACAACCAAACCGGCGGCGACGCGCTGTCTTTCATCCAGCGTCATCACGACCGCATTACGAATATCCACATCAAGGACAGTACCCGTCCGACGGAGCCGGGTACCGTCTCCAACACTCTCACGCCCTGGGGTGACGGAGACGCGCCTATCAAGGCCGTGTTGCAGCTGATGAGGAAAGACCGGCTGACATTCCCGGCCAATATCGAATTCGAATACGCGATCCCGGCTGGTTCCGATGCCGTGACGGAAATCGCGAAGTGTCTCGACTACGCGCGGGCCTGTCTCGAACTATAGGCCCGAAAAGCCGGCGCGCCTTGAGTGGTCTCTCGCCGACAGCTCGCGCACCTCAGCATGGCCCGATGAGATAGAATCGTGCACTGAACAGTCGAGGTCGAAAATGCGCCTTTGCTTAGCAACGACATTCTGCGCGGTAACGCTGTGGGCCCAGGGAGGCGGGGGTGTGCAGTTTCGCGACTGGACCCCACCGGTTCCCACGGTGAAGCCCGTACTCCCATGCGCCGAACTACGCAGCCTCACTTCCTTCGACCTTTCAGTGATCAGCGCGGTGGTGATTGGCCCCTCCGCCAGCGCTCCGGAGCATTGCCGGGTCAGCCTGATGGTCCCACCGGAAATCAACATCGAAGTGAATCTGCCTTCGCAGTGGGGCGGCAGACTCTACATGTTTGGAAACGGCGGATGGGCCGGAGAGTCCTTTGAAGCGGCCGGGCGCGCGGCCAATCGCGCCCACGCGCTGAAGGCCGGCTTTGTGACGGCGGCTACGGACACCGGGCATTCGGCTGCGTCCGAACCCGGAGCCAGTTTCGCACTCAGCCGGCAGAAGCTGCTCGACTACGGTTTCCGGTCCCTGCACGTTTCGGCTGAAGCTGCAAAACTGCTGGCGCGAACGTACTACGGGGCGGGTCCGTCGAAGTCGTATTACGATGGCTGCTCGCAGGGAGGACGGCAGGGGCTGATCCTCGCGCAGCGGTTTCCGAACGACTTCGATGGCATCATCGCGGGATCTCCCATGCTGAATAACGTCGGAACCCAGATGGCGCGCGCGTACTGGATGCAGGGATTGGCGGCAAATCCGTTTCCGGCCGCAAAACTGGCGCTGCTGGCAAATCGGGTCTACGACCAGTGCGATGCGAAGGACGGATTGAAGGATGGGCTGATCGACGATCCGCGGCGCTGCGATTTCAAGCCCGTGCGCGACCTGCCGCATTGTGCCGGGGGCACGGATGGGGCAGATTGTTTTACAGCCAGTCAAATTGCGGCGGTGGAGCGGATTTACGGCGATGTGATGAGCCAGGGCAAGCGGTATTTTCCGGGTTGGCCGGTGGGTGCGGAAATCGCGGGACCAAACGGACAGAGCGGCTGGATCGGACAAGAAATCAACGGGCCAGGCGGTCCCGGCGCCTGGTTCTCATACGGACTCAATTTCCTGCGTTTTATCGCGCCAGGAACAAAGGCCGCCGCCGATACGGATTCGCAACTACTGAGCCGGTTCGATATCGACAAGGACCCTCCCCGTATGGAGGAACTGCGGCAGATTCTCGATGCCACCGATACGGATCTATCGGCGTTTCGCAAACGCGGCGGAAAGATGATGATGTATTTCGGATGGGCCGATCCGCAACTGAATCCGAGGATGGGAGTGGAATACTACGAGCAGGTGATGGACAAGATGGGCGCATCCACCGGTGATTTCTTCCGCCTGTTCATGGTGCCGGGTATGTTTCACTGTAGCGGAGGCGTGGGAACCGGTGTTTTCGACACCGCGACGCCGCTCGTCAAATGGGTGGAATCAAGCACGCCTCCGGACCGGGTCGAGGCGAGCCGTGTGGTCGGTGGCAAGGTTGTGCGGACGAGGCCGCTGTGCGATTATCCGCGCGTGGCTCGGTTCAGGGGCAGCGGGAGCATTGACGACGCGGCCAACTTTGCTTGTGTGAAGCCATAATGCGCAGCGGCGAACTGGTGTACTGCCGAGCGGCAACGCGCGGATGTATGATCTATACGTGCGGCACTGGTTAATTCACTGGCTTCTCAACGCGGTCGCCCTGGTGGTAGTGGCGAACCTTGTTCCGGGCATTTCGGTGGACGGATTCGGTTCCGCGCTTGTGGCCGCCGTTGTGATCGGGCTGGTGGGTGCCACGGTGGGCATCTTTTTGAAGCTCGTCTTTTTGCCTTTCATTATCCTCACACTGGGCATCGTTTACTTCCTGATCAACGGGTTGATGCTGATGCTGGCGTCGGCACTCGTTCCGGGGTTCCGGGTGAAAGGCTGGTTGGCGGCGACGATAGGATCTATCCTGCTCACGATCGTCAACTATCTTCTGAATCAGCTTGTTTGAATCCGGACGGGTCGGGCCGCCTCGGGATACCCGGGTGTGACACGTGCCGTCCAGTCTCATTAGGTCGCAATGCCGAGCGAAATTGCCCGAAACCCGAGGCATCGGCTTAACGGCAATCATGTGCACCGAGGAAGATACGCGAAATTTCAACCGAGTTGTCGGTAACCTGATAAACGACGATATAGGGCAGGGAAGGGAATACCAGTTCGCGCGTCCGATCATTCAGGTGCCGGGTCGGCCCATGCGGGGAAATTTTTGCGGCTCGGCGCACCCGTCATAGATCGTTCGCGCTACTCGCCGCGCCGCGTCCGGATTGTCGCGTTCTATGCGCTTGCAGATCGGCCGGATCTTCCGCCGCCAGCAACGACCATCGGACCGTCAACGCTGCAGAAACCGTTGAAGGCGCTCTCCGCCTTGCTCATGGGTGAGATATTCGCCTCGCCGCAGCGCTTCTTCGCCGCGCTTCACGGTCGCGACAAAACGAGTTTCTTCCTCGAAGTAACGCGAAACAGCGTCCCGCACCAACTGGTCGGGGTTGCGGCCTTGCCGGGCTGCTGAGAGTGCCAGTTTCGCTTCGACTTCGGGGGGAAAGTGCACTTCCACGCTATGGATCCTGCTGTTATGACACGTCACTGGGGAAAACGACAAAGGCTGCGCCCGCAGTATGTCCTCGCTGGTGGGGCGTCTCGCGCTGGGTCCGCCGCGTTTGAAAATACGCGATCACTCCGGGAGGTTTTCTTTCTGGTGCCCGCGGAGGCGTGCGTCGACCGGAGCGGCGCTCCACGGACCGAAGCTTCCGCGGGAGATAAAATCGGGCTACATGGCAGAGCACCCCGAACAGATCAGCGATACCGATCCGCGCACTATGGAAGTGTGGCTTGCCATGCTGCGGAAGAAGACACCCGGCGAACGAATCGCCATGGCCTTCGAACTGAGCGACTTCGCCGTGCGAGTTGCCGAATCCGGCGCTCGCGCGAGGCATCCGGGAGCATCCGAACGCGAGGTTTTTCTGCGGGCCGCGGCGCTGCGATTACCGCGCGACCTGATGATTCGCGCCTACGGATGGGATCCCGAGACGCGGTTTGAAGAGCACGCGCACGATCTGGCCGCGCCACGCGTCTTGGCCGGTGTTCCCCAATCGTTTGGCACCGTGCGTCGCGGCCCGTGCGCTCCTGAGGCAGATGAGTACGCTCGCTGAAGCCTTTTCCGCCTGCTGACGACTCTGGATCGAATGGAGATTCCATACGAGGTCGGCGGGTCGGTCGCCAGTTCGGCGCACGGTGTTCCGCGGACCACTCTCGATATCGACATCGTGGTGGAACTGAAGCCGGAACAGATAGACGGCGTTCGCGGCGGGGGCGCGGCGAACGTGATTCATTTGAAAGGCGTGTGGAAGTTCGATTTATTTCCCTTGGGAAGGGACGAATACAGCCGGACGGAATTCGCGCAGCGGAAATTTCGCGAGATCAGACCGGATGGCGGCGCCCCCATCGAGTATTCGGTGGCTTCGGCCGAGGATACGATTTTGCGCAAACTGGAATGGTATTGCGCCGCGGGCGAAACGTCGGACCGCCAGTGGAACGATCTTCGCGGGGTAGTCAGGGCCGCAACAGGGACTCTCGAAATCGACTACCTGCGCCGATGGGCGGCGCATTTGAAGATCGGCGATCTGCTTGAGAAGGATCCTCGCGGAGCCGAAGCCTATTTGAAGCTTGCTTCCGCGTCGGACTGAGTGGCGAAAATCGGAAGAACCGTATCCGTGTGAGTGATCTCAAAGATCGTATGCACTCGCGGTGTGATTCCCACCAGAGCGTACTTGTGCCCACCGCGTTGTGTGTGCGACCAATGGCCAAGCAAAACTCCCAAGCCGGCCGAATCCATATAGGGGACGCCGGAAAGGTCGATGACGACGCTTTTTACAGCGGGTTCCCGGAGGGCGGACTGGAACGGGAACATGGTCGCCAGCACGAACGGTCCCTTCAATCTGAACACGGTCACATCAGGAGACTGACCCGGCTCCTGCTCAAAAACCATTTCTTCCACGTATTGAATGATAGCGAAAACCAGCGTCCGATGAATGAATTTTCGGTTACAACGGCGTCCGATGTGGCTGGGCTGCCCATGGATTGCCGGGGATAGACTGGAATCGGGTCCGGGCAGGGCGTGTTACCCGTGCATCTGAGTCCAGCCTGACATGACCGAAACAACAAATGGAGCGATGCATTTTGGCGGCGCTCGCGCTTGCGGCGGCGATTCTGGCGGATGGCCAGACCCGCGTCACCGGTTATTGGGATTTTCGCGCGCCGCGAGTTGCGAACAACGTTGGGACTTATCGGGAGACGTTCTTCGAACTGTGGCAGGACGGGGAAGACGTGACGGGCCGAATCGAACCCGGTGGCTCGCGCGAAAATCCGATTACCGAGGGTACCCTTCGGAACGGCGCGCGCCAACGCCGAGCCGAACAGAACGGCAACATCGCAACCAACCTAAAGTTTCCCGACATGAAGGCGCTGGCGATTACGCCCACTCCAAAGGGCTGAAGATCGGTATTTACCCTTCGCCGGAACCGTTCACCTGCGCCGGTTATGAAGCAGCTACGGCCACGAAGAGCAGGACGCGAGGCAATGTGCGGCGTGGGGCATCGGCCATCTGAAATACGATTGGTGCAGCGCGCTGCAACGAGAAAAAGGAAGACGAGGAATCGCCCGATGGTGGATGAAACCGGGCTGGAAGGCTACTATGACATTGACTTTCGCGTTCCGCTGGATCCGACGATGAACAAGAGTGGAAATCAGGCGATTTTTTTCGACCTCCTGGAAACCTGGAAAGCCAGTTAGGTCTCAAAGTAAAGTCGTCCGGCCCACCAGGATGTTTGTTGTGGACCACCTGTCCAAATTAGCTGTCCGGAGACCGACAAATGGGCGTGTGGTATTGCGAATACTGATCTGCGGGCGGAGATGCGCCGTTTACAACTCTCCGCACTTGATGTGCGCTCCAAGTCGGGTCCGACGCTCCGGGATGCTCTCGGCGCGCTCCACGTTCACGCCGCGCCGCCGCGGGCACTGCCCGGCCTCTTCGCCGCGGACCCCCTGGCCTTTCCCTTAGCCCTGGTCGCTATGAGATCCCACGCATCGCGGACATGACAAGCCAATTCCTCGTCGTCGATCTGGTCCAGATCGATCCCTACCCATCCGGCGACACCCACGTACGGCGGCCTGTAGTAGGTTTCCGGCGACGTTGCGATCCACATCTCCTGATGACCCGGCGCGGCTGGCACCAGCAAGGCGATGTGGCCGTCGCTGTGATGACTGTTCGAGAACATGGCGAAGACGCGTTTCTTCACGAAAAACGTCGGCTCGCCATGCGACAGCTTTTCCGTCGATTCCGGCATACCGGCGCAGACTCGCCGGACACGCCTCAGGTGCTCTTCGGAGGAACACGCGCAAGTTACGCCNNTACGCCGCCGGACCCGGCTGAACAGGTGATTCCTCCGATGTCAGGCGCCCCGTCCGGCGGCTCTTGCTCTTCTATCGTGCTACGTCGTGACGGGCGGCTCATACTGGAAGACCTCATCCAACGGTACACCGAAAACGGCCGCTATCCGGAACGCCACTTCGAGCGACGGCGAATACTTGCCCTGCTCGATCGCGATGACAGTCTGCCGCGTCACGCCGATCCGTTCGGCCAGACCCTGCTGGGTCATCTCCGACGCATGGAAGCGCAGCGCGCGGATCCTGTTGCGAATCGCGCCGCCGGACACTATAAACCCCGCCGGTAGTAGTAAAGCTGCGACGCGGACTTAGCCACTTCCGAAACCACCAGCGCGAGCAAAAGCGATCGCGCCGTCGGCGCCAACATGCAAACGAGCGTCCCGGTTACTAATAACACGTAGCCGTTTCTCCATCCTTTGCTCTCAATCGCCCGGTCGCGCTCATCTCTCGGTTCCGGCCTCGCAACCACTGCAATGGCGATCTGGCAGACGATCTGAACGATCACCAGCAAGATAATCGTCCCGATCAGACTGCCCCGCGCTCCCGACCCGAAATACACGCCATAGACGGCCAGCGTAGCCACCAACGATCCCCAAGTGCTTTTTTCCTGATATGACAGGTTCATGATGATCTCCTCATACACAGAGTAAGCTAGAATATACTAAATGTCAAATATATTTTACATTGCGAATTGACCGTCGCTACCCTACGATAGGACGAGTGAGAAATCAACGAAACCGAACCATCCGGGCGATTGCCGCGCTCGCCTGCGTCGCGTCCTTGTCGCTTCACGGTCAATCGCTTGCGGCCCACAAGACGCAGCGCGTCATCTGGGTGATGACTGATGGACTCCGCTGGCAGGAAGTCTTTCAGGGTGCCGAACCGGCGCTCATGAACAAGGAAAACGGCGTCTCGAATCCCGAGGCCCTGAAGAAAGACTTCTGGCGCGAATCGGCCGAAGACCGCCGCAAAGCCCTTATGCCTTTCCTGTGGACGAAGGTAGCGAAAGACGGCCAGCTCTATGGCAACCGCATGCTCGGTTCGGAGGCCTCCGTCACCAACGGCCTCAACTTCTCCTACCCGGGCTACAACGAAAGCCTCACGGGCGCCGCCGATCCCCGCATCGACAGCAACGACAAGAAATACAACCCCAACGTGACCGTTCTCGAATGGCTCCACGGCAAGCCGAGTTTCAAAGGCAAGGTGGCCGCATTCGGCGCATGGGACGTCTTCCCGTTCATCTTCAACGCTCCCCGCGCCGGCTTCCCGGTCAACGCCGGATACGATCCGATGGAAGGCTTTGCGGGAAACCCGGTGATGAAAACCCTGAACGATCTCAAGGCCGATTCGCCGCGCGACTGGGATGACGAACCCTTCGATAACCTCACCTTCCATACCGCCCTCGAATACCTGAAACAACGCCGTCCGCGCTTGATGTATCTGTCCTTAGGCGAGACGGACGACTGGGCTCACGCCGGTAAGTACGGCGAGTATCTGCGCTCCACGCAGCGTGCCGACCAGTATCTGAAAACACTTTGGGAAACATTGCAATCGATGGCGGAGTATCGCGGCGTAACGGCTCTGATCTTTTCACCCGATCACGGCCGGGGCGTGGGCTCGGAGTGGCGGAGCCACGGGCAGAAGATACCTGAGTCGAAATACATCTGGATGGCATTCCTCGGCCCCGACACTCCCGCGCTGGGCGAACGCGCCAACATCGCGCCCGTTAAGCAAAGCCAAATCGCGGCGACGTTGACCGCGCTGTTGGGCGAGGACTACCACGCGACGGTTCCGGCGAGCGGCGCCCCGATCGACGATGTGATCCATCCTGCCGGTGGCCGCCCGTAAACCTTGGGGCGTAGGCCTTTGGCCTGCGCCTTCTTTCTCTGTGTGAGGCCGGCGGTAGCGCCTGTCGCAAGTCCTCGTTCCTGAGGTAAGGACGAACGACGAACTTCGTCTGCTCGCGGCCAGGTGGTGTTGGAATGGCTTGAACTCGCTATTGACCGAAACGCCTTTCCTCGAGCGCCCGGCGCAAAAGGGGGAGCATCGCCACGTCCTTCTGGCTCGCCGATTGTTCCTTCAATTCGATCAGCTTCTCCAGAGACAGTATCCTGATGGAAAGGCCTTCGTCCAGATCCAGCTTTCGGAGTATGGAAGAAGCTGCTCGTAGGAGAACCCATCGCCGATGGTGCAGAGCAGATCGAGGTGCCCGAAGCGGGTGATGAGATTGACGTGTCCTTGCCCGGACAGGTGGCTGGAGTTCGGTTTCAGCCGCCGGTCGGGCTGGATTCGAAAGATCGCGTCCATTGTCTCGAGCAACAAGAGAAGCCGTTGTATATTTGCGGAGTCGCGGGAGTGCGTGATGTCGATATCGTTAGGTATTAACCGGAACCCCATGCAACACCGCCGCGATCCCGTCCACAAGGACGAAATCGATGTGATGTCCGCTCAACAAACGCAGGGTTGCCCGGAGGTTACCCTCGGGCATTTAATTGCCGGATCGCCAGAATATCTCCTATCTGACGCTCGTGGAGTTCGAGCCGTTGCGCCGGCGTCAGACTGAGAAACCAGCGGATCAGGGTGAGGTCCACGCCATCGGGCGAATAGTCGGTGAGCGGAATCGGGGCAGGACTTGCCATTTCCGCTTCCAGTTTAGCGCGCTGAACCCCGAGACAAGCTTTACCTGTCTCGGAACTCGCTGCCAACCGTCCACTTGACGCACGTCAATGTCAGGGTCGAGATCCAGCCACAGACAAGGGACTCTCGCAGACGAGCACTGTTTGCTGGGCCGCGATCGAAAGGGAGTCGGTAACGAAACACCGAATCTGAGTTACTTGCTGCGCTCAAACGCGCCCGGCGCACCTGCGAGGACTGGGAACTGACCGACGCACACGCCAAACGCTCGGGCCTTCTCTGTCGCCTTAAGGAACTGGAGCAAGGCGACACGCTGATAGTTTGGAAGCTGGACCGTCTCGACCGCAGCGCGGGGTGTGAAGTTCGCCCAAGGGCGGCACTGAACGCCGAGCAGATCGCGCGGAAAACGATCAACGGGGCGAGGCCCGCGAGGTACGTAGCCGGCTTGATCGAGGTGTGCCGCTCGACGCGCTATCGGGTGGCGAATTCGTAGCCCGGCGATCACCTGTCCTTCGTTTCAGACGAAGTTCAATTGGGACAAGATTGCTGGATGAGTCCCCTTCTTTGAGGAAAGGACAAGCGACGGCAGGGCATCAGCTCAGATTCCCCGAAGCCGCGGCGGCGAGACGTCTGCTCCGCGCCCAACGTTCGGGGTCTGAATGGCTTGAATTCGCTGGTGCCCCAACCGCCGCTGTTCGGCCTGGATTCGAAAGATCGCGTCCAGCGTCTCAAGCAACGAGAGAAGCCGTTGTAAGTTTGCGGGTTCGCGGCAGTGCGCGATATCGATATAGCAGGTATTAACCGGAACCCCGTGCAGAACCGCTGCGAGCCCGCCCACAAGGACGCAATCGATGCGATGCCCGCTCAACAACCGCAGGGCTGCCCGGAGGTTACCCTCGGGCATTCAGTTTCCGGATCGCCAGAATATCTTCCATCGGCGCTCGTGGAATTCGAGACATCGCGCGGGCGTCAGGGTGAGGTCCACGCCATCCGGTGAGTAGTCGGTGAGCGGAATCGGGGCTGGACTTGCCATCTCCTTCCCCGGTTTAGTTAAGTGCGGAAATTTCCGCCGTTCGTGCTTCGACACCGTGGCGAGGCGCTCGTTAGATACCCCCGCCGCATCGGGAGAGAGAGCCGCGCCGTCGGGGAGAAAGAACTGCACGCTGGATCCGAACGCGTTTCCACGCTTGTTTGCTTTGGCCCACGTGTGGAGCGTCGCAGCCGCCTCAACGGCACGAAAACCCGACTCGGCCCCGAAAGGTGGCAGGATGACTATCTCCCCTCCCGGCATACGTTCCAGGTTAATGTCAGGGTTTTCGGGCGCAGAAAGCAAAATAGCGTCGTCCGAAAGAGGATGTTCCCGGTCGAGTATCAGTGTGGCCGAAAAAGGTCTGCTCTGGCAACGCTATCTGCATGTCTCTATCATCGCTCAGAATAATGGCTGTTGGCTCCGCCGCAGTGGGCGGATGAGAATCGCCGCACGCCTACGACTTCCCGGCGTGGTCCCCGTATTCCCAGTCATACGGCACACCGGTTTCACCGAGGATAAGTTCCACCAACTCGGCGAAACCCGCCTCCGCCCGTACGTCGTTCGAAAGCATCACCACGCACCGTTTTCGGGACTCGATGCAGACCATCGTGTTGGCCGTCTGGCCGTCGTGCCCGCCCTTGTAGAAGCCGTGGCCCTGCGGCCCGTCGAAAACGGTGACACCCAGCCCCGACGCCAGATCTCTGCGCCGGGAAGCGGGTGGCAAAGCGGGCTGGAAAAGCGGGAACAGACCGGCCGTGGCGATGTGCAGCGAAGGTTTCGCGATTTCAGCCCGTGAAGCCGCGCTCAATCCCTCTCCCCGCACCAGCGCCGCCGTGAACTTCGCGAAGTCCGAAATGGTGGTGTTCATCGAGCCGGCGGCGCGAACTTTGCTGCGCTTCTCGTGCGGCTGCGGCTCGCCCTGATCGTTCCATCCGTCGGCGACATTGGAATCGGATCCGTTCGCAAACACCAGACTGGTGCGGGCCATGCCCAGCCTCGCGAAGTTGGCGTTCGCCAGGTCTCCTACGTCGAGACCCAGTCGCTGCGCCTTTCGTCCGTGTTCGACTACGAACTGCAGCAGGATAAAGCCCTCACCGGAATAACTGAACGCCGTGCCGGGATCGAAGTGAATGTGCAGTTTCTGATCGGGCTCGATGAACCAGAAGTTGCTGAAGCCGGTGGAGTGCGCAAGGCACATGCGCGGCGTGATCCGCTTCCAGCGAGGATCGTCAGCCAGGTCTTTGTATGGACCGTACTTGTCCGGAAACACGGGGTCGGGGCCGTAGGACGGAAGCGGAGCGTCGAGATCGTCCATGATGGGCGTGTCGAGTTTGATCCTGCCCTGGTCGACCAACTGCATCACCGTATAGGCAAACAGGGTCTTGGTAAGCGACGCTCCGTACATGATCGTGTCGGCGGTGAGGGGTTCTCCCTTTGCGTCGCGGATGCCATAGGCCTGGACGTAAGCGACCTTGCCCTGGTCGATTACCGCGACGGCCATCCCGTTGGCGTGGGTGCGCGACAGGATGCCGCGAACTTCCGCGTCGATCGCCGGACCCGCCGGTATCGCCTGCGCCCGCGCGGTCCCAGGGAGAGCCGCCGCAGCAAAGAGTGCAAACGTCAGACGGCTGCTTCGGGCGTTCATGACTTAGTGAGCAGAGACCTCGGCCCGCTTGTCGCGCCGACGCTCGCTTCGTGCGAGCTTATCTTCCCTCTCTACTCTACTTCCCTTCGCCGCTCAGCCTCAGTGTGCTTCGTTGGCGGCTGTAGCCGAAATAGATCGCCAGTCCGATCACCAGCCAAACCACGAGACGAATCCAGGTGGCGATATCGAGAGCCACCATCATGGAAAGGCAGACCAGAATTCCCAGAATGGGCACCAGTGGCACCAGGGGCGTTCTGTAAGGTCTCGGCAGGTTCGGGTTCGTCTTGCGCATGATCATGACTCCCCCGCAGACGATTACGAAAGCCAGCAGCGTCCCGATACTTGTCATCTCGCCCAGTTTTGAAATCGGGAGGAAGCCGGAAAACAGGCTGACGAAAATCATCAGGAGCAGATTGGATTTCCACGGTGTCTTGAATTTCGGGTGAACGTCGGAGAACAGCTTCGGCAGCAGCCCGTCGCGCGACATGGAAAAGAATACACGGCTCTGTCCCAGCAGCATCACCAGAATCACGGAGGTGTATCCAGCCAGGATGCCGATAATCACGCCGGTCGACAGCCACGCATACTTTGTCGCGTTAATGGCGTCGTAGACCGCCGTCGGCGTCATGTCCTTATAGTTCACGATGCCGGTCAGCACCCGGGCGAACAGCACGTAGAGAATCGTACAGACAACGAGGGATCCGATGATGCCGATCGGCATGTCGCGCTGCGGCTTGCGAGCCTCCTGCGCGGCCGTGGACACGGCGTCGAACCCGATATAGGCGAAGAAGATCACGCCGGCCGCGCGTACGATTCCGCTCCAGCCGAAGTGCCCGAACTCGCCGGTATTCGGCGGAATAAACGGCACATAGTTGGCCCGATTCACGTATGCGTACCCAAGTCCGATGACCAGGGCGACAATCGTCACCTTCAGCACCACAATTACGGCATTCGCCTTCGCCGATTCCGAGATTCCAATGATCAAAACCCAGGACACGACGCAAACGATGAAGATCGCCGCAAGGTTCACAGTGCCGCCTTCGAATGGAGACGCAGTCAGACTGGCCGGCAGTGTCACGCCGTAATGCGCGAACAGCCGTATCAGATATTTCGACCAGCTCACCGACACCGTCGCCGCGCCGACCGCGTATTCCAGGACCAGATCCCAGCCGATTATCCAGGCCAGCAACTCGCCCATCGTCGCATAGGCGTACGTGTAGGCGCTGCCCGCCACCGGAATCATGGTGGCGAATTCGCTGTAGCACATTCCGGCGAAGGCGCAGCCGAGTCCCGCAATAATGAACGAGAATACTACCGCCGGCCCCGCCAGATCGTGTGCGGCGATCGGCGTCAGCGCAAACAGACCGGCGCCGATGATGGCGCCAATGCCGAGCGCCACCAACTGGAACGGTCCCAGGGACCGCTTCAGCGAGTGCTCACCGCCCTCGCTCTCGGCCATGATCCGCGATAAAGGCTTAACTGCGAAAAGACTCACTTGTTTGGACCTTCTTTCCGCTGCCAAAGGAAATAAACCGGCGCCCCCAGCAGAACCAGAATCAGCCCGCGCACTGTAAACGCGGGTTTGTTCACCAACAGCAGGACTTCAATCACGCCCGCGACGACGATGTACAGGGCAGGCAGGAAGGGGTAGCCTACGGCTCGGTAGGGCCGCTCCATATCCGGGCGCGTGCGGCGGAGCCGGAACAATCCGCCGATGGTCAGGACGTAAAACAGCAGAACTGCAAAGATAACATAGTCGAGCAGATCGCTGTACTGCCCGCTCAGTGTGAGCAGAATCGTCCAGCCGCATTGGATGTACAGTGCGAAATCCGGCGCATGAGTTTTTGGGTTCAATTCGCCCGCGCGGCGGAAGAAGAGATTGTCGTGCGCCATCGTGTGATAGACGCGCGCGCCAGACAGGATAAGGCCGTTCACGCATCCGAACGTCGAGATCATGATGGCCGCCGCCATGATCTTCGAGGCAACCGCCCCGAACATGACGGTCACCACGGCCGTCGCAACCCGGTCTTCCGGCGCCGTTTGTATCTGACGCAGCGTCAAAACCGACAGGTAGACGAAATTGCAGGCGATAAAAAGGCCGGAAACGACCCCCGTGCCGATTCCGAGTGACAAGGGAAGATCGCGCTTCGGATTCCGCACCTCGCCGGCGGTGAAGGTGACATTGTTCCATGCGTCCGAAGCGAACAACGGCCCCACCATCGCCGTTCCCACCATCGCCACGACGCTCCAGCTCCACGATGCCCCGCGCCAGAAATCGTGAAAATTAGCTGCCATGGCAACCGGGTTTCGGCCAAGCAGGAAGCCCAGTCCCGCCAGGCCCAGCAGCGACACGACCTTTGTCACAGTAAAGATGTTTTGAACTATTGCGCCGGTGCGGATGCCGCGCGTGTTCACAAAGGTGAGTACCAGCACGATAGCGATCGCAAGCAGCTGTTGCGTCGTCAGGCCGACTTTTCCGGAACCTACAAGATAGTTCGACGCCGATACCGAAGGCAGAAACACGCCGGTGTACTTGGCGAACGCGACCGCGACCGCCGCGATCGTGCCCGTCTGAATGACCACGAACATCGTCCAGCCGAACAGGAAACCCCAGAGACGTCCGAAGGCCTCGCGCAGGTAGACGTATTGGCCGCCCGCCTGCGGCATGGCCGCCGCGAGTTCGCCGTAACTCAGCGCGGCGACGATGGTGAGCGCCGCCGCCAGCAGCCAGCAAACAATAAGAAGTCCCGGCGACTTCACCTGACGCGCGACATCGGCGCTCACGATGAAAATGCCGGAGCCGATCATGGACCCCATCACGAGCGTCGTGGCGTCCAGCAGGCCGAGGCCTTTTACAAACCCGTCTTTGGCTGCCCCGCCTGTTGCTAATCCGTCTTTTTCGATGCCGCCAGCCTTTGCCATTCAGTCATCCGATCTCGAAGCGTTATTTTCGTACACGGGTTGGGATACAGGTCGGCTATCACCGCGACCGAATCCGCGCCAGCATTCCAACAGGTGAATGCATTGTCGCGCGTGATGCCGCCAATAGCAACAAGGGGCTTCTTTGTGAGAGCTCGGACGGCCTTCAGGCCGGCGATTCCCACGGTTGGATCGGGGCGTTCTTTGGAGACAGTCGGGAAAACGGGGCCGCGCGCGACATAATCGACCGGCTTTGGCCGCCGTCAGTTGCCCGGGGTTATGCGTGGAAAATCCAACAATGGCGTCGGTGCAGGCAACCCGACGCGCATCGGCCGGGACAAACGTCTCGCGTGACCGGAGCGCCTGATGCCGGATCCCATGCATCCCCGCGCCGCCTTCGATCGGCGCCTCAACGACAGCGAAGCGATCGACCGTTGTGGTGTCGGGAATTGGATAGACGGAAGGAAGAGCGAATCGCGCCAAGAACTAATTTAGTATCCGGTCGCGCGTCATACGGGCAGACCTGGTTGGCCACGCCGCCCGGTAGCAGGTGAGCCGTTCAATGATCGGGTTTCACTGGAGCGTGATAAACACGCCCGCCGGCGCCGGGACACCGTTGACGCTGGCCTGCAGCACCTTGTCTCCCGTGCCGAGTCCGCCGGGAACGGTGACGTTGAATTGGAATAGCCCTGCCTCCACGATGCCGGCGAAACCCACCGCTGCCGTGACGCCTCCTATGGTGATCTGCGGCGTCGTCAGGCTGGGCGCGGCACCCGAATACAATTTCCCCGCCATCACCACCGGGCTGGTCGGTCCGAATCCGACGCCGTAGAGCACCAGTGTCTCGCCGGCTTTCGCCGGTCGCGTTGGGAACGAAAACGCGCCCACTGGCCCGATATAGTCGTAGCCCGCGCCGCTATTGCCCGGACTACCCGGCGTCAAGACAATCGCCGCGGGGTAGTTGCCGCTGAACAGACTGAGCGAAGGTCCGTAGGGACCGAGCGTGACCGGGCAGGACGCGCTTCCGGCACCAGTGGTCACCTGCACGTTGACCGTTCCCGTTGTGGCGTCGTCGGGTGGCTGAAGATTGATCTGCGTCGGACTCACGAACCACAGGTACGCAGGTTTGGAGTCGATCGTAACGCTGGTATTAGCCAGAGAGATGGGGAAATCGCCATTCCACACGGAGGTTGTGGAGGCCAGGCCCGTGCCGTAGATGGAGACCCATGAACCCGGCTGGATCGTCGTGGCCGAACTGTAGACCGGAACGACGCCGTTTGCGTTGATCGAAACCGGCGGACTCAGGAGGCGCACTCGCGCGGTGCCGTACGTTGCGTCGGCGACGTAGACGGAACCGGTGCACAGGCCGACTACGAGTCCGGCCGGGCGATCCAGAGCAGCGCTCGTCGCAGGGCCGTTGTCGCCGGAGAAGCCGTGCACGCCGGTTCCCGCGATTGTCGTTATCGTGCCGGTTGAGGCCACGAGGCGAACCCGCGCGTCGTTAATCTGAGAAATGTAGAGGTTGCCGCCGGAATCCACCGCCACATGCCAGGGATTGTCGACACCAGCCGATAGTGCAGGGCCGCCATCGCCTGCGCTGCTGCCGACACCGCTACCTGCGACCGTGGAGATCACGCCGGTGCCGTTCACCATCCGGATTCGATTTCCAGCGGATTCGGCGATGTAGAGATTTCCGGCGTTGTCGACAGCCACGCCGGTGGGACTTGCAAGCAAAACCGCCGTGGCTTGGCCTCCGTCTCCGGAAACTGCGCCGCCTCCGGCAACGGTCGAGATGACGCCGGTGGCGGCGGACACTTTGCGGACGCGATTGTTGGTAAGGTCCGTCTGTGCGATATAGATGTCGCCCGCCGCGTCGATGGCGAGGCCGTACGGAATGCCGATGTATGCGCTTGTCGCCGGACCCCCGTCACCCAGAGTGCAACAGGCCGCGCCTCCGGCGACAGTCGTGATGTTGCCGGTTGTGTCCACCTTGCGAATACGGGAATCGCCGAATTCGGTGTCGGCAATGAAGAGGTCGCCCGCCGCGTCGGCTGCGATGGCGAGAGGCGCGATTTCGGCTTGAGTGGCCGGGACATCATCGTCGACTATGGAACCGCCGCCTGCAACGGTGGAGATGACGCCGCCGGGTGTCACTTTGCGAACCAGAGTGCCGGCGACGATGTAGAGATTGCCCGCGCCGTCGAGCGCGACGTCATAGCAGAGCGTGGCGAGGCCCGCGCTGGTGGCCGGACCGCCGTCGCCCGTGCCGCTATAAAAATACGGATTCGCGCCACCGGCGGCTGTGCTGATCGTATAGGTTTGCGCCCAGCAGACCGCAGGAGCGAATGCGGCGAAAAGGCCGAGCAGGCAGACGATTGGTTTCGGGATAGTGCGGGTCATAAGAGGCGCCTGTGTCGGCCGGAAATCACCTATTGCTTGAGCGTGTAGGTGATTTGAGCCTGTGGAGTGCTGTAGTCGCTGTTTTGAAAAGTGAAGCTTGCAAAGGTGATGGTATTGCCCACCTGGCTGACTCCAATCAGTGGGTTGAGGTACCACGCATTGTTCGCTCCGCTGCATTGAGAAGCGGTGCCGATGCCGTAGCTCCAGGCCGTCGAAGTGATTCCATTGGACTTGAGTCGCGCCGCCAGCGGGCTGCTGGAGATTGGTCCGACATACCACGTGGCGCTGTAGGGGAAGGTGCAGGCATTGGCGCCGCTGGCGCTGCTGAGAGTCCACTCTGTCGCGCCGCCGCTCGTAACTCCAGGGCCGGCCACGCTGATAATCATGCCGCCGCTGTTCACTGTGGGCGGGCCGATATATGTGCCCGCCAGGAAGCCGGAAGCCAGCAGAGCGGGGGCCGGAACAACCTGCGGGTAGCCGGTCGCGATGGACAGGTTGCCGTTGGCATCGACGTTGAACTGGAGGGAAAGGTTTTCATAGACGGTCACGCCGGTAGATGTAACAACGGGGACCTGAGTTGCGGTGATCGTGTTGCCCGAGCCGGTCAGCGTGGAATACTGGAATTCCGCGTAGGGCGCCGCTGTCGACTGTGCGCGCACGGCAATGACTCCTGCGACCAGGATCATAAGGAACGGCGCGACCCACGCCGCGCGACGTTTCAGGTTCAGATTTCTTCGATTGTTCATTCGATGTGCTCTCCTTTTTTCTGCTCTTCACCTCAAACTGCGCAAACCGCGCAGAAAAGGCGTCAGATTATTCCGGAGATTTGTACGGAAAGGGCCGGCGGCCGCTTCGGCAGGGGAGAATTACTTTGGGCCGGCGGTCTTTGCGTCGGGCGCGTTGGCCAGATCCCCGCGGAACTTCCGGGCGTCCTCCGGCCGGCCGAGGGCCTCGTAGATGGCGACCAGATCCTTGCGGGCACCGACGATATAGCTTGTCGATGGGCTGGTCTGTTTGATGAGAACCTCGTAGCCGGCTCGCGTTTGCGCTTCCGCTTCCCGGTAGCGTTTTTCGGCAAGCAGGGTTCGTCCGAGCTTTATTTCAAGCTGCCCCGTATTTATGTTGCCGGGAGAATAGATCTTTGTGAATCTTTGAACCACTTCCCTGAAGATTTGTTCCGCCTCCGGGTATCGTTTTTCACTGAAATACAAACTGGCAATGTTTCCCATCGCGACGGCAACTTTGTAATTGCCATCGCCATAGGCGGCGCGATAAATGTCCGCGGCGCGGCGGAAATCCGTTTCCGCGGCCGGGAAATCCTTTCGCTGTTGTGCCATGCCACCCAGCAGATTCACGACGTAAGCGACCCAGTGACTATTGTTCCCGTATACCCTTACCTGCGTGGCGAGCGCTTGCGTGAGAAGATCGTCCGCTTCCGGATTCTTCCCCTCGTAAATCAGAGTGCTTGCCAGGGTGGTCATTTTCCTCGCCGTATCGGGGTGGTCCTTGCCGTACCATGCTTCGGTGACGGCGAGCGCCTGACGTTCGTATCGTTCGGCCTCCGCATAATGGCCCCAGTTTTCCTGCAGTTGGGCCATATTTCCCAGATCGTCGCTGACGTGCGGGTGGTTGTCCCCGAAGATCCGCCGGTCGATCGCCAGCGCACGCCGGTTCAGGGAATCGGAGAGTTCGTAATGCCCGAGATAAAGCTGTGCGTCGGCAAGGCTGGAGAGTGTCTCGGAAAGTTCGGGTGAATTGGGAGCGGTCGCCGACTGAGATGCAAGAACCCGGTTGAGGATTGCCGCGGCCTCGGCGTATTTGCCGCTTTCCGCCAGCACTTCGCCGAGCGCGCTGTTTGCCGTTGCCTGCAATGGCCTGTCACCGGATTCATGTGTGCCAATCACAGCCAAAGCCTCATGCACCAGTTTTGTGGCATCGTCCGATTTGCCCTGATCGGACCGCAGCAGGCCGAGTGCGATCAGGTTTTCCGCAAGCCCCGCGTAATCGGGTTCGGCGAGCGATCTGCGCTCCTTCAGCGCCGACTGGAGCAGGGACTCGGCGCGATCCAGTTTGCCGAGCCGCTGATACATGGTCCCAAGCGTCTGGTAGAGTTCGGCCTGCACGGCGGGCTCGTTGCCGAGGCCGCGCGCGTCGGTGACGCCGCGGTCGATCAGGGTCACCACGCGGAGATCGCCTGCGGGGCCGGCCTCC
Source organism: Bryobacterales bacterium (assembly GCA_003136575.1). Lineage (GTDB taxonomy): Bacteria > Acidobacteriota > Terriglobia > Bryobacterales > Bryobacteraceae > BOG-234. The sequence continues at coordinate 32,890 of PLEX01000171.1, read as the reverse complement.
TTGTCGTCACCCTGAAAGAGGTTCAGCATGAACCGCTGGATCCGCTGGGTGCGCACGGCCGCGGCAACTGCCGCGTTGCGCTCTTTCGCCAGGCGGACGGTGAAAACTATGGTAAGGCAGACGATCAGCGCGAGAGCGGCGCAGGACGACAGGACGGCGGCGCGATGCCGGCCGACGAATTTGCCGCCGCGATAGCGCCACGTGTCGGGCTTCGCTTCGAGAGGCTCGCCGTTCACATAATGATCGACGTCCCGCAGCAGCGCTTCGGCCGAGCGATATCGCCTGGCGGGGTCCTCCTCAAGTGCCTTCAGGCAAAGAACGTCGAGCTCGTTCCATGCGGCCGGGGAAACTCTCCTCAGGTTCCGACTCCCGGCAACCGATGGTCTTTCCGGCGTACTTCCTTCGCGCGCGGACGGGAGTCGCCCGGCGAGCATCTCGTAGAGGATTACCCCGAGGGAATACACGTCCGTATAGGTTCCGACGATGCCATCGCGCGACCATTCCGGCGCCGCATATCCGGGCGACAGGAACCGCAGACCCGGCTGCGTACGCTCGGTGGATTCGTCGGAATCCCGCAGTTCCCGCGCGATTCCGAAATCGAGCAGGCGGGGTGTGCCATCGGCTTCGACCACGATGTTTGACGGTTTCAGATCGCGATGGGTGATACCGTGATCCTGAGCGTAGCGAACCGCTTCGCAGATGGAGCGAAAGAGGCGCAGATGTCCGTCGAGCGTGGGCTTCCGTTCGCGGCAGTACGCCGTGAGCCCCACACCTTCCACGTATTCCATGACGAACCAGGGTGTTCCATCGGGCAGAGTGCCCGCATCGTACAGCCGCGCGATACAGGGGTGTTTGAGCTTCGCCAACATCCGGATTTCCTGCGCGAAGCGCTCCAGCCGCGAAGGTGAAAGAGTCGCGTGTGGCAGGAATTTGATCGCCACGGGATTCCCCGCATCCTTGCGTTCGGCGAGCCATACGACACCCATTCCGCCCTCGCCCAGAATCCTGCGCAGGCGATAAGGTCCAAACTCGCGCGAAGCGACCGGATCGAAAGGCGTGGCAACCGTCTTGTAAACCATGTCGGACAGGCCTCGATCCAGAAGGGAGCCGCCGCCGGCGTCCGCCTCCAGCATCGCCAGCACTTCGGTCTTCAACTGGCGATCTTCGCGGCAGGCGGATTCGAGCCAGACCATGCGCTCGTCGGGCGGATGCGCGAGCGCTTCGTGAAAGACGGATTGTATTTGCTCCCAGCGCGCTCGGTCCATGGGATTAGTCGTCGGCGGATTGCAAGGGGGGCTGGGTAGGCTTGGGCTGCGAGGGGCCGGGTTGAGCCAGTGTGGGTTGAGTCAGGTTGGGTTGAATCCGGCTCTTCAACCAGGCTCTTGCGGAGCGATTGTCCCGATCCACCGAAGATTCGGAAACCTGGAGAAGTTCGGCGGTTTCCGAAACGCTGAAACCCGCAAACGAGATGCAATCGACAACCTGCACCTGGCGGGGACTCATTTGCTCCAATTCGGCGATCGCGGAATCCAGGGAGAGAAGTTCCACATCGGAAAAATCGGGAGCGGCGGCGATGAATTCCATCGGCACGAGAGCGGCGCCTTCTCCATCACCTCGCTTCCGGGCGTTCCTGCGACGTGCGGCGTCGACGAGAATCTGGCGCATGGCGCGGGCGACGATCGCCTTGAAGTGCGGCGTCGGGATGCCGGCGAGTTGCGGAGAATCCTTGAGCTTTATCCACGCCTCGTTGACGAGAGCCGTGGAGTTGAGGGTAAAGCTCGCTTCCCGACTGCGGACGGAAGACGCAATGCGGCGCAGTTCCTCGTAGGCAAGACTGAACGCATCGTCGATCAGGCGCCTGGCCGCGCGATTTACCGGCGCGGGACGCGTTGCCGTTGCTTCAGTCGAATCGGCCATGACGGTTTTTCGGGACGGTTCGCGCAATTATCCATAAAGGCCTTGCATGCCGAGTATGGGGACGCGAAGTTAATTAAGGCCGTTACGGCCCTTTGGCATGGTCGAATTTTATCACGTCCGCCCAGCGGTGGAGCGTTGAATTTCGGGAATTGAACGGGAATTGAAGAGGAGGTTTATATGACAAGACAAATAAGGATCGGGCCGCGCGGAACGGCGGCGTGGTGGATTTTATCGGCCAGCGTCGTTTTGGCGTTGGCATATGTGGGCGCGGCAGTGGCACAGGAAGCGGCCAAATCCACGGAACCGGAATATGTAAATTCTTTCTTTCTGCTCGACCCAGCCGGAAGCCTTGAGCCGCTGGAACGCCAGCCTGTAGGGGTGGGCGCGCACACCAGGCTGATGGGGCTCGGAGGTATGGGTGTGTCGTACGAGATTCAGAAGGATCGCTCGCCGATTCGGGTTGTGGCTGGTGCGCGGATTGAAGCCGTTGTGAGACTGGAGAATCACGATGTGGATCCCGCGACACTTGTGCTGCTGTATCCGCTGAAGGTCGATAAAGGAAAGCGGCAATTGCTGATTACCGGTGTCGGCTTCATGGGATCGCGGAGCAAGAGCGACCTGCAGAGCAAGCAACTGGAAATGTCGTTTACGAAGTATGGTCAGGCTTCGCTGAAGATTACGCCGACGGCTCCGCTCGCCCCCGGCGAATACGCGTTCGCGATCCAGTCGAAGGACCAGCAGCCTACCGCATACTGTTTCGGGGTGGACGCGGCGGCGCGATAGCCCCCGGGGCGCAGTGGGCAGGGACACACCAGCCGGGCAAAGGATCGACGCTCAGGATGAATATCGCGGAGCCGGTCACGGAACCCACCACAAGTGGCGTTCACTTTTTCGATGCCGCCAGCCTTTGCCATTCAGTCATCCGATCTCGAAGCGTTATTTTCGTACACGGGTTGGGATACAGGTCGGCTATCACCGCGACCGAGTCCGCACCAGCATTCCAGCAGGTGAAAGCATTGTCGCGCGTGATGCCGCCAATAGCAACAAGAGGCTTCCTGGTGAGAGCTCGGACGGCCTTCAGGCCGGCGATTCCCACGGTTGGATCGGGGCGTTCTTTGGAGACAGTCGGGAAGACGGGGCCGAAGGCAAGATAGTCTATAAGGCTGGAACGTCCGCCTTGCCCCCTAGCGGGGTTTGTTGATCCGGCAGCGGCCACCCAGATCTCGGCCTCCTTCATCTGCTCCGGGCTGTGCGTGGAATGCCCCAGAATCGCCGCCTCACCGATGACGCGCCGCGCGTCGGCCGGCGTCAAATCCTCTTGTCCGACATGCAAAGCCGCGCCCAGCAGCGCCGCGTAAACCGCCCGATCGTTAATGACGAACAGCAACTCGCCCGATCGACATAGCCCGGTGATCTTCTCCGCGAGAGAGAACGCGTCGCGCGACCAGAAGCTCTTATGCCGAATCTGGAGGATCTGCGCGCCGCCCTCTATCAGCGCTTCGGCCGCGCTAACCCAGTCGAGGCCGAGCCGGTCGAGTGTCGCGGTATCGAGAATCGGATAAACGGGAGGAAGAGTGATGAATTGCGCCAAGGCTTAATTTAGCGGATGGGTGTCGGGCACCTGCAACGTGCGCAATTCAACGCGACTTCCGCTTTCGCGCCTGCTGCATGACAGTACGTAAAATATCGTTCACCCGGGTCAGATACCCGGGGCCGAAATCGCGCAGCCACTGCAGCACTTCCGGCTCCAGACGCACGCTGATAAGCTGCTTCGGCGAGCGATGAGACTTTCCGCGCACCATCTCATCCAGCTGCGCATCGGTAAGCTGGGGAATGTCGGAATAGTCGATTTCCGCATCGGGCATTTCCTTCAATCGGGCTATGAGCGCCATCTGCCGTTTACTCAGAGACTTGTTGAAAATATCCGCGGCCTTCACTCTTACTAGCTTTGCGGGCCGAAATGATGCGTACGATTTCTTCTCCATTTTGTTCCTCCCACGTATGAGCAACGATCAGCAACTGGCCACCTACCAGTCCAACGGTCTGCCAGCGGACTTCGTGGCCGACGATGCGTTCGATCCTGGAGCGGCAATTGGAATCCGCGAATACCAATGCGGCAGTCTCAAAATCGAGTCCGCTGTGCTTTCTCCGGTTCGAGCGGTCCTTGCCAGCGTCCCATTCAAACAACATCCGTATCACGCATCGTATCACGCCTAACGTGTCCCAGCCATGACAGACGCAGTCACTCCGGCCCGCACGCCAGAGCCGGGTAGATATGTATTCAGCCCGAGGTACCCGGGTTTGAGTCAATCCGCGAACGCTACCTGAAGTCCACAAGATAGTTGAGAAATCGTGGGCCGCCGTCGCACTATCCCAATAACGCTCACCGTGACATTTCCTTCTTTCCGGCTCCGGCAGCGTCCGTCCGCTGACGCCTTTGACATCCCTGGCCGCCGCGGCAGGGAGACCTTGCGCTTTCCCCTCTCCGTGCCCGCGCGCCTCGCGGTGATCGACGTGGCCTTCCATGCCGGCCCTAACACGAAAATCTTCGAGCCTGGCGACTTTTCCGGCCTTCGAAACTATGCGCCCGATGCATTGGCGCTCCCGGCGAGCACGGTTTTGGCGTTTGCCGAACGAAAGCTGCGCGGCCATCTCGATTTGCCCAGCCTGAAACTTGCGATAGTCGTGCTTTCGTCTCTCGACTCACCCGTCGACCTGCCGCTCGCATCCCCCGACAGGGATCTGCTGTGGAGAGCCTTTGGCCTTCCACTCTTTGAGCAGCTATGCGGATGGGATGGCCGAGTCGTGGCGCGGGAATGCGAAGTGCACGACGGCCTTCACCTCGACTCGGCCACCGAACGGGCGGAAGTCCACGCGGGCAGGTTAATGGTGGACGGTCGGCCGACCGGCCTTTCGGCTGAGATCGTGAAAGATCAATGCGAGTGTGGAATCGAAACACCGCGGCTCTGTCATCTTGCGGCCTTACGGCAGCGCGCTTCTTCCGCCCGAAGCGCCGCCTGAGCTACGGACGGTCCGAAGCCGAATCCGTCTGAATAAATCACAACGGCGCGGCACCCGTCGCGAACCGGTTCCAGCTCCCCGCCGACCGCTCTCCCGCCCAACGCACCCCCCCTGGTATGATGGTTTGCGCCGGTGTTCCGGATCTTAAAATCCGTAACCCTGGCGCGGTTTATCCGTCAATACATACTTCTATGATCAAAGTCGAAGGCCTGACCAAGCGATACGCTCGCCACGTTGCGGTCAATAATATTTCCTTCGAAGTCGGCAAGGGCGAAATCGTTGGTTTCCTCGGCAAGAACGGCGCCGGGAAAACCACCACGATGCGCGTCCTCACCTGCTTTTTGCCCCCCACTTCGGGCAAAGCCAGCGTCGCCGGTTTCGATGTCGTTGACCAGTCTCTCGATGTGCGGAAGCACATCGGCTACCTTCCGGAAACCCCGCCGCTTTACCCGGAAATGGAGGTATCTGGCTATCTCACGTTCGTCGCGAAACTGAAGGGCATCGCTTCTCCCGACGTCGCTAAGCGCGTGGGCGAAGTGATCGAGCGCACCGCCCTCGGCAGCGTCGCGAATACCATTATCGGCAAGCTCTCGAAGGGCTACAGGCAGCGCGTCGGCATCGCTCAAGCCATTATTCACAATCCGCCGGTGCTGATCCTCGACGAACCCACCTCGGGCCTCGATCCCGAGCAGCAGCGCGAGGCCCGGCAGTTGATCGCCAGCCTTGCGGGCGATCACACGATCATCCTCAGCACGCACATTCTGTCGGAAGTCGAGCAGTCCTGCAGCAAAGTCATCATTATTAATGACGGCCAGATCGTAGCGGTCGATTCCGTAGCCAATCTGCATCGGCGGCGGCAGGGCGGGGAAATGGTGGCCGTTCAGGTTGCCGGCGCGCCGGAACCGGAAGTCCGCCAGCGGCTCGAATTGGTTCCGGGCGTCGCCAAAGTGATCGGCCGCGACGCGCCCGAAGGCTCCGTGGCATTTGAGATCGAGGCACTGGAGCAATACACCGTGCGTCCCGATCTGGCGCGCGCCATCGTCCAATCCGGCTGGGATCTGAACGAACTCCGCACGGTCGGCGAATCGCTCGAAGAGATCTTCCTCGATCTGACTAAGTCCGAAGTCAAGCCTGCCGACGCGGCTCCGGCCACCACGGGAGCGACATCATGATGCGAAATATATCCACCATTTGCGGCAAAGAAGTCCGCGCCTACTTTACTTCGCCCATCGCTTATCTGCTGATGGGTCTCTTCGGCCTGATCACCGGCTTCATGTTCTACAGCGCTACCGTCTACTTCATCAACGCCGGCACACAGCAACAGATGTCGGGACAGGGCGGCGCCATGAGCATCAACGATTACGTGATCGCCCCCCTGCTCGGCAACGCCGGCGTCATCGGCCTGTTCCTGGTGCCGCTGATTTCCATGCGGCTGTTCGCGGAGGAAAAGCGATCCGGCACTATCGAGCTTCTTCTCACGTCGCCGATCAGCGATTGGGAAATCATCCTCGGCAAGTGGCTCGGCGCGATGGTGATGTATCTTGCGGTCATCGGCATGTCGGCCATCAATGTCGGGCTGCTGTTCGCCTGGGGCACTCCCGACTGGCGTCCGATTCTGACCGGCTACCTCGGCCTGATTCTTCAGGGCGCGACCGTCCTTGCGATCGGCACTTTTATTTCCACCACCACAAAAAATCAGATCATCGCCGGCGGTTCGTCGTTTGCCATATGCCTGCTGCTCTGGGTGCTGTCCTGGGTAAGCAACTACAGCGACACCTGGTACGGAAAAGCCATTGCTTATTGCTCGATTCTGGTTCACTTCGAGCCTTTCTCAAAAGGCATCATCGACACCAAAGACGTGATTTTCTATCTGTCCGCAATTTTCCTGGGCCTGTTCCTGACGGCCCGGTCTCTTGAATCGCTGAGGTGGAGAGCGTAATGGCCGAAACTTCCTGGATGAAAGCGCGCCAGACGCGCTACGGCGCTTACGCCTTTGTCTACACGCTCGTTGTAATCGCCGTTCTCGCCGTGGGCAACTGGCTGGCGAACGGCCACAACAAATCGGTTGACGTCACCACGAATAAGCAGTACACGCTGTCGGATCAGACGAAAAAGGTGCTCGGCAACCTGAAGTCCGACATCAACCTCTACTACTTCGACCAGTCCGCGGGCTACGATCGCGCCCGCGACATTCTGGATCGGTACGCCAATCTCTCGCCGAAGCTGAAAATCAGCTACGTCGATCCGGACAAGAAGCCCGATGTCGCCCGCGTCGAAGGCGCGCGCGCCATGGGCGATGTGATTGTCGACAACGGCATCAAGAAAGAAACCGCCAAAGCTCTGACCGAAGAGGAACTGACCGGCGCGATCATCCGCGTCATCAAGAATGGCGAACGCATGGCCTGCTTCGTCAAAGGCTCGGGCGAGCACAGCATCGAAGATACCGGCCGCGACGGGTACTCCACCGTTAAGAGCGCGCTCGAGAAAAACAATTACAAGACGCAGGCCATTTCGTTGATCGAGAAACCCGAAGTCCCGAAGGAATGCACCATCGTCGTGGTTGGTGGCCCGAAGCGCGACTATCTTCCCCCGGCGATTGAAGCGCTGAAGACTTTCGTCGCGGGCGGCGGACGCCTGATCGTGAATCTGGATCCGGTCCTGAACCTGCCGCCACCTGAAGGCACGCTGGGCGATACGCCCAACATAGCGGCAATGGTGGCGACCTGGGGCGTTACTGCCAAAGGCGATGTGGTTCTCGATATGAGCGCCGCCAGCCAGATGTTCGGCCAGTTGTCACCGGTGGTAGGCACTTATGGTTCGCACCCCATCGTCCGCGTGATGCAGGACAACGCTTCCGTCATGCCGCTTGCGCGAAGCATTGAAGTAAAGTCCCCGGCGGAAACGCTTTTCTCGTCGACCGGCGACAGCTATGCGATGACGAATCCGAAGCTGCCGATCCATGAGGCCGATATCGAAAAGAGCCCCAAAGGACCGTTCGTTCTCGGCGCAGCGGCGACCATCGGCACGGGCGACAAGGCCGGCCGCGTGGTGGTCGTCGGCAGTTCAGACTGGATGTCCAACTTCATTCTCAGCGCTCCGATCGCCAATCGCGATCTGGCGCTCAACATGATGAACTGGCTGACTTCCGACGAAGATCTGATTTCGATTCGCCCGAAGGAGCCGGAAGATCGCCGCCTCAATATTACCGGCAGCGGCGTGCGCGTTCTTTTCTTCACGAGCGTGATCGGCCTGCCGTTGATCGTGATCCTGTCGGGCGTTTCCGTTTGGTGGAAGCGGAGGTAATTGTGCGAAAACCCGATCCGATCAAGGCTGCCCGCGCGGGACGTCTCGCGCCAGGAGTCCGGCCATGATAAAACCTCACGGGCTGATTGCAGCTCTCGGCGTTCTGGCCATCCTCGGCGGCTATGCCTGGTGGGCCAATAAACACCCGGTGGCCGACACGGCGTCGACCACGCCCGCCGCTCCGAAGATCCTGTCTCTGGCGGCGGACCAGATTCAGTCCTTCCGTCTTGCAAAGACTGGCGCCGATCCCATCGTGATCGAAAGAACGGGCGACAAGTGGCAACTCGCCGGACCGAAACTGCTTGCCGCCGATACCGATGCCATCAACAGCCTCAGCAGCGCGGTCTCTCCGCTGAATTCCGACCGGCTGATAGACGAGCATCCGCCAAGCCTTACGGCTTTCGGCCTCGATGCACCGACCGAGGAGATCGACTTCACGATGAAGGATGGCAAGACGCAGAAGCTGCTTCTCGGCTCCGACACCGTATCGGGCAGCGATACGTACGCGAAGCTCGATGGCGATCCCAAGGTGTATACGATCGCATCCTCCACGAAATCGGCTTTCGATAAATCGGTCAACGACCTGCGCGATAAGCGCCTTTTGACGCTGAATTCGGACAAGATCACTTCAGTTACCCTGGCCGCGAAAGGCGCGCCGGTCGAGTTCAGCAAGAATTCCGGCGGCGAGTGGCAAATCACGAAGCCGAAGCCCCTTCGAGCCGACGCGTCATCGGTGGATGACCTCGTCAGCAAGCTGAAGGACTCGAAGATGGACCTGAGTTCCACCCCCTCGGCATCGGACTTCGATTCCGCGACGAAGGTTGGCACTGCCACGTTCGTCGACGACAAGGGTCCGCAATCGATCGAGGTCCGCAAGGCGAAAGATAACACGTATTACGCGAAGTCCACCGCAGTTGAGGGAATTTACAAGGTTGCCGCCGATGTGGGCACCGCGATCGACAAGGGAGTCGACGACTTCCGCAATAAGAAGCTCTTCGATTTCGGCTTCACCGATCCGTCGAAGATCGATCTCGGTGGCAAGCTCTTCGAAAAGAACGGCGACAAGTGGTTCAACGGGTCCACGCAGATCGATTCGGCGTCGATCCAGAACGTGGTGGATAAACTGCGCGATCTGGCGGCGGCAAAGTTCCCCGATAAGATCTCCGGAACCGCGGCGCTCGCTGTTTCCGTCACGTGGGGCGATAAGAGCAGAGTCGATAAAGTCACCTTCAACAAGAGCGGCGAAGATTACATTGCAGCCCGCGACGGCGACGCCACGGCTTATGGCATCGAGGCGAAGTCGTTCGACGAACTTCAGAAGGCCATCGCGGATATCAAGCCGTTCCAGGCTCCCAAGGCTGCTACAAATAAGAAGTAGATGGTGCATGCACTCTGTGGCGCAGGCGGTTCCGCCTGCGCATCCGCCTTGGCCGCTCGGCACCATGAACCGGCGGAAGCCACCCGATGAACGGCCTCCTCACAGATCTCTACGAACTCACCATGGCGGCCGGTTACTTCGCCGCCGGTAAGCACGAAGAAACCGCAACCTTCGAACTCTCCATTCGCCGTCTTCCTCGCAATCGGGATTTCGTCATTGCCGCCGGGCTTCATCGGGCCATCGAGTACCTCGAAAATCTTCGCTTCACGGCCAATGAAATTGCCTATCTCCGCGGACTTCCCAGTCTGAAGAACGCATCCCAGGGCTTCTGGGACTATCTTGCCGCTTTTCGGTTCACGGGAGACGTCTTTGCCGTTCCCGAAGGCACGGTACTTTACGAGGGGCAACCCGTAATGAACGTGCGCGCGCCGATCATCGAAGGCCAGATCCCGGAAACCTATCTGCTCGCCGCCATCGGCTACGAAACCCTGGTGGCGACCAAGGCCGCACGCATCGTCCACGCCGCGGCCGGTCGGGACATCGTGGAATTCGGCACCCGCCGCGCTCACACGCCGGAAGCGGGCGTACTCGGCGCGCGCGCCGCTTATATCGGAGGCTGCGCGGGCACAAGCAACACGCTCGCCGGATACCGCTATGGCATCCCCGTCCTCGGCACCGCCGCGCATTCCTGGGTGATGGCGTTCGCCTCGGAGTCCGACGCCTTTGAGCGCCTTCAGCGGCTGCTGGGCAGTCGGACCGTTCACCTCATCGACACCTACGACACGCTCGAAGGCGCGCGTAACGCCGCCCGCCTGGGCCGCCCCTTGTGGGGCGTCCGCATCGACAGCGGCGATTTGGCGCAACTCTCACGCGAGGTAAGGAAAATCCTCGATGCCGCGGGTCTGACCGACGCGAAAATCATGGTCAGCGGAGATCTTGACGAATCGAAGATAGAAGCACTGGTTGCGGCGGGTGCGCCGATTGACGCATTCGGAGTCGGCACGGAATTGACGACCTCGGCCGACGCGCCATCGATCGGCGCGGTCTACAAGGTTGTCGCAATCGGTAACATCGGTAACGTGCGCTACCCGGTGAAATCCAGCCCGGAAAAACATACCATTCCAGGCGCAAAACAGCTCTTCCGGCTGCCCGATCACGATGTGCTGGGTCTTTCCACGGAGTGCATCACCGGTTCGGAAGCCCTACTCCAGCCGGTGATTCTGGGTGGCAGGGTTTTGCAGGACCTTCCCGACGCGAATCAGATTCGGGTTCGCGCCGATGCCGCGCTGCGAGAGTGGCCGAAGGCAACCCGCCGGACAGTCCTGTCGCCGAAACTGAAGGCGCTCAACGATTCAGTCCGCGGCGTCTACGTTCACACTGAGCATGCCCAGCCGGCAGTCACAATATGAAAGCCTTCTTCGATATCGATACACAGCTGGATTTCGTCACTCCCGGCGGAGCGTTATACGGCGCGGGAGCCGAACGCCTGATTCCAGCGGTTGCCACGCTCAATCGCTACGCGGGTGACCACGCGATTCCGTTGATCTCGACCACCGACGCTCATCCGGAAAACGCCGTCGAGTTCCGCATCTGGCCTCCGCACTGCGTCATTGGCACGTTTGGCCAACAAAAGCCGGTTGCCACGCTTCTCGAAAAACGCGCGGTCCTTCCGTACGCCCCGGACTTCGACATCGCGACGCTGGACACGACAGCCAGTCAAATCGTCGTTGAGAAGGACGACCTGGATGCGTTCAGCAACCCCCACGTCCCTGCATTGTTGACGAAGCTTGGCGTGACGGAATGCTTCGTTTACGGCGTTTTCATCGATTACTGCGTCAAGTTCGCGATCATGGGGCTGCTGCGATCCGGTTTCCGGGTTTCTTTGGTTACCGATGCGTCGGCTTCGATATCGGCCACTGCCGGCGAGCAGGTGATTCGCGAGTTTTCGGCCGCCGGTGGCCATTTAATTGCTCTCGCAGACGTACGATGAAGAGTCTGTCTTTGCTTGTTTTGGCCGTCGCTGTGCCTGGACTCACCATCGGCCAGACGTGGGACACCGAGGGCAACGGTCAGCTCAGCGGCGAGTATAACTTCCGTCAGGTCCGGTACACTTCCGATGGCACCGGCGACATCACGGGCGAGATTGCCTACTTCGGAAGCATCAGCTTTAACGGGACCGGCGCGTACACGCTGTCCGGAAGTAACACAGTGGTGAGTTCGATAGGGCCTGTTGGCATTCCTTCATCGGGCACGTATTCGGTTGCGGGCAGCGGCTACGGGTTTCTCTCCGATCCCCTGGTTGCAGGAGCGGCCGTGTACTTTCTCGTGTCGAACCACATCCTGATCGGGAGCTCGACAGAAAGCGGAGGCTCGAATGGTTCCTTCGTCAACGATCTCTTTATCGCCGCGCCGGCAACGCCGGCCTTCACCAATGCCAGCTTCAGCGGCGCATACACCGTCGCGGAGTTTTTGCCGGGCCAGGACCTGTCATCTCTGTTGAATCCCGATGGCGCCGGAAACCTGGGTACGGTCAACAGGTCGGGCTATTCGGCCGGCGGAAGCATATTTGGCACCGTTACACCAAACTCCTACTTGTTTTCCGGCGGCGTTGGCACCCTGAATTTCGGTACCACCGCGGTCAATCCACAGACCGGTGTCACGTTTTACGGCCAGGAAAATCTGTATATGTCCCCCGACACGAATTTCGTATTCGGCGGATCGCCGAACGGTTACGATGTGTTCGTCGGCGTTCGTAACGTCGTTGGTGTCACGCCATCGCTGACGCCGGGTTTCTATTACGAGATCGGCGTCGACGAGGACGAATCCCAGTTCGCGTCGGACGGAACCGCCAACATCGATACTTATTACGGCGTGTTCAATGCATTCCTGAGCAGCGGCGCTGGAACGGTGATCGGCCACGAACGCCTGCTTTACGCTGGATCGTCCGCTGAAGGCGTCGCGTACACCACCACGTACCCGACGGGTTCATACTCAGGTCCCGCCAACGTGGGTCAGTTGGACCCATCGGCGACAGTGCAATATACGGTGGGCGCCGGTGGCATCCGCATCGGGTTCGGCGTCGGTCCATGGCTCGGAATCGAGATAGCGTTCCCAACTCCGTTTCCGACACCCTTCGGGCCGGCGTTTGTCGATCCCACCGGTGTGGTCAACACGGCCAGTTCAGCGCCATTTACCGCCGGTATCTCTCCCGGTGAATTCGCCACGCTCTACAATGGCGTCAATCTCGCCGGATCGTCGCAATGCTGGACCGCTGGCCCGCCGTTTCCCACGACTCTGGCGGGCGTTCAAGTGCTCGTGAATGGTTCGGCGGCGCCGATTTATTGCGTCGGCCCCACGATCACTTTCATCGTTCCATACGAGACGAGCGCCGCGCCGATCGCTTCGATTCAGGTCGTCAACAACAACGTGAGTTCGAATACGGTGACGACTTTTGTCTACAAGACGACTCCGGGCGTCTTCACCATACCTTCGGGCGGCTTGGGACTCGCGGCGGCGGAACACGGCGATTATTCGTTGATCACGGCAGCCCACCCCGCCCTGCCCGGCGAGACGATTGCCGTCTATCTGACAGGACTCGGCACGGTTTTTCCGGTGAATGGCGTGGCCCCGGTCGACGGTGCGGCAACTGGTCCCAAAGGGGACAACGCCGTGAGCGAGATCGAAGTTGATGTTGCGGGATTCGGTTCGACGTCCGTCGTGTACGCGGGCCTGACGCCGGGAGACGCCGGCCTTTATCAGATCAACTTCCAGGTCCCGCTGACTGCCCCTGCGGGTTCGGATGCTCTCGCGATTGTCGGACCTGGGTCGTATTCGTCGCAGGCCGTGTTGCCGGTCGGATCAGGCGCAGGCGCAGCCGCAGCCATCGCGAATTCGCCCGCGAGTCGGCGTGGAAGCGCGGATTACCATTCACATTTGCCTCGGCTGAATCGATCTGCGACTCCGCACCGGGACGCCGCACCCTGATGCAACACAGGAACCATTCGGTCTTGAAACGCAATAACCGTATACTTCGTCACCTTAGACAGCCCTTATGAAGACCGCCAGCAGTTTTTTGCTCATTTTAGCCGCCGCCGTCGCCCCGGCTTTCGCTGCAGGGCCGGCTTGGGACTCCACCGGGAACAGTCAGCTGAACGGCACGTACTACTTTCGCCAAGTGCTGTACGAGACGAACACGAGTGGAGCAATCACTACCGCTTTCTCAGACTACGGCAATATTTCTTTTAGCGGGTCGGGCACCTACACCGTTACCAGCGGCACGTTTGTGCAGTTTGGAGGCGGGGTTGAGAGCCTCACCGGGACCGCTGGTACCTATTCAGTTTCAGCCAGCGGCTTCGGATTCATGTCAAGCCCAGTCCTGTCCGGAGCAAACGTTGAGTTCCTGCTCTCCAACGGAATACTGGTCGGCAGCCAAACCGAAAACGGCGCGATCCAGGGTGGCTTTCTTAACGACATGTTCGTCGCAGCTCCATACAGCACGAACATAAGCCTCTCCAGTTTCTCGGGCTTATATACGGTTGCGGCCATGTTCCCCGGCGCTGACGCTACATTCCAGCTGAACCCAAACGGCGGCAGCCTTGGGTCCGTAAGCATTTCGGGATTTTCCCCATCTGGCTCGATCAGCCCGCAGAATTCGTCGGGGGTCAAGTACACCTTCTCAAATGGGGCATACTCGATCACCTTCCCTACCAATAACTCGGCTCCGTTCTATCAGGGTGGCTCGATAACGAATACAAATGGCGACAGCGGGCCGGTTTTCCTGTACATGTCGCCGGACTCAAACTTCGTTTTCGGCGGCTCGGCGCTCGGAGTTGACATTTTCGTTGGTGTCCGCAACGTCTCAAGCGGGACGAGCACTCCACTCTCGGGTCTCTACTACGAAGCGGGCTTCGACGACATAGGAGGAGGTCTCGACTCCTATTACGGAACGTTTAATGCATACCAAAATAACCTCGTCGGCCACAAGCGGATCCTATACGCTGGCAACAGCACCGGGACCGGCGTTACGTACTCCGGCAGTTACCCGGCGGCCATCAGCGGTACGTACACGGACCCGTCGAGTACAGTACAGTACACCATCGGCCAGGACGGCATTCGCATTGGCTTTGGCATCAGCGCCACCATCGACGGAACGGCGTTCTACTATCCTTCGATCGAAGTCGGTCTCCCGTACAGCCCCCCGGCCCCCACGGGCGGCGTCTACGTCGACCCCACTGGCGTCGTGAACACGGCGAGCTCCGCTCCCTACACGGCTGGCGTTTCACCCGGCGACTTCATCACACTTTACAATGGCGTCAACCTGGCCAACTCCACTGTTTTCGCTCCCCCGGGGGCGTTCCCGACCAGCCTCGGAGGGGTTACTGTCACCATTGATAGCATCTTCCAGGCGACACTCTACTACGTCAGCCCGACGCAGATTTCATTCCTCGTGCCCTTTGAAGCCAGCATATTCCCTATTGCCTCGATCGAGGTCAACAATAATGGGTCGACTTCGACTCCAGTCACGACGTACGTCAATCTGACTACGCCGGGCGTTTTCACATACGACACCGGTATCGGCGACGCGGCCCTGATCGATTACCCGTTCGGTGGTGGAACCCCATACTTCATCAACGAGAACAATCCCGCGCAGCCCGGCGACACCGTGGTCGCGTTCCTTACCGGTTTGGGCGCTCCACTTCCTGCAAATCCGGACGGCGCGCTTGGCGTCAAGGACTTCCTGGCGCAAGCGATCAGCGTAGACGTGAACGGCGTGGCGGCGGCGGCGCCTGCTTATGCGGGCCTTGCTCCGGAACTGGCTGGCCTGTACCAGATCAACTTTACCGTGCCGAACGGACCGTTCTGCCCATCTACAACCACGGCGTGTATGAACATTGGCGACAACTCGATCGGAATCGCGGGGCCGGATTCGTACACTTTCGAGGCGACGATACCGATCAGCGAGGGCACTGCGGCCGCAGTTGCAGGTGCCTCGCCCGAAGCAAAACCAGCGGCACGCGGGAAAGTCCTTCCGCGCCTGGGCAAGTCCGCCGCCAGATAGCCCCTCGCCCACGCGTCCAGGGAGCCAACGGTCGTTCTCTGCGTCCGTGCGGTCCGTGCGGCCTGTCCTGCCACTGGGTACTGTAGTCCCGCTATAATAGACCCCAGAAGCTCCGAGTCTACATGCTGGATGTCCGAAAAAAGCTGGAAGAGGAAATCGCCGCGCTGGAGTACGAACTGCGCAACGAACTTCCCAAAGAAATTCTGAAAGCCCGCGCCCACGGCGATCTGAGCGAAAACGCCGAATATCACGCCGCCAAAGAGCGTCAGGGTTTCGTCAACGCCCGGCTCGGGCAACTGAAGAAGCGGATGGGCGAAGTCGCTATGATCGACGTCACTAAGATCCCGCATGACCGCGTCGGTCTGGGTTCCCGCGTTGTCATTCTCGACAGCAGCAAGGACGAAGAGATCGCTTACCACCTGGTCACCAGCGAGGATGCCGACGTCACTCAGGGCCGCGTTTCCACAAGCTCGCCGATAGGCAAGTCGCTGCTCGGCAAGGAAGTCGGCGACACGGTGAAACTCGTGACTCCGGGCGGCACAAGGGAACTCGAGATCCTGTCTCTCCAGACGATTCACGAATTCATCGCCGTCACCGAAAAACCCTCCGGTGAACAGCAGGGATCATGACCCTGACAAGAGGCATAGGCCTCTTTTTTGGCCGCATCATACAGGCTATTGTCAACGCGCTGGCTCTGTCAAGGGTGCACCCGAACGTGCTCACCTTCATAGGCCTCCTGATTAACATCTGGGCGGCGATTTTATTCGCCACGAACCACTTCCAGAGGGCCGGCCTGGTCGTCATCGGCGCCGGACTGTTCGACATGGTGGACGGACGGGTGGCGCGGGAAACCAATCGCGTGACCCTGTTCGGCGGGTTCTTTGATTCCGTTCTCGATCGCTATTCCGACCTCGCTCTGCTGGTTGGTCTTCTGGTCTATTACGCCTCGATCAACCGGTTTTTTTACGTGGTTTTGACCGCGATCGTGATGACCGGCACGGTGCTGATCAGCTATACCCGGGCGCGCGCCGAAAACACGATTCCCAAATGCAAGGTCGGATTCCTGGAACGGCCCGAAAGAGTCGTCCTGATTATCATCGGCGCGCTCGCCAACCGCATGGCCCCGGTGCTGTGGGTCATTGCAGTGCTCTCCAACATCACCGTGGTGAGCCGTATGATTTACACGTGGGAAGAGACAAGACGGCTGGGCGACGCGTAGGCTGCCGGCTTGACGAGTCCGGTCAGGGCGCTCCAAATCCGGTTTCAGGAACATATGCTGTGGTCCGGACGCCCCCGTGGTGCCTCGTGCGCGTCCAACCAACACACACGACAAAGGCCGCCGACCGAGCCAGAAAGCGGTATCCCTCCGCTTTCTGGCGCCCGTCCGGCGGCCCTTGTGTATCCGGGTTCCCAAAAGGCCGTCCCCCCGGCCCGGACTACTCCGCCTTGGCAGCCTTGGCTTGCGCTTTCCTGTGCTCGGCCCAGCGCTTTTTCTGGGCGGCCGCGATCCGTTTGCGGGCCGAGGCGCTCAAAACGCGCTTCTTTCTCGGCACCTCGCCATCGGCCACCGCAGCGGCAGGAGCACTTACCTTCTCTCCTAACTGGCCGTGGATGTGGTCGATTCTCGTCTGAATGTGATCGCGTTCCTGCTCAAGGTGAGCCAGCGCGTACCGCAATATATCTGCATTTGTACTCGATTTAGTTGTTGGCATACTACCCCCACGTATGACTATATCATAGGAATATACAGGACAAAGTCAAGTCCAAAAATAACAGATGAGACTTCTGATACAACGCGTGAGTCGGGCCGAGGTTCGCGTGGGAAATACGGTTGCAGGGCGCATTAGCCGCGGCATTTTGGCGTTCGTCGGAATTGCGGCGGCCGACACCACGAAAGACGCCGATTACCTCGCCGACAAACTCGTCCATCTGCGCATCTTCCCGGATACCCAGGGCAAGATGAATCTGAGCGCCATAGATGTCCGCGGCAGCCTGCTTCTTGTATCCCAATTTACGCTATACGGGGACTGTCGCAGAGGGAGGCGCCCGGCATTTGACTCGGCAGCGCCTCCCGATCGCGCTCGGGAGCTATATGACTATTTCGCCGGCAAGGTTCGCCAGAGTGGATTGTTAACCCAAACCGGGGTTTTCCAGTCGCATATGGAGGTCGACCTGACTAACGACGGCCCGGTTACCCTTCTTCTGGAGTCACCTCCGGGCTGAGTTGTCCAGGACAGAGACAAGGAGAGGGCGCAATGCAAGATACGCGGCCCGATATACTGGGGATTCCTCATGGCTAAAACTGTTTCCTACCGCGACGCCGGCGTCGATATCGACGAAGCGGATCGCGCCGTCGGGGCTATCCGCAAGATGGCGCGCGCTACCTTCACGAAGGGCGTACTAACCGAAATCGGTTCCTTTGGCGCGTGCTTTGCGCTGCCGAAAATGCGGCGTCCAGTGCTGGTCAGTTCGGTCGATGGCGTCGGGACGAAACTCAAGATTGCTTTCGCGACAGGGCGCCACGACACAGTGGGCGAAGATCTGGTCAACCACTGTGTGAATGACATCGCCGTCCAGGGTGCGAAGCCCCTGTTCTTTCTCGACTATCTTGCGGTTGGCAAACTCGAAGCGGGAGTAGCCGCCCAGGTGGTTTCCGGAATCGCGCGCGGATGTTCGGCCAACGGCTGCGCCCTGATCGGCGGTGAGACTGCGGAGATGCCCGGTATGTATTCCGAAGGCGAATACGATCTGGCCGGGTCGATTGTCGGGGTAGTCGAGAAGTCGGAAATCCTGACTGGCGCCAAAGTACGAAAAGGGGACGTGCTCCTGGCTATGGCGTCCGCCGGACTGCATACCAACGGTTACTCCCTCGCCCGCAAGCTCTTGTTCGAAGTTGCCGGCCTCAAGCCCGAATCCCACGTTCCTGAGCTTGCTTCCGTTCTGGCCGATGCGCTGCTGCAGGTCCATCGCAGTTACCTGAAGCCGCTCAAATCGCTGGTGAAGATCGACGCCCTTTCCGCCGCTGCGCATATTACCGGCGGAGGAGTTACCGATAATCTTCCCCGCGTCCTGCCCAAAGGTCTTGCCGCCGTGATCGATACCGGATCGTGGCAGGTTCCGCCGCTGTTCGAGATGCTCCGTCGGATCGGCTCGGTTCCCGAAGAAGACTGGCGGCGAACCTTCAACCTCGGCGTGGGCATGATTTTCGTCGTGCCGGAGAAGAAGGCCGATAAGGCTCTGCGAACGCTGGCGCGCGGCACGGACAAAGCCTGGGTCATCGGCGAGGTCGCCGCGCAGCGACGGGGCAAGCGCCGCGTGGAGTATCGGTAGCGTGCGGCTGGGTATTCTCATCTCCGGCCGTGGTTCTAACTTCGAAGCAATTGCCAATGCAATTGCGCGGCGCAAGCTGGAAGCGGAAATCGCCATCGTCATCAGTAATCGCGCGACGGCCGGCGGATTGGATATCGCCCGGATGCGCGGAATCCCCCTTCGGGTGATCGAATCGCGAGGCATGGAACGCGAGGCATACGACAAACTGGTGATCCAGGAACTGCGAATCCATGAGGTCGACCTGGTCTGCCTCGCGGGATTCATGCGGCTTTTGAGCGCGTCTTTCATCGAAGCTTTTCCGAATCGTGTGATGAACATTCACCCGTCTTTGCTGCCGGCCTTTCCGGGCCTCGACGCGCAGCGGCAGGCGCTCGAATTTGGTGTGAAGATCACGGGCTGCACGGTCCATCTGGTCGATGAGTTTCTGGATTCGGGGCCGATTCTTGTGCAGTCCGCTGTGCCGGTGGTAGATGACGACACGGTAGAGACGTTGTCGGCCCGAATTCTGCTTCAGGAGCATGTGATCTATCCTAAAGCGATTCAGCTGATGGTGGAGCGGCGGATCAAGTTGCAGGGACGGCGGGCCATCATTCGGGAAGAAGATGCCGAATGACGCGGCGCGGTCGCTGGCGCCGATGATACTACCCTCGGGAATCAAAACTCCAGCCGACGAATGATTCCAACGGAAGGCTGATCGAGAATGGTCGTGGCACCGGAATCGGGCGCCGGGGCAACACTGGCACCGCGAGGCGTGTATTCCACAACCAATGGGAATGGCGGGAGCGGTCCGCATTTCAATTCCGCAGTCGTGCCGGGGCGTTTGGCGATTTCCACGGCAGCGGCGTCCGGCATGTCGAACAGTTCCTGCCGGCCGCCTACAGTAATACCCATCTTCGACATAGCGCCGGAACCCGGCGGGGCGCAGCGGAACCCCAGCGCCGTCCCTTCCTTATTTATCAGCTTTTCGCCTGGTAGCGCCGCTGCCGGGCCTTTGGCGCGCGCCTCAATGAGCTTGTTCAACTTATCCGCTCGCTCGGTTTCCTCCGGCGAATTCGCAGCCTTGCGGAAGCGATCCGCGTCACGGCGCGCCGCATCCGGATTTCCTTTTTGCAGGTTGGCGTAAGCGAGAGCCGAATAGAAGATCGCCGCCCGTTCGGGCGCAACCGCGTGAACCCGGCTCAGCAGGTCAATTGAGGCGTCAAAATCCCTCATTGCAAACCGGACCATTCCCAACTCGAACGCGGCCTCGGCGAAGTCGGGTCGAAGCTTCACGGCGCGCTCCAGCGCCGCAACTATCGTGGCCGGCGGTTGCCTTGCCTCCCGGTCCAGCGCCGCGAGTTGCATGCACATTTGCGGGTCGTTGCTTCCCAACCCGAACGCCTTTTCGAACTCTCCGCGGGCCGCTTCCTTGTCTTTGTTGCGAAGGCCGAGGTAGCCCGCGGATTCAAAGGCCTCGGGCCTTGTCGGATCCCGTTCCTCCAGAGTTTTGTAAGCCGCGCTCGCTTCGCCCGACTGGCCGGACGCGGCGTAAAGATCCGCCAGCATCAGGTCGGCGTCATAAGGCGCAACCGCCGTCACCACCGGTGTTTCGTCCGGCTTCCCGAACGGAGTCAGATAGATTCTGCCATACAGCTTCTTCCGCGAGAGATAGTTCTCCAGATCGGCAAATACCTGTTTCTCGTTTCGTCCGAATGCGGCCTGCAACGCCTCGTTCATGCTCCGGCCGTTATGCAGCGCGCCGACAAACTTTCCGAACTGATCCTTGTACTCGGGCGAAAGATACAACATGTGGGCGAGCGCCCAGCTTTCCGCGTAGAACAGGCCGGTCCGATCCGATTCGTTATATACGCGGGACTGATTGTTCACCGCGCCCAGTTCGTCCAGCCCGAACCACGAGCCTTTTTCCAGCCAGTCGATGTGGCGGGAAATCAGGTCTCCCACGGCGACACCGTCTTTTACCGGCCTGAGTGTCGAGTAAACTTCGGCCCAGCCTTCGTTCAGCCAGACCGGAATCCGCAGCCCGCTGTGCCGCACCACTAAATGGAAATACTCGTGGATAGCGATCGGATAATTCTGTGAAGAGGGATCTTCCATTACGATGGAGTCTCTGACGGGTCCCGGCGCGTACCAGGCGGTGATTTGCGGGTTGGGCGCGTATTTGTGGAACTCGTCGGCATCTTTGAAAGCGACGATGCGCACCGGGAATTCGCCTGGCGGCTTAACCGGCGACGCCCGGAGAAAGAATCCACGCACGCGTTCGAAGTTCAGGATGGTCTCTCTCGCTTTTTTTTCGTCGGATGTAGTGTACATCTCGAAATGAGACGTTGTGAGGCGAATCCAGCGCTCGGCCGAAAATGCGGGGAGAGCGGAGAGTGCGGCCAGTAACAGCGCGATTCGCGCGGCGCGGTTGCGGGGCCTGGCTGGCGCGACTGACCCAACGCCCGCCCTTCCAGTCACTCCGGCAACTCCGCGTCGATTTCCATTCGCAGCAATGCCGTGCTCAGGGTCTTGCCCTGCGGATCGGCGCGCAGAGACAGCGTTCCGCCTCCGTCGAGAGCGTCATAGAGCAGGAAATTCAGAGCGTTCAGATTCGGCAACTCAAACCGTTCCACCTTGCCCAGACAAACGCCCGCAAAATGTTCCCTTACCCGCTCCGCCGTGACCTGTTTGACCAAAGTGTCGTAATATTCGGGCCTGCGCGCGATCAGCCCGATGTTGCTCGTGTTGCCTTTGTCGCCGGAACGCGCGTGGGCAATATCTAACAGGCGGACCTTCATAAGGACACCACCGGCATAACCTCGCTCTTCGGTATCAGAGCCGGCCAATACGCCATGACTTCTTCGACCTTCGGACGCCCCGCGCCTAAACCTGTCACCGAAGGCGGTCCGCTCAGCACCAGCGGCGCGATTTCCTTCGTAAATCGGTCCACCGCCGCGCGGTTCTGCGATCGCACACCGAACCTCAGTACGACTTCCGGTAACTGCGCGGCCAGTTCGGGTGACGGTTCCGCCGTCCGTATGCCGTGACAGGCGTTCGCGCCGAGCAATTCGCTGTGAACGGCATCGAACTCGAAACCAAGGCGCGCAACCCGCTCGCGCAGAATTCGCGCCCCGGCCTGCGCCTTCCTGTACGCATCCGGCCAGGCATATGCCACCGAGCCGATCGCCCGGTACCCTGCCGCAAAGCTGATCGATACTTTGTAATTCGGCGTCGCCGGCAGGCCCCGAACACCTGTACAGCGGACGCGGTCCGGCCCATCCTGCGAGAGATGGAAGGATGTAAAGTCCGCGCCGCAATCGGGCGTGAGATATGCGCGCGGATCGCCGATTTCGTAAACGAGTTGTTCCGTCACGGAAGCAACCGTCACGCGGCCTCCGGTGCCGGTATGTTTTGTGACCACGAACGATCCGTCGGCGTCGGCTTCAACAATCGGGTAACCGACGTCGGCCAGTGCGGGAAT
This sequence comes from Bryobacterales bacterium, assembly GCA_003136575.1. GTDB lineage: Bacteria > Acidobacteriota > Terriglobia > Bryobacterales > Bryobacteraceae > BOG-234. Next base: position 10,423 of record PLEX01000171.1, on the reverse strand, counting down.
CGTCTGCCATTCGTCCTGGCAGTTGCCGCCGCTGCCCTGCGCTCCGCATTCGATGGCGTGACCGGCCACTATTCCCGCCGCCAGATGGTCCCAATCGCCGGCCTTCCAGCCAAACTCGTGTATCATCGGCCCGAGGACCAGCGCTGCGTCGGCGCATCGTCCGGTGATGACGATCCGCGCGCCGCCAGCCAGCGCCTGCGCGATGGGAAAGGCGCCAAAATATACGCTCGCGCTGCGCACCCGATCCCGGATCGTGGAGAGCGGCTCGCCGGTATCCATATTCCGGAATTCAATGCCGCGCGACAACAGTTCGTCGATACGGCCGGTGATGTCGTCTCCCGACACGGTGGCGACCGGAAGATCAAAACCCTGGCGCTTTGCGACTGCCTGCACGGCGCGCCGGCAAGCTTCCGGATTCAGGCCGCCCGCATTGGCCACCAGACGGATGTTTTTCGCGAGCAGGTCGGGCAAAACGCGATCCACGACATCGATAAAATCCCGCGCATAACCCGCTTCGGGATCGCGCGACCGCTGTTTTTGCAGGATCGACATCGTCACTTCAGCCAGGTAATCGAGCGTCAGATAATCGATGGGGCCGTCGCGCACCTGATCGATCGGAGCGTCGGGCGAATCGCCCCAGAAGCCCTGTCCGTTGGCAATTCGTATCATGATGCGGCGGATCCCGCGCCGTCCAGAGCCGCTGCGGACGGCGTTGGGCCGCCAGAGGCGATGCGTGCGCCACGAATGCCGGCAGGCGGAACCGGCTGCCCCACAGGGCCGTGTTTCGTTGATTTGCGCATTCAGAATCCTATGGTTCTGAGGGTTCCGGCGACGCCCTGCGCGGGGTTCGCCGCGGGCAAATAGTCGATAACCACGTGGAACCTTTTCATGGGGCCGCAGACGAACTGAAACTGTCCGCCGCCTTCGTGCTTCACGGTTACCTGGCTTGGGTCGGTGACTTCAAAGGTCATTTCGCCTGCGACGGTCAAAACTACCAGTCGTGGATGCGGACCATCGCATTCGAGCGCGTCGGCTTCACCTTCAAGTTGACTTAGCCCCCCCGGAATCTTCTTTATCTCGACGGATTTACCCTGGCCAGCATTGGCAGGCGGCGAGGAGCCATCGGCGCGGCTCAACATTGGCCGCTCCGCCGGGATTTCCGTGGGCAGCGACTGCCGCGGTTTAGTCTGGGAATTATCCAGGAACTCGGCCAGATCGTCGGCCTTGCGTTTCTCGGCATCGGTCCTGTTCCACTTGCGGCCGAGATCCAGGTTCTTTCGCGCGTTGGCGTAATCGCCGGTTTGTGCGTAGGCATACGCGAGCGCGCCGTAGAGCGTGGCCGCGTGCGCGGGCGAGCTTCGCTCAATTGGCGCCATGGTCTTGATACTCTCGGTGTAGTTGCTCTTGTTGAAATACAGGATTCCAAGCTGCAGGCGGGCTTCGGAAAAGTCCGGCTTCAGACTGACGGCGCGCGTCAGCGTTGCGACGAGTTTATCGCCGCCTATTCCCGCGTCGTGATAAAGGCCCGCCAGGTGATAGCACATCTGCGGATCGGTCGTGCCCGGCAATGCCTGTTCGAAATACGCGCGTGCCGATTCGTCGTCGCCGGCCTGCCATGCGAAGTAACCCAGGGATTCGGAGATCTGCCATGCGCCAGGAAACTGCGTCGCAAGTTTGTCGTAAGCCGCTTTCGCCTGCACTTTTTGGTTAGCAGCTGCCAATAGGTCCGCGAGCATCACCCCTGAATCAAGTTCGGAAACCGATGACACGGCGGGACTGGCCGTGGATGTTTCGGGAGCCGCGGGGAGAGCGGTCGCGACCAGTGAATTCTGTTTCACGTACGCCTGAAGGTCGGCATAGACCTGCGGCACCGTGCGTCCATAAGCGATCTGCCAGGCTTCGGGCGTCGTCTTGCCCTCGTTCAGAGCGCCGAGAAGCTTTCCGAAATTGTCGCGATAGTCGCGGCCGAGGTAAAGCATGTGCACGAGCGCCCAGCTCTCCGCATAAAACTGACCCGCGCGGTTGGACTCGTTATAGCTCGGGCTATTTTCGTTCACCGATGTAAGCGCGTTGAAGTCCATCCACTTCACCGATTTCAGTTCTTCGACGTGGTCCTTCAACACGCCGCCGACCATCCCGGACGTGCCCGCCGGTTTCAGAGTAGTGAACAACTCCGCCCAGCCTTCGGTGAGCCAGGTGGGAAGCTTCAGGCCGGTGTGCTGCAGCGCGACGTGCGTGTATTGGTGGATGGCGATGGGCAAGTGCTCGGGATCGGATTCCACCATGACGAAATAATCGTGGTCCTGGGTGCTGGAGGACCAGGAACCGGATGCGTTGTTCGGGGAGTAAGGCTTGAACTGTTTGTCGGACTGGAACGAGACCAGGCGTACACGAATGATTTGATCCCGGTTAGTATGTGTCGCCTGCAGGATAAAGCCGCGAACCTGTTCGAGGGTGAGGAGCGCGTCCCGGCCTTTGTTTTCGAGCGCGGTTTTTTCTGCCGGCTTGACGCCGGCCGGGGAACAGAATTCGAAATTCGGCGTGGAGAGCCTGATCCACTCGTCTGCGCCGAATGCGGGAATCGCCGCGGCAAAGAGGGCGAGACTGGCCAGGAGGCGAACAGAGGGAGTCATGCGGGTTCGCCCCATGATATCGCGGCAGGCTCGGATGCAACTGTCAGCATGCAGCGATTCCGCCACGAGATTCCTAATGAGCAGGTTCCAGCAGGACGAGTCCGAAGGCCCTGAACATCCGCCGCAGTCAACTTCAACCCCTGGCTGACGTCCGCGTCGAACGATCGGTACTTCGCGTTCGCAACGCGCCTTCACGTGGTCTTCGTCGCGGAAAAACTCTCAACCCGGTGACAGCGTCGAATCCCAGTCGCCCCACGGACTTGGATGCTTGCCGATCGGCACATTCAGTTCCTGATAATGGCTCACTCCCGCTCGCTTCGCATATTCCGCCGCGGGAAGAAAATCGTCTTTACGGCGTTTCAGAGCCGCATCCAGCTCCTTATCAAGCCGCGACTGTAAGTCGCGATGCTCGCTCTTGCCCAGGAGGTTGTGCATCTGATACGGGTCGGCTTGATTGTCGTAGAGCAACCACGGCCCCTTAATCGAACGCACGTAAGTGTATCGCTCCGTCCGCAGGCCACGATACTCCGCGAAACCGTAACGCCGCGCCTCGGTGATCGGCACTGGCAGATTTATAAACGCCGAGCCGTCGCGCGGCGCGGCCTTCGAACCTAGCATCACGCCCGAAAAATCCGTGCCTTCAACCGAAGCCGGAATAGCAATGCCGCACAGGCCAAGCAACGTCGGCATCAGATCGGGCGAATTCACGGGAGTCATAATGTGCCGACCTTTGTTACCAAACTTTCTCGGATAGCGCACGAGCAGCGGCACGCGGATCGATTCATCCCAGGGGTAAAGCTTGGTGGTAAGTCCCTGCGAACGCATCATATCGCCGTGATCTGAGGTAAAAACGACGATCGTGTCGTCGACGAGGCCGTTGCCCGCAAGCGTTCTCAGAAGCCTTTCGAAGCAGTCGTCGAGCGCGGCCATGTGGGCGTAGTAGCCGCGAAGATCGTCAGTCGCCACTTTCCGCAATTCCTTCGGCACGTTCGGGCGAAGCTCGATGTCGCGATTCCGATAGATCGCTTGGTAATTTTCCGGGGCGGTGGTCAGCGGAAAATGCGGCGGCCCGAGAGACAGCACCAGCATGAACGGTTCGGCCGCACGCCGCCCGATGAATTGGCACGCATCGTCGGTTTGAGCGATCGCATCGTAACCCGGCCAGTATCTCGGCGTCGGATCGCTGCCTTCGTAGTAGAGCGAGTGGTTATATTCGTGCGTGCACTCGCACGCTTTCCAGTAATCGAAGCCAAAATGTTTTTCCGGCGGAATGAACGCGAGGCGGCGACCGTACTTGCCATCGGGACTGCCGTAAACGTGCCACTTGCCGATGAATCCCGTGCTGTATCCGGCGTCGCGAAAGGTCTCGCCAAGCGTGGGGCCTTTGGGCACCAGTTCAACATCGTTGACGAAGACGCCGTGCGTGAGCGGGTACTGGCCCGTAAGGAGGCTGGCGCGTTCCGGACAACATACCGGGCAGCCTGAAATCGCGGTCTGAAAGTTGACGCTCTCGGCCGCGAATCGATCCAGCACCGGAGTGATGCAGTTGGTATCGCCGTTGTAGCCGGTGGATTGCGCCCGCCATTCGTCGCACTGGATAAACAGCAAGTTGGGAGGACGCACACGTTGTCTGGCACTCGTTTGGGCGAAGGACGCGGAGGCCGCCGATCCGGCCGCGGCTCCTGCAAGCTGAAGGAATTCTCTCCGATGCAACATCACTGCTGCCGAGGATATCACCGAACCCGGGCAAATGCGCCCGAAGTCCCGAGGTCCGAATGCGATGCATCGGATAGGGGAGATTTGTGAATCTTTGGTACGCATGCCGCGCCATGCCCGCTATTGCCGTGTCTTCGCTCGTTCTCGCGTAAGGCGGCGGGGGACGCGCCGCGGCGCGAGCCTCGGGTAGTGGTCGAGGCGGCGGACGCGGCGGCATGGCCTCTGCATTCGATCCCCACGATCTTTCCGGCATTGGGAACTCGGCCCCGATGGTCGAAGCGTTCCCTCGGCGGTCCTGGGTCCCGTTGGACCAAAGCGCTCCTCGACAAATCGCGTTGGAAGACGCAGTTTCGTTTCGTTGGTACGGGCCGCTCGGCCCTCCGGCTGTAATGGACAACCGCCGCCTGATCGAACTTGCAGCAGGGAAATGGGAGATTCTGGTGGTCCCGGAGGCCAACGGGTCCCCAAGGCCTTTGTATTTCGACCGCCCGCAGATCGATCCGAAAATCTTCAACCCGGCTTCCATGGGCGATTCCGTCGCACACCGAGAAGCGAGGCCTGATCGCCGACACAAATCGGCGGCGGGGCTGCGACAGAACTGCGCGAACGTGTGCGAACATCTACGACATGCTGCGGACGGTGCGGGACAAACGCTATCCCATCGCGTTCATCGTCGAATGAACGTACCTGACACCGGCTTCACGGCCGTGGAATAAACCTGACAACAGATCGACTGGATGGAGCGGGTGCTGGACCTGAAATTTCTGCCGAGAGAAACGCGGCATTACCGCGGATGCAACTTCGCCTTGCCTGGTACTTCGGAACCTCGGCGCAGTACTGGCTGTATATGCAGAATCGTTTCGACCTGGAATCCGTCGACAAATTCAAAACCGAACGCGATGTTCTGCCGACGGAGGCCGCGTAACAACCGGATCGCGCTCCACGTTCACCGGAAATTCTCCACCAGCATGATGTCGCTCTCATTCTGATCAATCTGAGCAAAGATGATGTGCCGGCGATCCGGCGAGACGCTGAATCCGCCATATCCGCTCACCGGTTTGCTGGTGGGTGCAATCAGATCGATCTTCTTAGCCGCGAAGCTGAAAAACTGAATTCGCTCTTCTACCGGGCTGGACTTAGACACGCGCGACACGAAATAAATGCCGTCGTCGAACGGCTGCCACCACGCGAAGTCCGTCAGAGCCTCCGGATCTGTCAGCACCGGCGACTCCGCTCCGCCATCCGGCGAAATACTCCAGATTTCCGAGACATTGCGCTGTTTCAGGTAATACAGCTGTTTGCCATCGGGCGATTCTCGCGGATCGAAGCCCCCCTGATGAGTCAACTGGCTCTCCTTCCCGCCATCCGACGACGCACGCCAGATTTCATACCTCCCGCTCCGGTTGGACGTGAAATAGATCCACTTTTCGTCCGATGACCAACTGGGAACGCTGCGAGCGTAGCCGTTTGCCGGGCTCGTAGTAATGAGCCGCGGAGCGCCGCCACTGGCATCGATAACGAAAATATCCGCGCTCCCATTTACGCTGGCGTCGAACGCAATGCGGCGGCCATCCGGAGACCAGCGAGGCGTGCCGGAGTGGGCGCCTTGAGAGGTTAGCTGAACCGCGCCGGAACCATCCGCGTTACAGACCCAGATTTCATAACTTCCCGAGCGATCGGAGTCAAACGCAACTTTTTTTCCGTCGGGCGAATACTGCGGCGCATTATCCTGCCACGTCGACGCGATCAGCCTGGTTGGGGTTCCGGTGGCTTTGCCCCCTGCCATATCTACTTGCCAGATGTTCTCATCGTAGGTAAGACGGACATAAGCGAGCCGCTTTTCCGTTCGCGAGACAGCAGGGTAAAAGGCGTTCTCGCCAGCCTCGGAAACGGGCTGCGGCTCTCCGCCCGAAGCTGCGACCCTCCACAACTCTTCTGGCCGCCCGAGGCGTCTGGTGGAATACACGATCTCACCGCCATCGGACGTCCATGCGAGGCCCTCTATTGCCCGATTGTCTCCTGCCACTCGTCTTACGTCTCCACCAGCGCTGGGTACCACATCCAGCTCGGCACTCTGCGCGCTGAGAGAGCGGGCGAGTGCGATGGAGCGGCCGTCCGGTGAAAATCGGGGATCGTGGTCGCCGGCGGTCGCCGGAGCGGACGTGATTCGCCTCCTTTGGCCTGTTTCCACGGAAACAAGAAAAATCCCGAACGTTTTTGCCGCGGAGGAATCCCGGCTTTCGATGGCAATGGTCTTGCCATCAGGAGAGAAATCCATTCCGACACCACTCAGGGGGCCAAGTTCGCGCTCCGCCCCGCCGAGCGAAGGGATCAGAACGAGAGTTCCTTTACGCGTGAATGCAACATACCGGCCGTCCGGAGAAAAGACGGGACTCCAATCGGGCGCCGGATCAGTAGTCAGCCGCAGGGGATTGCCCGCACCGATCTGCTGCACGTAGACATCTATGTTCCCGTCCGGGCCGGCGGCGGAAAACGCCATTAGTTTGCCGTCGGCCGAGAAGGCGGGAAAATAGGCCGCACCGGTGCTCGTGAACGGTGTCACTTTGGACGCAGGCATCTGACTGCGCCCGAACTTCCACCACGCGGCGCCCCCGGCAAGCAGGAGAACTGCCGCCGCGGCGGCGTAAATCGGAAACCGAGAGGCGCGTGGCTTTGCCAGAGGCGCAATGGTTCGCGTGACACCGGATTCCGATTCCGCCTTCGAGTCCATCAATGCGGACTTCAGATCCGCCATGGACTGGAAGCGACGATCGCGATCCTTGCGCAGACACCGCTGGACAATTTTCTCGAGATCGCCTGGAATGCCGGGAATAACCTCCGCGAGCGGCATCGGCTCCCGGCTCAAAATCGCGCTCAGGGTCGAAATCTTCGAATCACCCGAAAACGCCTTTTGCCCGGCGAGCATCTCATAGAGAACGCTGCCAAAACTGAAGATATCCGATCGCGCGTCGACCGGCTTGCCCTCCGCCTGCTCGGGCGACATGTAGGCGATGGTCCCCACGATCGCGCCTTCCTGTGTCGCGTGATGAGCGGTAAGCGTGGCGTCTTCAGGGCCGATCACGCTGTTGGCAACTCCCGTGAGTTTAGCCAGCCCGAAATCGAGCACCTTGACCTGACCGCCGCCTGTGATCATCACGTTCGCAGGCTTGAGATCCCGATGGACGATTCCGGCGGCATGGGCGGCGGCGAAAGCGTCGGCAATCTGAATTGCGCATTTCAATGCTTCTGCCGCATGCATTCCCCTGGTGGGAATCAGGCGATCCAGCCCGTTGCCGGGAACGTACTCCATCACGATGAAGTCAATGCCGTTGTCGGCGGAGATGTCGTGAATCGTAACAATGTTCGGGTGATTGAGTGCGGATGCCGCCTTAGCTTCCTGAATGAAACGCTGCTTGCGCTCGGGGTCCGCAACCTTGCCCGGTGGCAGCACCTTGACCGCAACCATGCGATCGAGCCGTGTATCGCGGGCCTTGTATACCTCGCCCATGCCGCCCGCTCCAAGCGGAGCCACGATTTCGTAGGGGCCAAGGCGGCTACCTGCGGCGAGTTGCATCAACCGATAATACAACGAACACCCATTGGTAAGTGCCTGCCCGCCGGCTATCGGGAAATTCTTCCTCCCGCGCCACTGATGTTCCTGCACAGTGTTTTCATGAACGAATACGATATCGTCCTGAAGAATGTCCTGCGGCAGACGGCCGGCAGCGTCCTGAGGGAACTGACCGGATTTACGGTCACGCGCTGGCACAACGTGGAACTTCCCGCCGTGCAGAATGAAGGGCCGACATGCTCGGAGAACCTGAGGACGGTACTCTGCTGCACATTGAACTTCAAAGCACGAATCAGGCGGGTATAGCGGTGAGCATGCCGGAGTATGCTCTCTGGCACGCGTGGGCGCTGCCGAAACCTTCTGGCATATAATTCTCCAGTGTCTACAAATCTGAACCGGCGGAATTTCCTTGGCGGAGCCGGCGCGACGCTCATGACCCTTTCCATGGAGAAGACCGCATCGGCCGCGTCCGCTGCCGTGCCATTGATCGATACCCACATCCATTTTTACGACCCGCGCCGCAAAGAGGGAATCCCATGGCCGCCCAGCACCGATGAGGTCCTGTACAAACCTGTGCTCCCGCCTTTATTCGCTTCGACGGCCGGCCCCGTCGGCGTCACAGGCGCGGTTGTGATCGAAGCCAGTCCGCGCCTCGAAGATAACCAGTGGGTTCTCGATCTGGTGAAGGGCAATCCGATGATCGTGGCCTATGTGGCCAATCTGGAAGCCGGTGCGGCGGGGTTCGGCGCGAATCTTGAGCGCTTCCGCAAGAACAACCTGGTGCGCGGTATCCGCATCTTCGACGAGAAGTTCGTCGCAGGTGTTTCAAAGCCCGCGTTCGTTGACGACCTGAAACGACTTGCCGATGCCGATCTTTCGCTCGACGCCATCGGCGAAACCGATACGAAGTGGTTCCCGCCTCTGCTCACCGTGGCGGAGAAACTTCCAAATCTGCGCATCGTGATCAATCACATGCCCGAAGAGCCTCCGGCGTGGAAAGTCGAACAGATCCGCGCGCTGGCTGCGCACCCTCAGGTGCATTGCAAGGTTTCGGGCGTGCTGAAGATGGTGGGCGACAGGGTTCCGACCGACGCCGGCAGCTACAAAGCAGCCCTCGACCAGCTTTGGGCGTTGTTCGGACCGGACCGCGTCATGTACGGCAGCAACTGGCCGAAGAGCGATCACATGGCGCCCTACGCGACGGTACTGAACGTGGTCAAACAATATGTCCAACCCAAAGGCGCGGTGGCCGCCGAGAAGTTCTTCTCGAAAAACGCCCACGCATTTTACAGATGGGACGAGCGTGCATGAGCGGGCAGCGGCCGGCAGCCAGGCGCAAGACGTCGCCGGTACGAACGGATACTGCCAAGCTGGCCGTACACGGGCCGACGCATAATTTCACGTTCTCGGCCTGAACAGCAGTAAATCAAGGCTGAAAGTCACCCGCATACCCTCGGGCGGGCGTGTCCGCATCGGGCGGTAGATCGAATGCAGGACGTCATTGACACCGAACGCGTCCAGGTCGGCTGTTGTGGCTACGCGTCCCCGATGCACAAGATCGAACTCCGCTGCGAACGCTTCGGCGGTGCGAGCCGCACGGTCCCGGCCCGCGCCGCGCAGTTCGGCAAGATCCTCCGGCGATGGAAGCGCGACCAGGAGGCGTCCATCGTCGCGCAGAACGCGGCGGAACTCCGGCGGATTCATGCGCGCGGTTATCGACATGACGAGCGAGAACGAACGATCCGGGTAAGGAACGAACCGATCCGCATTGGCGACGATCCACTCGCAGGACGGATATCGCCGCGCGGCCGCATCCACGGCGGGAATCGAGATATCGACTCCATGAGCTTCCACGCCCGCCTGTCGCTTCAGGCTGCCGAGGTAGAAGCCGTCGCCGCATCCCGCGTCGAGAACCGCGCCGGCGGACACGGGTTGGAGAAAGTCAAGGATGGCCCGGAACAGCGGCTCGCTGACGCCCAGGTCATGGAGTCTTCGTCGCGCCGCGACCGCTTCCGGAGTGTCGCCGGGCTGTTTCGAACGGCGATCCTGAGGCTGGAGTAGATTGATATAGCCGCTGCGGGCGACGTCGAAGGAGTGACCCGCGCCGCATACGAGACGGTTGCAGTCGCGCGTCATGGCCCGACCGCAGCCGCGCACCGTACAGAGAAGCATTCGTCCGAGTTTAACGGATGAGGAGCGTTCGGTCGCGCGTTGCGGTATGGCACTACTTGACAAATGCGGCTATACAACTCAGAGGCCAGAAGCTGCTGGAATTCCATCGAGGATCCAAAAATTTTATGTCACGTCGTATCTCACTTTGCCTGATAGTGGCGGCATTTGCCGCCGGAGTTGTTGTCGCTCAGCAGGACGGACTCCTGCAGCCGCAGATGGAGCCGACCGGCGGTTGGGTATCGTCGGGCGATTTTGGCAAGCCTGGCGACTGGTCCGCTACTTCGGTTGCGGCGGGCGTCGCACAGAAGCCGTTGGCGGGAAAGCAGACCAA
>PLEX01000200.1 GCA_003136575.1 Bryobacterales bacterium | reverse complement strand
GGGTTCGCTTTGCAAAAATCGAAACGGGAATCTCAGCCGACCCCGGCGGCCGCATCGCCCGAACAAACAGAGCAGTTCGTTTTGCAAAAGCACCCATCCGCTCCACCGAGACCGGAGTTCGCTTTGCAAAAAAGCGGGGCCAAACCATTCGGAACGCCCCGCAACGCCAGATGCCCCTGCGGATCGAATCAAAAACACAAGCGCTGCTGCGGAAAGGACGCCCCGCCACGGTTGCAGACCGTGTAGCGGAAAGGGCATGCGAAATGTCGGTATGCATCCGGCAGCGCTTCTTCCATCAGACCGCTGAAGTATCTGCTGCGCCACAACCTCGTATAGAAACTGCGGGCTCCTCCATCTCGGGCCGGACGCGATCGGCTCAGCGAGCGGCCGCCTGGGTTGATGCATGGGTTGATCCGCCAATGCCAATTCCCCGCGTCGGGATCGGCATCGTCCGGTGCCTTCGTGCCGCGCGGTCATGCCACCGTTCTCGGCTGCTCACAGCCCGCATGGCCTCAACCTCGCCACGACGGTCCCGTTCACTGCTATTCTGGATTTCAGAACCCAATGCTGCTGAACGTCGCCACAAGCGCCCGCGAACCCGGCATACTGGTTATTGAACTCAGCGGACGCATCGTCCTCGGACGCGAAAGCTCGCACCTGGAGGATCTGGTGGAAAAGGCGATTGCGGATGGCGCTCGCAACATTGTCATGGACCTGGCCGGCATCCACGTTGTCGACAGCAGCGGCATCGGCATTATCACGCTTTGCTTCGGCCGGCTATCCAACCTGGGTGGCAGATTCTGCGTAGCGGGCGCCACCGGGAAGGTGCTGGACATTTTGAAGATGGCCCGCCTCGATTCAATAATGCCATTCGCAGCCTCGGTCGACGAGGCCTGTGCGCTGCCGGGAAAAGCGGGGTTGAACTAAGCTATGCAGGTATTGCAGGCCGGCCAGCACAAACTGATCCTTCTGGAGATCGACCCTGCCGCCGTTTCGGAAGTTGCCGGGCAGGCAGGCTTCGAGGTGCGCGCCAGGGAATCCCCCGGCAACATCATTCTCGACATCACCGCTACCCAGCGGGACTCTCCGTTGCTGCTGTTCGACGCCGCCGATCCCGCCAACCTCGGCTGGTTTTCACGCTGCCAGTTTTATGTGGACGGGCGCACAGGCAACGTGATGCAAACGCCGATATCCATCGCCAATAAGCGTGACAGATCCGGCCGCAGCGTGTCTAACGGACTAAGAGTCCGGATCGCCAAGGAATTGCCCGCGTCGTTTCGCCTGCCGGGACGCCAGCCGCTGACGGAGCAGGTTCTTTATGCCATGCTGGGCAATCTGCTGGCGGCGCTGCTTAAGACCGGTGTTGCGGTTTGTGGCGGAAACGCCGTTCAGCCTCTGGCAGGGCGCACGGAAGCACCCGGGGTTCGCAACTGACTGTTTCCCCATCGAAAAAACCGGTTGAACGAACTTATTAAAATTCATAACGTAACTTATTGATTGAGAATGCCCGATTACGCCATCGAGACCGAAAACCTGACCAAGGTCTTCCGCACCCGGTGGCCCCGGCGTGAATTAACCGCAGTCGATAATATTTCTCTGCGCGTGCCGTGCGGCTCCACTTACGGACTGCTCGGACCCAACGGAGCCGGGAAGACGACATTCGTCAAAATGCTGCTTTCGGCGGCCCATCCGACCGCTGGCCGCGCGGTCGTGTTTGGCCGCGATTCACGCGATCCCGCCGCTCGCGCTCCGATCGGCTATTTGCCCGAAAATCACCGTTTCCCAACCTACCTGACCGGCTGGGGCATGCTGGATTTTTACGGCGCGCTTTCCGGCATGAACGCGCCAGACCGCAAACGCCGTATCCCTGAGCTCCTTCACCAGGTGGGGCTGGATGAGCGTGCGCACCATTTACGTCTGGGCAAGTATTCAAAAGGGATGTTGCAACGCGTCGGCCTGGCCCAGGCCCTCATGCACGCGCCGAAACTGCTGGTTCTCGACGAACCGAGCGACGGCGTGGATCCGGTCGGCAGGAGACAGATTCGCGACGTCTTGCATGCCCTCGAACAGAAGGGCGTGACGATCTTTCTCAATTCCCATCTGCTGGCTGAGGTGGAGTTGTTTTGCCGTGAAGTCGCCATCATTCAGAAGGGGAAACTCGCTCTGAGCGGGACGGTTCTCGAACTGACCAGCGGCAGCGGTTACCGCCTCGAAATCGCCGGCGCGTCCGAGTCGCTCGAAACGGAGCTGCGGGGCCGCGCTCGTACGGCGGGTTCGCAAAATGGCTTTCTTCAGTTGCTCTTCGCCACCCGCGCGGATGCCAACGAGGCGCTCGATCTGGCGCGCGGCAACAACTGCGAAGTCGAAACTTTCGGCCGCACGCGCAGCACGCTCGAAGAGGTTTTTATGAAGACCGTGGAGGGCGAATGAAATCGGCGCTCATTCCGTTCGCCGCGCTCGTGCGCGATACGTTCAGCGAGGCTTTCGCGCGGCGCATTTTCTGGGGTTTTGCGGGCTGCAGCACCATGCTGCTGGCTTTCCTTGTGTTCATTATGCGCATCGACGTAGTTGCGGGCGCGCTGGCGACGATCACGATTTTTGGCCGCGCCATGCCCACTACGGACGTGGAAGGGCTGGTGCATCAGACGCAGAGCGTAATCGCCATGGCGATGTATTTCTTCGGTATGGCGCTGTCGGTGTTCGCTTCGGCGGGCCTTGTGGCGGCCGTATTTGAGCCGGGCCGCATCGAATTGCTGCTGTCGAAACCGGTTTCCCGCACGGAGATCCTGATGGGCCGGTATGTGGGAAATTTGCTTGTGGTCGCAGCGAACGTCGTATACCTCACGGCGGGTTCGTGGATCATATTCGGAATAAAGACCGGCATGTGGGGAGTGGGTTATCTTCTTTCCAGCCTCTTCACCATTTTCATTTTTGCGGTTCTGCTGGCCGTGATTGTTCTGGTCGGCGTCCTCTGGGAGAGCGCGGCGGTGGCGATCATGATCACGTTCGGCATCATGATCGTCACTCCCATCCTGGCCCAGAAGGACTCGCTCGAGCGGCTGTTGAGCTCCGAATGGTCCCGCGACCTTTTGCGAACGCTCTATTACGTTTTGCCGAAAACGTCCGATATCAGCGTGATTATCCGGCATCTGATTCTGACCGAACCGGTCGATAGCTGGATGCCGGTCTGGAGTACGGCGCTGTTTGGCCTGGTCGTGCTGGGCGCGGGCATTCTGCACTTCAGACGACGGAGTTTTTAATATGCGATTCAGTCATTCCCTCACGGTGTTGGCGATTTGGGCGACCGTTGCATCGGCCGCGCCCCGCGTGGATAACGTCCTTCTGCGCATGGTGCCTCCCGGCGCAACCTCGCTGGTTGGCGCACATATGGACCAGTTGACCGCTTCGGATCTTTACCGGAAGCTGACGGCGCAAGAGAAGCTGCCCCAACTCGACGAGTTTGCCAGCGAGACCGGTTTCGATCCGCGCAGAGACGTCCGCGAGGTTCTGCTGGTGAACGGACCTCAGGGCAGCGTCCTGCTGGCTCGCGGCAAGTTCAATCTGAAGCAGGATGCCGCAAGTGGTTTGAAGCTGGTCCGGCACGGCCAGTACAGCATTCGGGTGACGGATAACTCCGGGTTCTGCATCCTCGATTCGACCCTCGCCGCGGCGGGNNAGCGGCCAAACCCCGCTTTGGGGTGTTTCAACGGGTTTCGCGAAGTTCCTTGCCGATTATCTGCCGCGCGCCGGCAACGGCGTGGATTTCTCGGTCATCTTCAGAGGCATCGAGAGTTCCTGGTTTTCGGCTTCCGTCGAATCGGGATTCCAAGCCTCAATCCACTGCACGACGGCGACGGAAAAAGACGCCATGAATCTGCGCGATGCGGCGAAAGGTCTGATCGGTATCGGGCGGCTCAGTGTTCCTGAAGGTCACCCCGATCTCCTGCGCTTCTGGGACGGATTTACGGTCGACCAGGACGGCCGGTCTTTTGGCCTGAATGCCGATATCGCCGGCAATCTGATCGATGAGATGGTGCAGTTGCTGTCCGGTCCCGGTGGGCGGGGCGGTNNGGCCCGCGGATTCCGGCGTGAGGAACGGCGTGTCGCTCAAGCGACGAGCCACGCCCACACGCTCTGGCTGTGGCGCAATCGTTAACCCCAGCCCCTGTAGTATGATGGAGTTTCGGCTCAGAAATCTAACCCGCCATTAAGGTTCCCGACATGCAGAATGCGTTGTTACAGAAGTACATNNGAAGGCGATAAAGAGCGCCTGCAGGCGTTTGAAGGCGTGGTCATTGCCCGCAATAATTCCGGCATCAGCGAGACCGTAACCGTCCGCAAAATCAGCTTTGGCCAGGGCGTTGAGCGTATTTTCCCGCTGCACGCGAGCATCGTGGACCATATCGATTTTGTGCGCACAGGCAAGGTCCGCCGCGCCAAGCTCTACTATCTGCGCGCTCTCAAGGGCAAGGCCGCCCGCCTCAAAGAACGCGCCGATTAGCTGGTTTCCCGGCGCGGGCTTCTTACCCGGCGGCTTGTTATCCTTTCGATGCCAAACGAAACATCGGCACGCCGAAAACCGACCGCCCCGAAATCCGCCAAACCAAGACCCGACTGGAAGTGTCAGGGCAATGCCGAAAACGAGCTTCGCGCCCGCGGCTATCGCTTCATTGCGGGGGCCGATGAGGTCGGGCGGGGATCGCTGTTTGGAGCCGTGGTTGCGGCCACCGTTATTCTTTCTCCCGACGCTCCGATTCGCGGCCTGAACGACAGCAAGCAGATCGAACCCGACGAACGCGAAGTCCTCGCCACCCTCATTCGCGAACGCGCCGTGGCGTGGTCCGTCGCGGCGGTCGATGCCTGCACCATCGATCGGATCAATATCTACGAGGCTTCCCGCCTGGCGATGAGGAACGCGGTTCTTCAGTTGCGCCCGGCAAGCGATTTCGTTCTCGTCGACGCCGTTCCGCTCGATATCCCCATGCCGCAGCAAGCGCTGATTCAGGGAGACGAGCGTTGCCACGCAATCGCTGCCGCGTCCATTGTCGCCAAGGTTTACCGCGATAACATGATGAGGGAATGGGACAAATTCTACCCGGAATACGGTCTCGCCGCCCACAAGGGCTACCAGACGCCGGAACATATGGCGGCGCTCTTGCAACTCGGGCCGACTCCCATGCATCGTTTCAGCTTTGAACCCGTGCGCCGTACCGCATTTCATTCGCCGATGGCGCGGGATCGCCAGATGGAGATGTTCGCCGTTTGACCGGCGACGCCGATGACTCCCGAACCGAATCCAGCCGCCGCGCCAGTGCAACAGGAGATCTTGTCGCCCGAAACAGCGCGCGACGTTGCCCCGCAGATTCCCGCCGCTGGCAGACGACCGCCGCGCCCGAAGTGGCTACAGCGGACCGTCTCTGTTTTCGTGATCGTCTTGTGCCTCGAATTGGGACTGTTTTTGCTGATTTATCCGTGGACCGATGCATGGACGACAAACTACTTTTCGTTGATAATGCCGCTTAAGTTTCAGCCAGTCTGGCGTCAACTCTGGAACAATGGCTTCGTGCGGGGAGCGGTCAGCGGGCTCGGCCTGGTGAATGTCTGGATTGCGGTCGCCGAGGCGCTGCAAATGTACGTCGGCGATCGCGCCGATTGAACCCGATTGAAGCCGGAGAGTCCTTACGGATCTGCCGGGTTCCGATGGATAATTGAATGAATGTGTCCCGCACCCGCCACTCCGTCTGCGCGCTCGATTGCCCCGACGCCTGCTCGCTTCTGATCGACGTCGACGACGCAGGTCGCGGCAGCCGCCTGCGCGGCGATCCAACGCATCCGGTCACCCGCGGCTTCCTCTGCGGCAAAGTGGCCCGCTACCTGGAGCATGAATATTCGCCGGACCGCTTGCTTCACCCGCTGCGTCGCGTCGGCCCGAAAGGCGAGGGGCGGTTTGCCCGCATTTCCTGGGACGAAGCGCTCGATGAAATTGCCGCGCGGCTGAAGAGTGTATCGGCCGAATATGGATCTGAATCCATTCTTCCCTATAGTTACGCGGGTACGGTTGGGATTCTCAATTACGGCGGCATGGACCGCCGCTTCTTCCATCGCCTGGGAGCTTCCCGCCTCGACCGCACCATCTGTTCGACGGCCGGTATGGCCGGTATGAACGACGCCACCGGCCACCGTTACGCCGTCGAACCGGAACAGTTCCGGCACGCGAAGCTGATTATCGCCTGGGGCGCGAATATTCTCGGCACCAACGTTCACCTCTGGCCCTTCATCGTCGAGGCGCGACGCAATGGCGCGAAATTCTACACGATAGATCCGAACCGGAACCGTACCGGCCAACTCTCCGATCGCCATTTCGCCATTTATCCCGGAACCGATGCCGCGCTGGCCCTCGCGATGATGCATGTGATTGCTCGCGACGGACTTGAGGATCGCGACTACGTCGAGCGGTACACGCTGGGTTTCGCCGAGTTGAAGGAACGCGTGCGGGAATGGACGCCGGATCGGGCCGCCCAGTTGACGGGCATCCCGGCGCAGGACATCGTCGATCTCGCGCGCGAATACGCGACCGTCCGGCCCGCCGCGATCCGCCTGAATTACGGCGTGCAGCGCTCGGAGCGGGGCGCCATGTCGGTGCGCACGATCGCTTTGTTGCCTGCCATCACCGGCGCGTGGCGCGATGCCGGCGGCGGTGTGCAGCTTTCCACTTCTTACGCATTTCAGCTGAATCGAGCCGCCGTCGAAATGCCGGAGTTGCAATGGCGATCCCCGCTGGGCAGGGATGCCCGGATCGTGAACATGTCGGTGATTGGTGATGCGCTGACGAAGCTGAACGATCCGCCGGTGAAGGCCATGGTCGTCTACAACTCCAACCCCGCGGCCATCGCGCCCGATCAGAACGCCGTTCGGCGCGGACTGCGGCGCGACGACCTGTTTACCGTCGTGCTTGAGCAAACGCAGACCGATACAGCCGACTTCGCCGACATCGTTCTGCCTGTCACGACGTTCCTCGAACACACCGATCTTTATACCGCCTACGGCCACTACTATCTGCAACTGGCGCGTCCCGCGCTGCCTGCGCCCGGCGAAGCGCGTTCCAACCAGGATATCTTCCGGCTGTTGGCCGCGCGCATGGGTTTCGACGACCCATGCCTGCGCGATGCCGACGACGATATGATTCGCGCCGCGCTCGCCAGCGGCCATCCTCATCTGGCGGGAATCACCCTGGAAGATCTGGAAGAGCACCATTTCGTTCGCCTCAACATTCCCTCTCCTTTCTTGCCGTTTGCGCAAGGCGGTTTTGGCACGCCGTCGGGAAAATGCGAATTCCATGCCGAGACGCTGGGGTACACGCCGCCGGTTGAGTCGCGAAACGGCAACTCGGCGCTCAGAGCCCGTTTTCCGCTCGAGCTCATCTCGCCCAAAGGCGACGACAACATGAACTCGACGATGGCTTCGCGGCCGGAAAACAACGACTGGAATGGGAGGATCACCCTCCACCCCGTCGACGCCGCCAAACGGGGGATCGCGCCGAATGGCAGCGTCCGCGTGTTCAACGAACGCGGCGAATGTACGCTCCAGGCCGTGATCGCGGCCACCGTCGCCGAAGGCGTGGTCTGCGTCCGTTCTACGCGATGGCCGAAGCTCGCGGCCGACGGGATGAATGTCAATATGCTCACCTCTCAGCGCCTCACCGACAAAGGCGGGGGGCCGGCGTTCTATAGTTGTTTAGTTCAGGTAGAAAACAAACGATGACACGATACTTTTCTTTGGCGGCGCTCATTCCCGCTGTTCTCTTGACCTCCGGTTGCAGCGGCAAACACGGCACAGCGGTTCAGAACGATGAAGGTCCAAAAGCGGCTCTCCCGCTGGTTTCGTCGCTCAAGATGAACGACCCCGCCGCGCCGGCCCAGCTTCTCAAGGGGTTCTGGGCCGTCGAATCCGGCTCATGGCGCTGGACGGCCGGGAATTTTTCCGTTGTTCTGAAGACGCCTCCTGGCGCTTCGGAAAAGGGAGGCGCGCTGATGCTTGCGATGGTCGTTTCCGACGCCGTGCTCAAGCAGGTTCATTCGCAGAGTCTGACCGCCAGTATCGCCGACAAGCCGCTGAAGACGGAAAAGTACGATGCTGGTGGCAATTACACTTTTAGTGCGGATGTTCCGGCGTCGGCGCTGACCGGCGATACAGTGACGGTCGATTTTTCGCTCGACAACGCCTTGCCTCCCGGCCCGTCGGATCGCCGCGAACTCGGGGTTATTGCGACGGCCGTCGCTCTCGAAAGCAAATGAAGCCGGATTCTGTGTGGGACAGGCGGTTCCGCCTGCCAGCCTGCGTCTCTGGGCAATGCAGATGCGTGGGCTGGTAGCCGGGCGCGGGATTCAACGAGGGCAGGGTGCGGGATGCAGGAGCGAACGAGTGCTGGCGAAAGCAGATTGACGGAGGGCTTGCCGCCCAACCGGTTGCAGTCCTCGATCGAAAGCTGGATGAAAACCAAAATCGTTCGTGCTGGCTTCTGGCTTTTGCCGGTGCTTTTCCTGTTCTGGGTTTACCGCGACGGGCTGTCCACGTGGTTTGTCGCCGACGATTTCGCCTGGCTCAGTCTCCTGCATCTGGCCCAGGTCCGACACGATCTGCTGCATGAGCTTTTCGCGCCCATGGCGCAGGGTACGATTCGCCCGTGGAGCGAGCGAGGGCTTTTCATGGCGCTCGACTGGCTCTTCGGCATGGATAGCCTTCCGTTCCGTCTGGTCGCATTCGCCACGGCCGCTGCCGATTTGCTCCTGATCGCGTGGGTCACCCTTCGGGCGACTGGATCGCGGGTCGCAGGGTTTCTGGCTCCCGTCCTCTGGGCCGCCAACACGGCCTTGGTTCGCGCCATGACGTGGAGTTCGGCCTACAACGAGGTTCTCTGTCCGCTGTTCCTCCTTACGGCCCTGGCTCTGTTTATTCGCTACGTCGAGACGGGGCGGCGGGCGTTCTGGTGGTGGCAGCTGGTGGTTTTCAGCCTCGGATTCGGGGTGCTGGAGACCAATGTCGTCTACCCGGCAATCGCCGCGGCGTGGGTGATATTTGACGCTCCCGCGTCGAGGCGTCGCCAGTTGACACGGAGTCTGTTGCCGCTGGCGGGTATTTCAGTAGCGTACTTCATACTGCACCGGATCGTGGCGCCTCTGCCCGCATCGGGCGTTTATGCGCTACATTTCGATGGGTCGATGTTCAAGACCCTGGCGCTGTACTGGAAGTGGTCGGTTGCGCCGGAGCCGATGGAGAGGTTTGGCCATCGCCACGTTACCGCATTGGCGGTTTTTCTTATCGGGACTCTGGCCGTTGCGGGCTTCACAGCGACTGAGTTGGCGCGCCGCCGGGTCGCCGTGATGTTTTTTCTGAGTTGGTTCGTCGTCACCCTGGTACCGGTAATGCCTTTGCCCGGTCATCGAAC
Source organism: Bryobacterales bacterium (assembly GCA_003136575.1). GTDB lineage: Bacteria > Acidobacteriota > Terriglobia > Bryobacterales > Bryobacteraceae > BOG-234. The sequence continues at coordinate 38,746 of PLEX01000200.1, read as the reverse complement.
GGACTATTACCTGACGATCCCCATTGTCGGTCTGGCCATGCTGGGCGGGGCAGCGGCGGGCAGGTATTGGAACGAGCCATGGCCACGGCGCGCGGCTGTGGCAATCCCGATATTGGTGTACCTCTGGGCGATGGTTCCGGTCGGCAGAGCGGTCACCCATTGGTGGCTCGAAAGGTCGCTTGGTGTCCGAACTCTGGTGCTCGGAGTCGAGGCGGCAAGGCGCTCTCACCCTGGAAAAGCGATCGTCGTAGAGGGAGTCACAACGGAGTTGTTTAATCTTTCCCTCGCCCACGCGCCCTTCGTGGCCGCCCGCATTGATGACGTCTATCTTACTCCGGAATCAGGACTTACGATAAAGCCGGACAATGCCAACGTGGATCTGCAAGCTCTCGTTTCGGACCCGATTGCGCTCGCGCACGGGCTCACCCACAACGAGGTTGTGGTATATTCATTGGAAAGTGATCACCTCCGGAACATAACGGAGGCATACAGTCGGCACCTGACGGGCCGAGTGGCGGATCGACTGCCAAGCCGCGTCGACGTTGGCAACATACTTTATTCCTGGTTACTGGGTCCCTCGTGGTTGCCTCCTGAATCCGGCATTCGCTGGATGCCTGGTGTGGCGACTGTGCGCGTGGGCGTTCCGGAGGGCGGCGGAAGCAAACTGGAGATTGAGGGGTTTTGCCCGGAGGCGCAACTTTTGAAGGCCTCCCGGCATCTGATGGTTCTGGTCAACGGCGTCGTGGCGGCGGATACGCGAATTTACGATCCGGAAAGTAACTTTCACCGTCTATTTGACTTGCCAGGGGCTTTGGCGGGACAGATGGCGGATCTTGAAATCCGGGTGGACCCAGTGGACCGTAAAGATGGACAGGCCTACGGACTTGTTTTCGGGAAAATTTCAATTCTTCCCTAAAGGATTGAAACGAACGTACCGATCAGTATCACCGTGCAGTAGGGACCGAAACATAGACATTGGTCCCGGGTTTGGTGTATTATACAAACCCGGCTGAATATTTCGTTTACGTGGTTTGGCCCTCATATTGCTTAAGGTGGGGTTAGGCTCGGCGGAATTGAGTGTTTGGTGTGATTGTGAATGTGCGTAAGGGTCCAATTTTGCACTGGGCTGAGTGATATTTAAGCTTTCTGCACTCATATTTTTTGAAACTTTGCAGGCAGATATTCGTCTCTAACACAGACGACATGAAAGAGGCCAGCACTAGTAGTTGAAGTGGGAGACGAGGTGGGATATGACCAAGACTGATTTGGAGAGATTTAAAAACACACTGGAGACGAAGCGCATGGAGTTGTCCGGCTCGCTTCGTAACCGTGACGAAATCGTAATCGAGAAAGCGCCAGACGCTCTCGATGAAGTGCAGTTGGCGGGTGAACGTGAACTCGCGATTCGAAATCTAGATCGCGATTCGAACATGTTGCGCCAGATCCGCCGTGCGCTGGGACGGATAGCCGACGGTTCGTATGGCGTTTGCCTGCATTGCGACGAGGACATCTCGCCGAAGCGCATCGCCGCGGTGCCGTGGGCCGCATTTTGCATCAAGTGCCAGGAGCAGGTCGACCGGCACGAGATCGAAGTCGACGACAGCGCCGATTTGTTTGCGAGCGCCGCGTAGATCCGTACTTGCGGCCTGACGCGGCAGCCGAAGTTCGCGACGATTTTCCGGGCGGACCAAAAAGGTCCGCCCGACGTGTTTCTGACCGTACCGCATGTGGGGCGGGCAGTTCCGCCTGACTGCCTGGCAAACCTGTGCGACCGTCGAGTGGCGCCTCACGCGATCCTGCTCACGAACGAGAGCATCCTGCCGGCGTTTTCCCTGTCCCTTCGGAAGGAAAAGAAGCGCTCTGGCAGGCAATAAGTGCACTCGCCGGACTTCCATATATTCACTACTCCCTCTTCGCGGAGCTGAGCCTCGTTGATGGCGGGGAGGTCGAGCCCCATACTGCCCTCGGCGCGCGACCATTTATCGAACTGCCGGGCGACATCGGGACCGACTTCGTAGCAACATGCACCGATAGAGGGTCCGATTGCCACACAAAGCTGCGGTGCGCGGCTGCCGCGCTGCCGAAGAGCGTCGATTGTGGCCTGAACAATGTTCGCGGCGGTACCCCTCCATCCCGCATGAACGCACGCCACAACTCTGTTCGCNNGGTTCCGCCGATACAATGGCATCGCCTTCGCCAATCCGCTCGCCTTTTCGGCCGCAGGCGTCCAGAACGCGCGCGGAGTGGACCTGCTGCGCGGTCGTAAGGTCCGCGGGCGGAATGGAATCCCGCAGGCCGAACCCGTGGAGAAGCCAGTCGAAGCCGAGATTCGGAGCGGTGATCACAGGCTGGAAATTCATTCTACGGCATAACAGCCCGCAAAGCTCGATTTTGAAAATCGCAGGCTATAGTAATTGGAGATGAATCCGACGAGTGGCGAGGCGCGGGAAACCGGTGTGCGGGAGAGCGATAGTCCGGATTCGCGGTGGTACGAATGGGCGCTTCCCGTAATTGTGCTGGTATCGCTGATTCCCCGGCTTCTGCTGGCGCTCAACCAGTACGTCGAGTACGACGGCTACTGGCACGTCTGGATTGCCCAACAGGACCGGTGGGACAACTTCATTCGCGAGTATCGGGCGAACGCGCACCCTCCCCTGTATTTCCTGTTGCTCCGGATGTCATTCTGGTTCGGAAGGACGCAACTGGCATACCGCGGTGTCTCTCTGCTTTCCGGCGCCGCGTCGGTCTACGTGTTGGGGCGAACCGCCCTGAAGGCGATGCGCTCGCCCGTCTGGGCGGCTCTGGCGGCGCTGGCGTATGGGCTGGCATTGCCATCGATACTCCTTTCGAACGAAGTCCGAACATACATGTTGTCGGCGTTCCTCGTTCAGGTTTCTTTCCTGTATTTCCTGGATTTGACGGGGGAAGTGCAACCGGCCACGCCTGGTCCGCGCGTCATGTTCGGCGTGATGGCGACGCTGGCGTGCCTGTCAGAGTATTACGCGGCATTTTACGTGGGCGCGACCATGCTGATCGCGCTCGCGTTGCCCATCGTACGCCGGGAGAAGAGGGTATTCAGGTCGCTGTTGCGGGAATTGGCAACCTTCGTCCTGATACTCGCGCTTCCGGTTTGGGAGTACATCAGCCATTTCGGCACCACCAGCGTTGCATACGACCATCTCCCCGGCTATTACTACAACCCGGATGGCGCCGAATCGGCCGTCGATTTTTTGCTGCGCAATCTTCGCAACGAATTGAACTGGTTTTCTCCCCTGCCGGTGGCCGAGGGGACGCCATTCTATGCGACGTTAGGCGCTTTATTGCTGGTGGCGTGCGCCATCGTCTTTCTCGCGAGGCGCTGGAGCGCTTCCCGAAACCGCGCCGCAATCGTCAGTCTCCTGCTGCCGCTCGTGATGCTATGTGCCGTCGTAACCGCGTCGCTGATCCGTGCATATCCTTTTGGAGGGTTTCTGCGGCAGCAGTATGTACTGTTTCCGTTTCTCATGGTGTGTCCGTTTTTGCTCCCGGACCGTTTGTTCGATGGAGCTAGCCGCCTGAGCCTCGCGCTGACGGGCGTGCTGGCGGTCGGAATCCTGGCGGTAAGCGTGCGGAATTACGAAGCGTGGCCAAAGAGCGGCCGCTTACTGATGTCGGACCAGATGGAACGATACAACCGTCTGTTCCCGTCGGCAGGCGCGGTCTACATCGATCAGTTCAATCTGACTACCTTTCTGACGCACCACCACGACTGGAAATGGGAGTTTATCGCGCCTGTTCCGGGCATGGACTGGGTGGATGTCTACAAGCTCAGCCGTGGTGGACGGTCGATTCTGCTGTTTCGCGATAAGAACCGCTGGAATCTGGATCTACGCGAACAGTTGCTCTACACTTCGATCGCTAAAGGCATCGGGGCCTGGCATCTGCCGGCCATGACGATTTTCTGCATCACCCAAACGCACCCTCTCGGCAGGACCGACGCCCAGATTGCGGCATACCGCGACCGTGTGGCCGAGCTGAGCGCGGCGCACGGGCTGTGCGTCGAAACACTGGATCTGCAGAATTTCGACGTCTACGCGGAATTTCGCCCAAGCGGCACGTGTACCGGCAAGTAGCGCCTGATGCACGCCGGCCTGCCGGGCTAAATCGCCGCATGAGTCTACCATTGGAGTTCACAGGATAAATGAAAGAGACAGCAGTCATGCCGGAGTCGGCCGGGCGCGGAAACAACGCTGCCGTACTGCAACCGCGCATATTCTGGCTGATCCTGCTGGTTACGGCGCTTGTGGGCCTGGCGATCCGCGTGTATGTCGGGCAAAAAACGTTCATCGACTTCGACGAGTGGCAACATCTTTTCATGGCGAGCAGTCCACGTTGGAGCGATCTCGCCTTCGAGTTGCGGACCAACGCGCATCCTCCGTTGTTCTTCCTGCTGCTGGGCGGAATCGTCAGGTTGGGAAACGTGGGGCTCTACCGGGCGATCTCCATAGGATCGGGCGTAGGATCGATTGTCCTGATCGGGCTGATCGCAAGAAGGGTGCTCAGTTCGCCGATACTGGCTTTGGTCTGCGCCGTCGCGTTTGCGCTCTCGGCTGATGCGATCGCGATTTCCACTGAGATACGGTCGTATCAGCTGGCTATCTTCCTGGTTCTCATGGCTTTTCTGTGCTGGCTCGCGATGTTTGCGAAGACAGATGGACCAATCGGGGCACGGCCTTGTGCGGGCTTTGCGGTCTTTTCCTCGCTGGCGGTCTCATCGCACTATTCGGTGGCCTTTTTTCTGGGCGCGTGCGTGGCCATTTCCATTCCGTTCGCCCTCGCGCTGCCTCGCGATTCCGAGCGGAAGAAATCCCTCTGGCTGATGGCCACGGCGTTGGGTTTTCCGTGCGCCATCTTCGCGTGCGAATACTTCGTTCACGCCGGCGTCCAGCCGATTCAGGGATATCTCGCGGACTTCTATCGGGGCGGAACGGCTGACGAAACCCTGTTTTCGTTCACGGTCCGGAACTTCCGTAACTTCTTCAACTTGTTCTCGCCGGTCGAATTGCGAAACGACGAGGCATTCCTCGCCCTTGTTCTGCCTCTTCTGGCAGCCGGGGCATGGATCGTGTTGCGGCGTTTGCGCGCTCGCCGCTCCAAAGCGAGGGAATCCGTCTCGGCGATCGCCTTCGCCCTCGTAATTGCTTTCGCGCTTTACGCCGCTTCGCTGGCGCGCAAGTATCCGTTCGGCGGCATGCTGAGGCACCAGTATATCGTCGGGCCGTTCCTGCTGATCGCGGCCTTTGTGGTGGCGGATTCGCTTTACGCGATTGCGGGTCCGGCGCTGCGACGGGTTTTGCCTGTACTCCTGGCCGGCGCCAGTCTGGCGAATTTGGTGGCGGCCGCGCCGACGCTGATCGTCTACCCCGGGTTGCTGTTACTGAGGAAGGAGTATTCGGCTTTTCAAATGGCTTTTCCCCGATCCCGCGCGGTTTATCTGGATCATTGGGGCGCGATCGGTTATTTCATCCACACAAGCGGCCATTCGAGGCGCTTTGTCCGCCACATCCCAGGGGACGCGGACATTGATGAGTATCACGTCGACGATGGAATGCCGGGCGGCATGGAAATTTTTTACGACAAGAGCCGGAACAGCGTCGATGTCGCCGACGGATCGGTATATCGAAGCTTTGCGGCATGCCTGCGGGCCTCGGGCGTCCAGGAACTGGATCTGTTCTTTTATTCGCCGGGTGACAGGCGTGTCGATCAGGACGCGAAAAAGACCGAACGGTTAATTTCAACAAGAGCCGGACAGCATGGGCTCACCGTGATCGGTACTGTTGTCGGGCGGACCTATCTGCTGGCCGGTTTCAGGCTTGCTGAGCCCGACGCGCACTAAGCGGTCTCGAATGCGCAAGGCCAGCCATTGCCGGCCAAGCGGATGCCGAGCGAATAGCACTGTGCGGTCAAACCCGCTCTCAGCGCTCGATGCCGAGACTTTCCATCGACTTCTCGATTGTGCTTACCAACCGCTCCACGTGCGCTTCGGTATGCGCCGCCGTGCAGGAGATCCGCAGCAGATTCTGCGACGCCGCCGGCCGCAGGATCGGATTGATGTAGATGCCCTCTTCGAGCAGCTTCTTGCTGAGGCGGCACAGGTCCGAATCACTGTTGAACACCACGGGAACGATGGCCGTTTCGCCATCGAGCAGCGTGAAGCCTCGCGAGACCAGTTCCTCCCGCAGGAGGTTTGCGATGCGCAGCAAGTGGCGGCGGCGTTCCGGTTCAGTGCGGATGATGTGCAACGCCTTGCTGGCAGCTGCAACGGATGCCGGCGGCAGACTGGCCGAAAACACGAACGCCCTTGCCGTGTGCTTCAGGAAATCGATCACTGTCCTCTCGCCCGCGATAAATCCGCCGACAGACGCCAGCGACTTGCTGAACGTCCCCATGATGAGGTCGACATCGTCCAGCACCCCGAGATGCTCCGACGCGCCGGCGCCAGTCTCGCCGAGCACGCCAATGCCGTGAGCCTCATCGACGAACGTTCGCGCCCCGTATTGCTTCGCCAGGCTCACGATGCCGCGCAGTTCCGCCACATCGCCTTCCATGCTGAACACGCCCTCGGAGACCACGAGCACGCGCTCTTCCCACTTGCAGTTGACGAGGCACTTTTCGAAATGGTCCAGATCGTTATGCCGGAACCGGGCCATGCGGGCGTTTGAGCGCAAAGCTCCTTCCACCAGGCTGGCGTGCAGATTGTGATCGCAGACCAGGGCGTCGCCTTTGTCGGTGAGCGCGGAAAGCGTGGCGTAGTTCGCCTGAAAACCGGTGCCGAAAATGATCGCGGAGTCTTTGCGGACAAACGCCGCGAGTTCGGCTTCCAGTTTCACGTGGATGTCGAGCGTTCCGTTAAGCAGGCGCGAGCCGCTGCAGCCGCTGCCGTACTTCAGCGCCGCGTTCGCCGCCGCCTCCATTACCTCCGGATGCCGGATCAGGTCCAGGTAGTCGTTCGATCCGAACATCAGGATCTTGCGGTCGCCCCTTCGCACCTCGCCGGGGCCGCATCCCTCGCGGTCGCCGAATGTCTCGAAATACATGTACAACCCGGCGGCCTGCAACTCGGCCGGGCGTGTGAAAGTGCGGCACTTCTCAAAGACGTCGTTGCCGCCGTCCACTGGAAGCGTGGCGACGCGTGAAGGTGCAACGCGTGCTGTCGTAACCCGTGCGATCGATGCGCTCATGCTCTTAGTTCCCGCTCGTACTCATGAATGATATAACTCACGACTGATATAAACGGTACGTCTTCGTCCGCCTTGCCCCCATCAATTCCAGCGAGCGTGTCATCAGGACGTTATCTTCCAGTATCCACGACATCTCGCATTCCCGGTCGTACCCCAACTCACGGGCTTTGCGAACCAGCTCCGCATAAAAGCCGGCCGCCACTCCCGTTGCCCTGAATTCTTCCACTACGCCCAGCGCCACCACCCGCACCGCGCGGATCTTCGTTCGATAATACAGGATCTTCAGCAGCCCCGTCGGAAACAGCCGTCCGTTCGCCGGTTTTAGGGCTACATTCACATCCGGCAGCGCAAGAGCAAATCCAATGATACGTCCCCTGGTCTCGCCAATCAGCACCATCTCGGGCCGGATGATCAGCTTCATCTCCTTGCCCATCCAAAAGAACTCCTCCCGCGTCATGGGGACGAAGCCCCAGTTATTGGTCCATGCCGCATTATAAACGTCGAATACACGGCTCACTTCGCCGTCGAAATCCTTCATGTTGATGGGCCGGACAGTAACCGAATGGCGCTGGAGCGCCCGGTCGGCGACCCGGCCGATCTTCTTCAAGTCCACTCCGTCGGCGCTGTTTACAAAAGCATACAAATCTTTCGCTTTTTGCAGCCCGGCCTGTTCCATCAAATGCGGATAGTACCGCGGATTGTAGGTCATCATGACCATCGGGCTCGAATCGAACCCCTCCACCAGCATCCCGCTTTCGTAATTCAAAGACGGATTCACCGGCCCGCGGATGAACTCGGCTCCCCGCGAAAATACCCATTCCCGCGCTGTCTTCAGCAGGGCTTTCGCCACTTCCGCATCGTCTACCGATTCGAAGAACCCGAAGAATCCGGCTTTCTCTTCGTGAAACCGGTCATGGCCCCGATCGACGATGGCGGCAATCCGCCCCACCGCTCGCCCATCCCGCCGGGCAATAAAAAACTCGGCTTCCGCGTTGGCGTAAAACGGATGCTTGCCGCGATCCAGAAGTTCCTTTGTCGAGATACGCAACTGCGGAACCCAGTACGGGTCGCCCCGATAGATCGACCATGGCAACTCCACGAACTCATTCAGTCCGCGCTTGCCGCCGATCGCAGAAACTTCAATCGTCAATCGAATCCCTTTTTTCAGCCAGTCCGCGGTACAAAGCCGGCGCCGCCAGAATCAGAGTAAGCGCGACCAGAACGCCGGCGAGGAGATCGACCGTGTAATGATACCGTAGATAAACTGTAGCAAAAACAATGCAAAGAGTGTACAAAAAATACACCCAAAAAAGCTTCCTGGACACGGACCGGCTGAGCCACAGTGCCAGTACCGTCATTTCCGTATGGCCGCTGGGAAAACAGTCGTAATGCTGCTTCTCGAGGCCATCGAGAGTCGACTGCATGGAGTTGAACAGCCAGAGACCCTGCAACGGAACGTGCTGAAGGTGCGCCAGCAGATACCGCGGCCCTCTCGCCGGGACGATCAGGTAGCCCAGATACGAGGCCAGGAACCCGAGGGACAGCAGGAATGCCATGTATTTGAACCGGGCGTAGTCTTTCTTCCACCAGAACAGCCAGGGCACAAACAGCACGACCGGGATAAATAATGTATAAACGGTCTGTAAGAATTCCGTAAGCGCCGGAGAGTACCAACGCTCCAGCCAGACGCACGGATTCGCGTGCCAGAAAGCATAGTCGATATCGGCCAGGGCCTGATCCAGGCTGGCACGACCGATCGCGGGAATCAGGATCGACATCTCCCTGTAACAACAGGCGACGTAAAAGAGCGTGTACCAGTGGCGGAAGATCCAAACCAGGCGGTTGGTTTCGCGCGGCGTGGAGGTGGCCCCAATTGCCAGGGCCAGAACCGCCACCGCCACGGCGTGCAGGGCCAGTAACCAACCGGCCCCGGGGATCTCCCTGTAGCAGACGACCTCTATCACGCAGGTGAAGGCAAAATAGCCGAGAATGACCTTGTCGCTCGGCCAAAGGTTCCTTGGCCGGAGGCTCCTTAGTATTTCAGCCATCCGGCCTCGCGGTACCAGGCAAGCGTAGCGGCCAGCCCGTCTTCAATACTGGTAGGCGCTTCAAACCCGAGTTCTTCCTTCGCCCGCTTTGTGTTGCAGAACCAGTAGCGGCACTGCGCCTCGCGAACCTTGTCGCGCGAAACGATACCCGGATTTCGGGTCAATCGCGCCCAGACCTCGGCCGCGTACCCGACCGCGCGCGCGGCACCCAGCGGGATGTTCATCGTGCGTGGCGCGCGGCCCATGATTCGCGCTGCAATTCGCCCCAGTTCGGCCCATGATGCCGCCGGCGAATGCGCGAGGAAATAAGCCCGCCCAGCCGCCTTTGGCTGACGGGCGGCCATCAGTATTCCATCGACGAGATCGTGCACATAGATGGCGCTGAAAAACCGGTCGCCGCCGGCGATTTGCGCGACGATTCCACGGTTGATCGACTTCAGCAATTGAAACACATCCGTATCGCGCGGACCGTAAACGACCGGCGGACGGAGGACGACCGCGCACGGCAGAATCGCCCGGAGGGTACGCTCGCCTTCCAGTTTCGAGCGTCCATATTCGGATACCGGATGTGGTTCGGCGTCCTCTTCGACCGGAGTGCCGTCGGCGGAGGGACCGATCGCGGCAAGTGAACTGATGTGTATCATTCGGATCGGACTTCCGCCGTTGGCACTTGCCGCGGCGACCGCAGTCGCAAGGTTTCCGGTCGCCGTGACATTGCCCTCGTAATAGTCGGCGGAAGATAAGGCCCTGGTTACACCAGCCAAATGAATTACGACGTCGGTGCCGCTCAATGCGCGGTCGATGCCTTCGCCGGTGGCCAGGTTGCAGTGAACGACCTCAACGGCGGGTCCGGACAGGGCAGTTTTTCTATGCATCATCAGCCGCACTCGTTCGCCGTGCGCAGATAACCTCTCGACGAGGTGGCTTCCGATGAAGCCGGTTCCGCCCGTGACCAGAATCATGACAACGCGTTGCGAAACGCCACTTCGCCGAAGTAGCTTTCCGCGCTCGACCCGGTATGCTGCGAATTGATCTGAAGTCTGATTCCCTTGACGTGGGGTGCCGGTTTTCCAAAAGCCTTCTGGTAATCTGCCGCGACATTACGATTTTCCTGGAGCCATCGATTGGCATCGCCGCCGCCGGAACGGCAGACAATTGCAAAAATATGGACCAGCGGAATCGAACTCGCGCTCTCCATGGTGCCCGCGGGCGCGGTACTGTCCCAGAGATACGTGATGATGCGGCGATCCGTGAACGCGACCATCACCTGAGCGGCCTGGTCGTCGGTGGAATTGTGGCGGAAATCGCCACCTTTCGGCAATTGGGCGACCTTCCACTGCCAGTTCAGGTAGGGCGTCACCGCGGGATCGACGTCAATGGCCTTTTCCAGCGCAAAAGAGGACTTGACACTTCTGAAGTGCAGGCTGGCCTGGTCGTCCTGTTCCGCGACAGAAATGTCTGGTTGTCCTGCATTCACTTTCAGTTCCCAACCGGGCGGTACGCCGCTCACCAGCTTTTGCGCGGAGGCCTTCGCGGCATCGAAAACGATGAGCGCCGGCGCCGATGCGCGGCCCTGCCATGCAAACAAAACGGCAGCAGCCGCCAGCGCGGACGCAGTCGTCGCTTTCCTTTCAACCAATCTTCCCACCATCGTTATTTTCTCATCGTACTTTGGATGATTCGCCGGGATAATTGGATGCGAGCGGCAGTCGTGTTGGATACCGGCCCCGGGCCGCGCCAAGGCGGGTGTATAAATGGTGCTCAAGTCTCGATCCCGGTATCGCGGCGACGTTGGAGTAGTGGGCGACCGACACGGGACGCCCCCGCCGCCGAACTGGTGGAAGACGTGACGGCCGCCATTTTTCGGACCGGAGAACCCGTCGCATAAGCCCGTTCCGCCGATAAATCGGTTCCGATTGGTCCGCATTTTCCCGCCTTTGAGGATTCCCGGCCGATTTCCAGCCGTTCCGTGCGTCAAATGGACTTATACTGGATGAATGCAGGGGTGTGCTGCAACCGTTTGCCGCCTTTCCCGCGTCCAACTAATATGAACCGCCGCGCAAAATTCTCCGTAGTGTTCTCATCCGCCGTCCTCGTGGCCTTGCTCCTCTTCGGAGGCGCGGTCAGTCAGGGCGCCGGTTCCCAGAGCGGCTCCGACACCACCGATGTCCTGAAGCACCTCAAGGTTTACACTCAGGTGCTTTCTTACATCTCGACCGAATACGTAGAGGAACCCAACATTCCGAACGTCACGCTCGGAGCGCTGAATGGCCTGCTCGAATCGATCGACCCTTATGCCAGCTACCTTAACGCGACGCAGTACAAAGACTATCTGAAAAACTCCGACGCTTCCGCAGCCGATCTTGGCCTGGTACTGGCGAAAAAATACGGGTACATCGTGGTCGTCGCCGCCGTTCCTGGCTCGCCGGCGGACAAGGCCGGGCTGAGCGATGGCGATTATATCGAATCTATCAAGGGGATCGGCAGCCGCGATATGCCTCTTGCGTATGCAAAGCTCTTGCTGCGCGGCGATCCCGGCTCGACTGTCGACCTGTCCGTTCTTCGCCGTAAGCCCGAACCGCAGAAGATGACGCTGACCCGCGCAATTATCACCTACCCGCCCGTTGAATCGCGCATGTTGCCCGATTCGCTGGGCTACATCAAGGCCTCGACGCTTGGAACGGGCAAAGTGAAGGAAGTTGCGGCCGCGGTGGCGGATCTGCAAAAACAGGGCGCGAAAAAACTGATCCTCGATCTCCGCTATTGCGCCGTGGGCGATCCCGAAAACGGCGTGGAACTCGCCAACCTGTTCCTCGGCAAGGGCCTGATTACCTATGCACAGGGGCAGAAGTTCGAGCGTAAGGACTACAACGCGGATGAAAAGAATGTCGTATCGTCGCTGCCGCTGGTCGTTATGACCAGCCGCGGGACTGCTGCCGCGGCGGAAATTGCCGCCGGCGGGTTGCAGGCATCGAAGCGGGCCGCGCTGGTTGGCGAACGGACCTATGGCGACGCGTCGGTGCTCCGGCCGATTACGATGGACGATGGCGGGGCGGTGATCCTGTCTGTTGCCAAGTACTATACGCCGGACGGAAAGTCGATTCAGGACAACGGCGTGACGCCGGAGACTGTGGCGATCGATCCGGACGCCGGCAGCGGAGATCCGGAAGAAGACGACGCCACGCCTGAGCCCGCCGCGACACATGCGCCTGGGGAAGACGTGATCCTGAACAAGGCCATCGAAGTGGCCAAGGCGCGCGGGTAAATGAGCGGGCAAGGGACACGGGGCGGCGGTCAACGGTGAACCCGCGCCCATCCCGGACTCGATCTGCCTTCCCTCAGGACGGCTACGCGTTATAAGTACTCGACGAAACTCTGCCACCGCGCCCCGTCCAGTTCGTATGGAAGAACTGTCCTCGCGGCTGGTCGACCCGTTCATACGTATGCGCGCCGAAGAAATCGCGCTGCGCCTGCAGCAGGTTCGCCGGAAGTCGCGCCGTCCGAAAACCGTCGAAGAACGACATCGCGGTCGAGAACGCCGGAACCGGCACACCGTGCTGAATGGCGTGAATACAACCGCTGCGCCAACCGGCCTGGTATTTGGCGAGCGTATCGCTGAAGAAACTATCGAGCAGCAAATTACTCAGCTTCGGATTCTTATCGAAAGCTTCCTTAATGCGCGCCAGGAAACGGCTGCGAATGATGCATCCGCCGCGCCACATCAGCGCGATACCGCCGAGATTCAGATTCCACTTGTACTCGCGCGCCGCCGCGCTCAGCAACATGTAGCCCTGGGCGTAAGAAATGATCTTCGAGCAATACAGGGCCCGGCGCACATCTTCGATGAAAGTTTCGCGGTCCTCGGCCTTTGCCCGCGCGGGTCCGGTAAGAACCTTCGACGCCTCCACGCGCGCGTCCTTAATCGCCGACAAACACCTCGCAAAAACAGCCTCGCCGATCAGCGTGACCGGCATCCCCATATCAAGAGCGCTCTCACACGTCCACTTACCTGTGCCTTTTTGCCCCGCGGCGTCGAGAATCTTATCGATCAGCGGCGCGCCGTCCTCGTCCTTCTTGCTGAAAATCCCGGAAGTAATCTCGATGAGATAGCTGTCGAGTTCGCCTTTATTCCATTCGGCGAAGACGTCGTGCAGTTCGTCGGGCGTAAGACCAAGCCCGTCCTTCAGCAGTTGGTAGGCTTCGCAGATCAGCTGCATGTCGCCATACTCGATGCCGTTGTGGACCATCTTGACGTAGTGGCCGGAACCGCCCTCACCCACCCAGTCGCAGCAGGGTGAACCGTCCTCCACCTTCGCGGCGATCGCCTGGAAGATCGGCTTCACGTGGGGCCACGCCGCCGCATTGCCGCCCGGCATGATGGACGGGCCGTTGCGCGCGCCTTCTTCGCCGCCGGAGACGCCGGTGCCGACGAAGAGAATCCCTTTGTCCGAAAGCGAGGCTTCGCGGCGATTGGAATCCGTGAACAGCGAGTTGCCGCCATCGATCACGATGTCGCCCGCTTCGAGGAAAGGCAGGATTTCGTCGATCGTGTCGTCCACCGCCTTGCCTGCTTTGACCATCATCATGACGCGGCGCGGGCGCTTGAGAGACGCGATGAATTCGGGAATAGTGTGAGCGCCGGCGACCTCCGTGCCTTTGGCCTCGTGATTGATGAATTCGTCGACCTTCGAAACGGTCCTGTTAAAAACAGCGACCTTGAATCCGTGGTCGTTCATGTTGAGGATGAGATTCTGGCCCATTACGGCAAGTCCAATCAATCCGATGTCGCAAGTGTCCGGCTGCATAATTCTCCTGAAATGGTTGTGGAAGCGAGCCCGCTGCGGGGCGAAACTACCATGATAACGTTGCGGTTACATTTTCGCGATTTCGTCGAGAATCGCGCCCAGGGCTTTGCGGAATTCCTCGGGCCTCGAGACGCGAAAAACGCGCGCGCCGAGGGGTTTGAGCAGATGCGCGATATCGTCGGTAAACAGATAGAGCGGCCGCTGCCCCAGTGGGCGGGCGGCTGACGCCGGATCGGCCTGAACGACGGACGCCAGCGGCGAATAGCTGATGAAGAAAACGCGCCGCCCGGGATCGGCGGGCAAATCCGGCAAAGGCGGCGCTTCCTGATGCTCGAAGAAAGCCGGAGCGCTCAGTACGATGAGCACGCGCGCAGCCCGATCGTGCTCGCCCCCGCCACTGCCATGGCCGCCGAGAAGGCTATCCACCTCGCCGCTGAAAAAGTCCAGCGTTTTTCGCTGCCCCGCAAGAGTCTTCGCTTCGATGGAAGCCGCGCTCAACTCGGTGAAGGATGGGCGGAGTTCGAACCATTCGCGCCGCAGGTCCGCGCCGCGAAGATCTGGCTGCCGGTAAGCCTGCACCCGTCGGTTCAGGTCCAGAATGGTCAACCCGACCGAGGTGGCCTCGCTCGCAGAATTGAGGCCCGTCAGGACTTTCAAGGCCGGCACGATGAGTTCCATGCTGCGGCGGAATGATGCAGGCGATCCGAGTTCGGATGGCGTCGTATTCACGAGCAACTCCACTCGAAGAGGATGCTCCGCGGCGAGCGGCAGAGCGATGCCGTAGCGTACTTGCGGAAGGTACCAGCTGTCCGGGGCGCCGATGTCGGGAAGGAACTCCACCGCGGGCAGGCCGCTCCAGGAATCGGGCAATGGATCGGGCTTTATCGGGGCGACATGAAGCCGCTGGCGGATAAAACTGTGCTGTAGCGTGGCGCCGTCGCAAACCGCGAGTGAGACAACGTACTCGCCCGGCAGGACGAACGCCGAGACGTCGTAATCGAGCTGGAGGAACCGGTCGCCCCGATGCAGACGCGCCATCGGCGTCTGGCTGCCGGTCTGGTAGCGATGCCCGCCGGGGTCTTCGATGCGCGCGAAGACGAGGATAGGTCCGTTGCCTTTCTGCTTCCGGATTTCGTCTGGCGCAACCGTAACGTGCAGGCCGGTAATCAGCCGTTGGTGCGGCGACAGGCGAGGCGGATCGATGCGGACGCTCCATGCGATCTGCGGTTTGGCATCCTCGGTGGCCCACTTGTCGAATGGATAGCGCTGGAATTGAGCGTTGCCCTGGCCGCGCTGCGCAAGCGCCGGTGACGAGGCGAGCGCCAACATGAGCACCATCCCTTTGGGCGCGCCCGAACAGGTCATTCGTTGGCCGCGATTTCGTCGATCAGCGTCGCAACGATCTTACGGAAGGCTTCCGGCGTCGGCACGCCAATAACCTGCGCCCCCAGCGGTTTCAGAACGCGTTCTATGTCGTCCGGATACAACACCTCGCCCCCCTCCGGCCCGCGGCTTCGGCCTGGACCACCCGGAAGCGCGCCGCCGCCAGGCCCAGGCATCGGCCCATGCACGCGCTGCGGCGGTCCGATCCGGACATCGGGAGGCAATCCAACCGGTAAGACGCCGCTCCGCCCGTTTCCGAAGGCAGGAGCGAAGCGCAGATATACGATGTGCCGATTCGGATCGGGCGGCAACTCGGGCAGCGGCGTCTCGTCCTGCCTGGCGAAATCGAGGCGTCCGCTGAGGACGATGAGCCACCGCGGCGGACCCGAATCGCCCGCGCGCCGAGCGATCTCATGCGTGAAATAGTCGCGCATCGAAGACTGAAGCGCGAGCGATTTCGCGTCGATGATGCCGGGATTGCTTTCCGTCAATAGCCTCGCGAAAGCCTTCCAGTCGAGCGCCGCCGCGTTCGCCGTTTCAAAGCCGATCCGATGCCGTGTGAGATCGATGACGCACGCGGAAGGAGGGCGCGTTTTTTCGTTCAGTCCGCTCAGTACCTTCAGCGCCGGAATCACCACCGCCATGCTGCCGCGCAGCGAGCCAGCCGGGTTCCAGGTGCGTCCCGAGGGCGTCAGATTGACCATCAGATCGATTCGGGGAGGCGGTTTGTTCGCATTCGGGATGGGCAGATGCAGCCGTTGTTTCACGGCAGGCAGAAACCATGAATCCGGCGCGTCGATGAACGGAAGCACCTCGACGGACGGCAGGCCCAGCCAGGCATCGGGTAACAGGTCGGACTTCAGCAGCCCGACATGGAGCTTACGGTGGGTGAAGCTGTGCTCCATCGTTTTGCTGTCGACCAGTGCGACTTGTACGCGGTAATCTCCCGGGCGGACGAAGGCCGAGAGACTCAGGGTAAGCTCCTGAGACTTCACCCCGGCCTGCACTTTGGCGAGGTTCAGTCGACCGCTGGCGGGCCATCGACGGCCGTCGGAGTCTTCAAAACGCGCCAACAGAACCAGGTCGCCGCGGCCTCGGCGCTTTTCCAGTTCCGATCCCGGCACGACGGCCTGGATTTGGGCGATTAGCCTTTGATGAGCGGAAAGTTGCGGAGGCGGCAACTTGAGTTGCCATTTGATAGCCGAGTGGTCGGGCGCGGCAGCCCATTCATCGAAGGGAAAATCCGAGAAACGGGGAAGGCGCGGCTCCGGGTCCGATGCCGCGGAATGCGACGGGCAGAACGCCGCGAAGGCGGCGACCAACGTCGCCAGTCGTAACGGCGTGTGCTGCTTCGTGCGGGCTGGAGTCGTGCGCACCGGGATGCAGAGATTATAGCGGGAATGCCGGCCCCCGTCTCAGGTGCGCAAAACGGGCAACGCACAAGCGCAGGCGAACGCGCACCCCCGCCCCGAGCCAGGACCTTACTTGTGATCGGCGAAAACCTGTTGTGCCATGTCCGTCAGGTTTTGCCGCCACAATGGCCAGACGTGAGCCATATCCGGCACTTCGGATTCGGTGAACCTGATGGCCTTCGTCTTCAGCCAGTCCTTGAACTGGCGGTTGACGCCGAGCAGAGAATCCGCCGTGCCGCAGACGATCCACAGCATCTTCACCTGCGGATTGATCTTCGCGTCGAGTTTGCCGAAGTTGCGTTCGATGATATCCGCGGCAATCGCTGGTTGTCCGCCGCCTCTGCCGCCGCGTCCACCTCCCGATCCTCCCGGTGCGCCCGTGATCGGACCACGGCCCATGCCGCCGGAGGCTCCGGCCGGCGGAGGTCCGCCCCCACGTCCGGCGTTGGCGCCCGGCCACATGACGTACGCCCCGCTGAACGAGCCGATCCAGGCGAACTTATCCAGATGATTCAGGCCGGCGAATGTCGCTTCCGCGCCGCCCATGGAGAGGCCCGCAATGGCGCGATGGTCGCGGTCCTTCGCCACGTTGTATTCCTTCTCGACGCGGGGCATCACTTCATTCAGCAGCGCATCTGTAAAGTGAACAATCATGTCGGTGGTGCCCTGGCCGCCGCCAGCGGTGCCGTAGCCGAGCGGATTCACCATGATCATTGGTTTCGCTTTGCCCTGCGCGATCAAGTTGTCCAGGATCACGTTGGCGTTACCCTGCGTCAGCCAGGATTGTGCGTCGTCGCCAAGACCGTGCAGAACGTAGAAAACCGGATAGGCCTCCTTGCGCTTCGGATCGTAGCCAGCGGGCGTGTACACGAAGAATTCGCGGTCGTCGCCGACCACATCGGAATGATACGAGTGGCGAGACACCGTGCCCTTAGCTACGCTCGACACCGGAGCCCATGCGATCGGCCCCGGCACCGTGAGGACGCTGCGCCCGCCGGTTCCGTACGAAGTTGCCAGGTGCGGATTCGACGGGTCGTTGATCGTCATGCCGTCCACCGAAAACTGGTACATGTAGACGTCCGGCTTTTGCGGATCCGTCGTTGCCGACCAGACGCCCTGATCGTCTTTTTGCATGGCGACACGCTGCCCGATGCCGGTCAGGAACACTTCTTTGGCATTGGGTGCGCGCAGGCGAACCGTGACCCGGCCATCGGCGGAGATTTCGGGCGATTTGATTGCCGTGCCACCGAAGCCGCCGCGTCCGCCACGGCCACCGGAAAATCCCGCGGGCGGTTGCCCGAAGGCGCTGGCCGCTATCAGCGCGAGTATGAATATCGTTTTCTGAAACATTGGTTCGTGCTCCCTGCCGAAATGGCTATGCCGCCCCGGTTTTGCTCTTTAGAAACTTAATGCCCTCGAACGCTATCGCTTCGGGCGAACTCTCTATATCCCGCCAGATGCAGACGGCCGCGCTCAGCTTGCCGACAAACCCGAAACTCTCGATGGTCAGCCAGCCGTCGTACCCGATCTCGCGCAGGGCCTCGAACATGCGGTCCCACTGCTGATGGCCGCTGCCCGGAATGCCGCGATCGTTTTCGCACGCGTGAATATGCTTCAGATGCCGGCCAAGCTTCCGGAATGCGTCGCCCAGATCCTTCTCTTCGATGTTGGCGTGGAAGGTATCGAACAGAACCCCGATGTTCGGATCCGCGATTTCGTCACAGAGAGCCACGCAATCCGCCGCGGTGTTGAGGAAGAAAGTCTCGAAACGATTCAGCGGTTCGATCCCCAGCGTGATACCGTGCTCGGCGAGCACCGGGCCAGCCGATTGGTACCCTTCAACCGCCCACTTCCATTCATCCGCCGTCCGGCGCCTGCCCGGCAAGTAGCCGACCTGGCAATAGAGCGGCCCGCCAACGAAATTGGCGCCGGTATCCGCAGCCGCTTTCACCGTGTCCTGAATGTGCTGCCGCGCCACCTGCCGCGCCGCGGGATCCTCGCTAATCAGGCTCTGGCCATCGATGAACAACGCGCAGACCGAACATTCCAGATCGTTCTCGGCGAATGCGTTTCTGACGGCCGCTGCCGGAAATTCGGCTGGCCGGAACAACGGAACCTGCACGCCATCGAAACCCGCCGCCTTGATGCGCGGCAGCAGCGCCAGGCTGCCCGGGCCGAACTCCTCTTCCCAGATGAACGTGTTGACGCCGTATTTCATCGGCGGAAATCCGGCAGCTTCACGATTTCCCCGCCCTGCATCGCCGATTCATGCGCGCAGATGCCGGCGCAAGTCCAGTTCACCGATTGATAGACATCCGGGAAAGATGGCCGGTTTTCGATAATGCTCGAAACGAATTCATGCACCAGGTGCGGGTGCGACCCGCCGTGGCCACCGCCCTGCGTGAACGACAGGTGGGCGTGCTCGTCGTCGTAAACGCCTTTCGTGGTGAAGCGCTGGATCGGCTTCGGCAGCAGATGAGCGTAATCGGGTATGGTCACTCGCTCCGGCTTTTCGCCCACGTGAATGACCGGCTGCTCGTTCTCGATCAGAGTCCATTCGAAAGCGGTCTTATCGCCGTAAACGTCCAGGCTCTCGATGTACTGGCGCGCCGTTTCAAACAGCGACCGCGTTACTTCAAACGCGAGTTGCTGATTGCGTACTTTGAACAATGCGCTTTCGACGGCGAACGGCGATCCGTACTTCCCGATCAGTCGGTCTTCAATGCGGCCGGAGCCAAAACAGGCGACGTGCTCCGCTTCGCCGCGAACCAGCGCAAGGCACGGGCTTACGGCGTGCGTGGCGTAATGCATCGGCGGCAGGCCTTCCCAGTAACCCGGCCAGCCCGCCATTTCCTGCTGGTGGCAGCCACGCATGAACTGAATGCGGCCGAGCCTGCCGGTATCGCGCAATTCGCGGACGAAGAGAAACTCGCGCGTATAGATGGCGGTTTCCATCATCATGTAATTCCTGCCCGCTTCGTTGGCGGCATCGACGATCTTGCGGCAATCGGCCGCCGAAGTCGCCGCCGGCACCGTACAGGCGACGTGCTTGCCGGCCTTCAAAGCGGCGACGCTCTGGGGCGCGTGCAGATGAATCGGCGAATTAATGTGGACCGCGTCAACGTCCGGATCCTCAATCAGCCGCTCGAAACTGCTGTAGCGCTTCGCCACGCCGTACCTGTTGCCGATCTCCCCGAGCTTATCTTCCGAGCGTTGGCAAATGGCATACATGTTCGTGTTCGGATGGTTCTGGTAAATCGGAATGAACTCCGCGCCAAATCCCAGACCGACGATTGCAATATTCAGTTTTTTGTCGCTCATTGGTGTTTGCCCGTTCGGTTACTCGATGACCATCGCCGGCAGCACTTTAAGGGGGCTGATGGCGGAAGACTGCGCGGCGCTGAACGTAAACGTGAGCGGCGCGACGGGCTTCCCCGCGGCAACCGTTATGGTCTGCGAGCTGGAACCGTACTTTTCGTGGATGGCGGTGATCGTGTACGTCCCCGGCGGCAGGCCTTTCAGCACAAACGCGCCGTCGGCATCGGAAACGGCGAAGTAAGGATTCGAGACCACGTGCGCGGCGGCCCGCATCCATGGATGTTGATTGCAGACGATCGGCACGGTGACTTCCGGCTTGGCAAAAGTCTTGATGATCGGTCCCTGGCCGGCGCGCTGGCCGACGTTGAATTCCTCATTGGTCTCGGCGAGCGCGTGGACGTTGTGCGTAGTGGCGTCGCCGTTGACCACTTTAAGTTGTTGTCCGGGAAGAATTCCGAAAACGTGCGGACTGTACACGCAGCCATCCTGATCCAGTTCCACCGGCGTGGCAGGCGCGGGGAAGGTCTTGCCCTCCAGTCCCTTGCTGACGTACACGAAGACGTTTTTCAGCGATCCATCGGCCTTGATGACGCTCGTTTCGGGATAAACCGGACTAGTGTGTTTCCCTGCGCAAACCGCGTCGGCATCCATCGAGATGGCCTTCAGCTTTGGCGCGACGCCCTTGAACGTAGCCTTGCCCTTCACGTCCGTCTGAGCGTAAGCGCCCGCGACCGTCAGTAGCGTAAGGCAGCCGAGTAGTGGAAGATTGCGAAATGAATTCCTGATGTTCATAGAAGTATTGATGTCCCAACGAATTATATACCTGCGGTGGATTTCGGGGCGTCGGGTGTCGTTGGGAAACCGGCGAGACGCTGCCGCTCGATTACGCTCACGGCGCGGAAGGCTCAATTAGCGGTGCCGCTCATTTCGCTCCCTCACCCGGACGTTTGGCCAGATCGGCGAAGATTCTATCCTGCTCTTCCCTCGTTGCGGGGTGAACTTCAGGGACCGGGGGCCTTTCGAACTTGAATGGCGCGGTCGCCACATTTATTCCGGTTTGCTTAGCGTATAAAACGAGGTCCGCCTTGACCTTGCTTACGGGCCTGTCATAGACCTTCTCCAGCGCCGTGCCCGTTTCCGTGCCTTCGGCAAGGGTCTTCATGAACTCACCGAACTTCGGCCCCCGGTACTCAGGCTGGAACAGGAGCATATGGACTACCATCCACGCCGCGCGGGCGAAGTCCTGCGATTGCGCCATCGCGCTTTGCACCCCTTCCAGCGCGGCCGAGGAAGAGCCGCCTGGGTCTCTCGATCCGGCAGAGGACTTCGCGCCGTTGGTAGCGCCGAGGTTCGTGCCGCTGGCGTTAAAATCCGTCGCTGCCTTATCCCGCGAGGCGAGGAGCGCTTCGCGATTGATGCCGAAGAGCAGGGGCAGGCTGACGTCTCCAACTTCGCCATTGCGATAACTACTGCGGGGCGCGTAACCGAGGCTCATGGTGCCTTCGCCGGGCTTCATTGTGGAATAAAACGCCGCGACGCCTGCCCGATACCAGTAGGGAAGCGTGGGGAACGAATCGTCCAGAGCCAGTTGGGCGTATTCGCGTACCACCTGATCGAACATATCCGCTTTCAGGCCCTGCACAACCACCGTCGCCGGCGCGGTTCCTGACGCAATACCGTAGGCCCTTCCCGAACGCACTTCGACGGGTTTGTATTTCGAGTAGTCGCTCTCGGCGTGGAACGCGACGACCCGCACGGTCTGGCCGCCAGGATCGTGAGTGTGCGTGGCGGCGAGGAAATAGGCGCGCGTGGCTTCCAGATGCTGAAGAGCGGCTTTGGCATCGGAATCGCTTTCCGATGTGTACAGATCGAAGTGGGCGGAAGTGGCATGGACCCATTTCGCGTCGGCCGCATGGAGGCTTGTGAGCGGAAGAATCGTCAGGAGCGTGAGAGTCAGACCGTGCGATAGTCGCATAACGAAGTCGGCTTTTATTCTATAACCTTCGCCAACCTGGGCCACGTCCCTACTGGCCACGAAAGACGGATAGACTCTCCCCACCCCTCATCGTCGCGGAGACGATCGGCGTGGTTTCTGTCGTGAGTGATCTAAACCGGGGCGGGCCTATGCCGCGCCAAGTTGATCGATGTGGCCGAGCAGTTTTTCGAGGCGCGTGCGCACCTGCTGGCGCTCTTCCCGCATCGTTTCGATTTCGGCCGCAAGGCGGGCGTTCTCGTTCTTCGCTTCCTCGAGATCCACGCGCAACGCATCGCAGACCTTTTCGGCGGAGTCCCGCTCTTCCGCGAACGCCTTCGCGGCCGAGTCCTTCTCTTCGCGGAGACGAGCGACCAGAACTACGGTCTTACGGATGCGCTCTTCGAGGTGATCGAGCGGATCGGTTTCCTTCACGGTAGGCGCCATGGAATTTTGTCGGCTACTTCGCTGCCGGGGCTGCCGCCGCGGCGGCGGCCAGGGCGGTCTTCGCCTGCTCGATCAGCAGCGTGAACTGGGAGGCGTCGGCGGTAGCCGTTTCCGCCAGAACCTTGCGGTCCAGATCGATGCCGGCCAGCTTCAGGCCATGAATGAGTGAACTATAGGTCAATCCGGCTTCGCGGGCAGCAGCGCCGATGCGGACGATCCACAGGGACCGGTATTCCCGCTTCTTCTGCTTGCGGCCGGTGTAGGCAAACTTGAGCGCGCGCTCCACCGCTTCCTGGGCGGAACGGTGCAGTTTGCTCTTGGTGAGGAAGTAGCCCTTGGCAAGGGCAAGCGTTCTTGTGCGGCGGTCGGACCGCTTAGTACCACGTTTAACTCTGGGCACGTTTTTCTCCTGTTGGTTTATCGATAATAATCACGCCCTGCGGGCGCGAAATGCGGCTAATCGGGCACGTGCGGTGGCACCGTTCGCTCGCGGGTACTGCTGGAATGTCTCCTGTTCAAAACTCCGGCGGAAACCGGAAGCGGTCTAGTAGGGGATCATTCGCTGCAACTTCGCCTGGTCGGAATCGTCGGCGACCACCGAAGTGTGCAGTTTGTTCTTGCGTTTGCGCGACTTGGACGTGAGAATGTGGCGGGCAAATGCGTGCTGCCGAACCACTTTCCCCGTCCCGGTTTTTTTGAACCGTTTGGACGCACCTTTATGTGTCTTAAGTTTGGGCATGACTTGGATTTTCCGGGAAGTTTTAGTCTAGCACAAGCCAGGGACTGGCTTTTGAACGGGTTGAGTGGGGGCGAGTGGGGGGACGCGGGTCCAAATGCCGAAGTCTGGCGTCCAGGACCTGCTCCACCCGGTACATTTCTGCGCGAAGAGTTTCCTTCACGTCTTCGATTCGTTTATTTGTGTCCGCAAAGCGCTGGTCGATTCGCCGTCCGAAATCCGTCAGGCGTTGGTTATTGATCAAAAGGCTCACAAGGACGGTGAGGGTTGGCAATCCCGCGGTGATGGCGGCGATTAGCAGTCGGACTGTGGGACTCACGTCCACAAGGTTCACAAAGTGAGACTGGCTCCGGCTATAGCGAAGCTGGCAAATGGCGAAGCTGGCAAATTAATGGGCCGTTCTGCGAGACTCCCTGGCCCAGGACGCGCGGCTACCCCTGCGCACGGGGACCGGCGGAGAAGTTATCGATTTTTTGATGGTTGAGGCGCGGGGCGGTCATCACCGGGAATAAGCACCAGCGCGCCGAAATCGGGATCAGGATGCTTCGCGATGGGGTCTGGATAGTGCGCTCCAGTTTGTTTTCCATTACGCGTCCGAATTCGCGGCGTACCCGCTCAACGCTGGCAGGCCGGGGCAATAGGGCAACCAGCGCGGGTCCGCCCCATCGGAACAGCCGGTCTTCCGGCGTAATATTTTTCTGTACCATGCGGGCGAACTCGGCGAGAACGTCGTCCCCCGCCTCTCGCCCGAATCGCGCATTCACGGTCTGGAGGGAGTCCAGCACCATCACGGCGGCATAGGTCTGGCAGCCGGCCCGACCCGATTCGGCGAGCGCCTTCTCGGCCTCGACGCGGAGCGGAAGTCGGGTGATGACGTCCATGTCCTGGCCGTTGGTCTTTTCCTCGGAAGCCTTCCGCGCCTGCTCGAGGCCCCGACGGAGCTCCTGAATGATCTCTTCGGTCTCGGTTTGCTGGCGTTGGGCCTCTTTTCGGATGTCGGTGAGGCAGCTTGAAAGTTTGGCTTTCATCACCCGGACGTCGTCAAGTTCAGAGGCAACCTCGACGTTCTTCTCGATCTCATTCAAAATGCAGACATTTGTCTGGCTGGTTACGGAGACTGTCCCTACCGTGGAGGTCAACATCCTCACCATGTTTTGCAGTTCCGCGTACTGGAGACGGTGATACAAGGCGGCGCGGCGGTTATGATCCTCGAGCGCGTTAAGAGACGATGTCGCATGGAGCAGAAGCTCCTCAGGGGACGTTCCGTCCACGATCGCATCGGATATCTCCTGCATGCGTTCGCGAAATCGGGAACAGTCGTTCGCATCGCCGACTACGGAATGCTGGCCGATGCCTCGGACCAGCGTGCGCACAACAAGCGTCAGAGCCCGATCGTCGGTACCCGCCGCGAGGAACTGCTTGATGGAGATCACGTTTGGCCTGCCGTCTTATCGGCAGTTTTGGCGAGGTTTGTGACGCGGAATGTTGTGAATGTTATTAAAAGTCCGGACCATCCCGCCCGATACGTGTAACAGACAATATGTCGTCGACAACCGAGATGTGCGCGGCAGGCTCCAAATACCGACTCCTTGATGAGCCTGGACACGATAGTTTGCTTCGGATGACGAAGCTGGTCGAGCATCTCTTCCGTCTCCCGATTGCGCACGTGGCATTGCTCCAGGCCGATTTCACTGTCTCCACGCGCATCGGGTCCGGGCAGGAGCATTGGGAAAATCTAAACACGTTTCCGGTGCTGAGAGCCCTGGGGAAGCCGATAGTCTGGCCCGGCCCGTCCGGGTCGACGTTCACTGGATTCATTCCCGGTGAGCTCAGATTTGTTGCCGCGGTACCGCTCCGTTCCAGCGACGACCTGGAACTTGGCCTGCTGATAGTCGGGGACGTCGTGCCTCACCCCGAATTTTCACGGCGGGATTGCGACACTCTGGCGGAACTGGCTGGTGTGCTGGCCGGCAAAATGGAACTGCGCATGTTGGCATGTGAGGCCCGCGAATCGGAATCGGAGATCAGGGAGGCCGAGCGCCGTTTTCGAAACATCGCCAATTCCGCACCGGTCATGATCATTTACAGCGGCGTGGACGGTGGCTGCTCTTTTGTAAACAAGACATGGCTTGAGTTCACCGGAAGAGATCTTACGGATGAACTGGGCGACGGTTATGCGGACACTTTCCATCCCGATTATCGCGACGGAATCGCGAAGGCATATTGGTCCGCCTTCACGGAACGCAAACCGGTAAGTTTTGAGTTTCCGATGCGGCGTCACGACGGCGAATATCGCTGGATGGAAGCCCGCGGAGCCCCAAGATTCCGCGATGACGGCGGCTACGCGGGATATATCGGTTGTTTTGTGGACCTTACGGACCAGCGATCCGTGATCGCCGAGATTCGCAAGCAAATTCTCTGTACGACGGCCGTAGCAGATGCGGCGAAGGTATTCTATTTGATTCTCGATCCCGCCGGCAGAATCCAGAACATGAGCGCTCTATGCCGGCGCACATCGGGCCGCGATCCGGATCAGATGCGTGGCCGCTTCCTGTGGGAAGTGTGCGATGCCGCCGTGCCGCCGGAAGGCGCGGTACGGGAAGCCATCTATCGGGTTACTTCGGGCGAGACTACGGTTCATACATACCTTCCCGCGTTATCGCCGGCGGGCGAGGATGTCGCGGACCTGCTATGGCGGTTCACGCCGATTCGTTCCGAGCACGATGAATTGATAGCAATCGTGGCCACCACTTCTGGATTAGCCGGCGAAAAAGGATCGGGCACCGATTGTCACCAACGCCATTGTGCGTGCGGCCCGAGTCAGGTTTACGCCCTTAAGTAACTGCAGGATCGCTGCTCGCTGCGAACAGTGATCGCCGCGTCGCGCGGCGCTCCCTACAGCTGAGGAACAACCGCCAAAGCCGCGCGACGCGGCCAAGTCGCTCTTCAAGTCTCACGTTGTCGGGCGATGGCAATGTAAGGCTAGCCACCCATTTTCAGCAGCACTCGTCGCTCTTCGCTCGATGACGCAGCCTGGTTTCTGGCCGCCTCGTGGACGGTCACGACTTAATGAGTGAGACTTCCAGCTCGATCTTGAGATCGTCACCGACCAGAACGCCACCGGTTTCGAGCGCCGCATTGAATGTCAGTCCGAATTCGCTGCGTTTGATCTTCGTGGTTGCCGACGCGCCGATGCGAGCGTTACCCCAGGGGTCTTTGCCTTCCGCTGTCGGTCCTTCTACTTTGAGCACGACCTGTTTGGTCACTCCGTGGATGGTCAGATCGCCGGTGACCTTGAGTTCGCCCGCGCCGTCCGCTTCCACGCCCGTGCTCTTGAAGGTGATCGTGGGGTATTTTTCAACGTCCAGAAAGTCCGCGCTCTTCAGGTGGGCATCGCGCGGTGCTTCCTGCGTATTGACGGTTGTTGCGTCAATCACGGCTTCAATCGTGGTCCCGCCCGGATTGGCGGCATCCCACGAGATGGAACCCTGGATATTGCTGAACGCGCCGCGAACGTTGGTGATCATCATGTGGCGGACTACGAAATGGGCGGCGGAATGCGCCGGATCGATCTTGAATATGCTCATGTCTGTGTCTCCTCGAATATCGATTTTATCTCGACATCAAGTTAGATTGGGTGCGGATATCGAAGATTCAAGGATTCTTGGCATTTTTCTCTCTCTGTGTGGAGTATTATTATAACGGTGGACAAGGAAAGCGCGACACACGTGTGGCTGGTGCTTTTCAAGGCGGCGCACGCAGTCGAACGGAACGCCACGGCCAGCATCGCGGCGCTCGGGCTCGGGCTTTCCGATTTCGCCGTGCTGGAATTGCTGCTCCACAAAGGACCGCAGCCGGTGAACCGGATTGGACGAAAAATCCTGCTCTCCAGCGGTTCGATCACCGCGGGGATTGACCGCCTGGAAGCGCGGGAACTCGTCCAACGGGTCGGGGATCCCGGCGACTTGCGATCGCGAATCGTGGAACTGACCGATGCCGGCCGCAAACTCGCCGCGCAGGCGTTCGCCAAACACGCGCTGGACATGGAAGAGACGATGTCGGTGATGCGGCCGCGCGAGCGCGAAGATCTGGTTCGTCTGCTGAAGAAGCTTGGCTTGTGGGCTGCCGCCCGGGCTGAATCTGCAGCGGCGGAGGAGACGGCGAAGCATCGGACGCCTGCGGCAAATCGACGACCGATGCGCTCCCGTGCGAGGTAACTGAACTTGTGCACGCCGCGAAGGACGAGGAAGAGGACGATTTCCGCCTGGACCGGACTCAGTTTTCCGTGGCGCGGCGAACCGATCCGGACGACTCTGTGGCGTACTGGTTGACGCGCCCGGTCGAGGAGCGTTTGCGGGCGCTGGAACTTCTGCGAAGAACCTTGCATGGCTACACCGGCACTGGCGAGGGACTTCAAAGAGTTCTTGAAGTCGTTCAACTCGAACCGCGTTTAGTATCTTTTGATTGGCGGGTAAGCTGTTGGCGTCCGCGGACACACCCGCGATGCCAACGATCTAATTAGCGCGCGTCGATCTTCTGCACCTGACTCTCGCGAGCCGCAATATTTATCCGAACGGTCTTATCGCCGGGCGTATTGATCGGCACCATGAAGGCGACAGCGTTCTTCATGGCAGGAT
Source organism: Bryobacterales bacterium (assembly GCA_003136575.1). Taxonomy (GTDB): domain Bacteria; phylum Acidobacteriota; class Terriglobia; order Bryobacterales; family Bryobacteraceae; genus BOG-234. The sequence goes on along the minus strand of PLEX01000200.1, from coordinate 10,768 downwards.
CGTCCGCGATGTCGTCGATTACGGACGGCGGCGGGATCCCTTCCCCATCCTCGATCATGCCCGCGATATGCAGGGCGAGCGCTTCAGCTGCCAGCCGGCGCGCCTCCTTGAGCGGCCTGCCCGCCGCCATTCGCCGTTGCGTTCTTGACATCGACGAGATTCCGATTGTGCCGCGCGCCAGATCCGGCACCTCGTCGAAAGTGGGAATTTGCGTGCCCTTATATTCGGGACCTTCCTTGATTCCCGCAACCTGCGCGGCGCGTTGTCAGCACGCCGTGCAGGTCAGTCTCCCGATGGAGTTTACGGGTTTTTCTCCCGCCTCTCAGAAAGTCAGGCGGATCGCGACCTGGGCCTTACGGGCGTTGGTGCCGTCCGGGAACGCGGCGCTGCTGTTGCCGACCCCGTAACCAGCCTGGGGCTTGATAATTCCGCCGGAAGCCGTGAAGGCGGTTGTCGCCGCGCCTGTATTGTACTGAGTATTGAAGATATTAAATCCTTCGAACTTCAGCGCGAGCTTGAAGCGGTCGTTGATCGGGATGTTCCTCGTCAGCCGGCCATCAACCGTGTATTGACGGGAGAGATCCAGACTGTCGACCGGCCAGAACGGCACCCGGCTCCAACCGCCGGATCCGTTGATGCTCGTCGTGTAGAGCAACGGTGTTGCCGCAAACTGCGTGCCGCTTACGCTGATCGTGCCCGAAAGCGGCTGGCCCGACGCCAGAGTCGTTATGGTCGAGAGTTCCCAGCCATTCACAAAATACCGCGCGAAAGCGCTGTTGCTTTGGGTGAACTTCGGCGACCAGAGCCAGTTGATCACGGCCCGATGGCGCTGATCCGTTCCCGAGCTGCCTTTATCCAGCATGTTGTTGCCGTTATACGTGCTCGACTGCGTGTAAGCGACCGTGGTGCTTGCGCCGGCCTGTTGAGCGTCGTCGATCGCGTGAGACCACGTGTAGGAAGCCATCGCAGTGAGCCCTTTTGCGAAGCGCTTGCGGAACTGCAGCGCCAGCCCGTTGTACCAGGAATTGCCGCCATTGGTTACTTCGTAGATATGGCTGTATCGCGAATCGATCTTATTCGCCGCCGTCCAGACGGGCGTCGTATACGTGCCGACAGGATTGCCGCTCGCATCATCGATGGTGTAAGTCGCCGACGTCGTCGGGTAAGAGAGATTCACGTCCGGCTGTGTGACCAATTCCAGGCCCCGCGTGTAGATGTAACTCGCGGTGAAATCCATCGCGCGGCCGAGCTGACGCTGCACCGAAGCCGTACCCTGCTCGGAATACGGGTTGCGGAAATTCGGCGCGGCGAAAGTCAGCGATACTGTTCCAGCCGGGAAACCGCTGGAACTTCCGAGGGGAAACGGAAATACGGGCGCGCCGGCCTGCGTGGGAAGCACCGAGAGGCTGGTCTGATACCTGCTGTTTCCGAGGAACAGGGAATCGATGCCGTCCGTGATATACGGCGCATAGAACAGCCCGTAGCCGGCGCGTATCACGGTCTTATCGTCCAGAGCGTAAGCGATGCCGACGCGCGGCCCGAAGTCCTTGTTCGTTCCCGGAATATGGCCAGTCTGCGGGTAGTTCGGATCGACCAGCGTGGGCTGCGGCAGGATCGTTTTTTCGTAACGGATGCCGTAATTGATCGTCAGCTTCCGCGTCGCCTTCCAGGTATCCTGTGCGAACAGATCGAACGCTTTGGTATGCAGATCCTGGATCGGGTTGCCGAATTCCTGGGAGAACGAGCTGTAGTGCTTCGCTCCGGTCGTATTGCCGGTCAGGTCGAGCGCGAAGTTCGTCAGATTGGAGTAACTGTATGCGCCGTTTCCATTAAACAGCTGGTTGATCCAGTCTTCGGTCGTCGAAACGTCCGCGCCCACCTTGAAGGCGTGCGAGCCTCTGACCAGGCTTAAGCTGTCGTCCGCTTCCCAGCGCGTTTCGCTGGGGAAGGTTCGCGGATACGCTTCCGCCGCGCCCACGGTCGCACCGGCAACCGTGATGTAGGCGAGTCCCGTGGATGGCACCGTGGAAATCGCGGGATCGGAAAGCCGGTCTTTGAACCATCCCGCGCGCAGATTGTTGACCGTGTTCGCATTCAGGATGCTCACCAGGTTTGCATTCCCGAAGCGCGTTTCCACGGTGGAGTTGCCGTTGTTCCCGAGCAGCGCTCCGCTGGGAGCCACCACAAGGCCGTTCTGGATGCCGTTCGGCGAACGCCAGTGCATGATGTTGAAGCTCAGCGTCAGCGTGTTGGCTGCGTTAATGTGATAGTCCAGCTTGAGAAAACCCATTACCGATGAAATGCTGCGCGGAACCAGAATGCCGATCTGCGCCTGAATGAACGCAATGGCTGCCGCGCATTGAGCCGGGCTTGCCGGGGCTGCGCAGTTGGCCGGGTTCACATGAAGGCCGGTCGCATCCGAAATCTGGGTGGAAGTGATTTCGTTCAGGCCCGGGAAGTTGCGCTTGACGAATTCGAAATTGCTGAAGAAGAACACTTTGTCTTTCGTGACCGGGCCACCCAGGGTTGCGCCTCCCTGATGCCGCCACTCAGGCGGCGCGAAATCGTGAGAATACCGGTCCGCCGCTTCGAGCGTGCGGTTGCGGAAAAACTCGTAAGCGGTTCCGTGATACTCGTTCGTCCCGCTGCGAGTGACCGTGTTGATGATGCCGCCCATGGCGCGACCGTACTCGGCGGAGTAGCCATCGGATATTACTTCGAACTCCTGCACCGCGTCCTCGGAAATCGATGCGCTGATGCGCGTGCGGCCGGCGTTCTCGTCGTAGAAGCTATTCGTAGTGGAAATTCCATCGGTCAGAAATGAGTTGCCGGACGAAATGCCGTGGAAGCTGACCAGGCCAAATGTGGCGTCGCGGACCACACCCGGTGTGAGCAGGGCGAACGTGTCCGCGCGGCGGCCGTTGATCGGAAGATCGTCGATCTGTCCCTGATCGACCACGTCGGTAACGCCGCTCTTGTCGCTTTCGATGAGCGTCGTCTCGGCGGTTACTTCCACGGTGGTCGCCGCGGTGGCGAGGGAAAGCGTAACCGCGACATCGATGATCTGGCCCACGTTCAGATTGATGTCCTTCGATGAGTATCCGGTGAAACCCGTTTTGGAGACGTTGATGGAATAGCCTGCGGAAGGGACCAGCGCCGGAGCGCTGAACAAGCCGGCGTCGTTTGTCTCCATTTCGCGGCGAATGCCTTTGGAATCGTTGGCGACCGTCACCTTCGCCCCCGGCACCACTGCGCCGGATGCGTCGCGGACCGTTCCCGAGATCGCGCCGATGCCCGCCTGGGCGAATATATTCAGCGATCCAAAGCTCAACATCAGACACAACGTCAGCACTCTTCTCATTAGTTTCTCGCTCCCTGAAATTGATTTCCCGATGGCCATTCGCGGACTTGCACGCCGGGAAGGCCGCAAGACCTGTACCAAAACGTGGCCGGGGACATCGAAAAATTGTTGTCGTTATAATCATAGCCGCGAACCGGTGAAATCCAATCGCAAAACGATGACAGAATCGTGATTTTAATGTTTCCGTCCTAAGGGGCTGCCTGATGCGACCGGGTGCCTCAACGTGAGATGCACACATTTCCAACGCGAACATCCTGGACGCAATTGCGCGCCGCGCAAACGGCCCTCCCGAGGGCGCGGGCCGCGCGAGCCACAAGGCCCCGACCATCGCCGTCCGAAAACCGTCCGTATCACCAAACACGATGGAGCCCATCAAAATTACAATTTGGTGAATTTCAGAGCGATGGATTGTTTTGTGACACGCCGCTTTCTATCATGAAGGCTACGGGGTTTGTGCTGTCACGGCGCTAAGGGGCAAATCGTCTTGAAAAAAGCTTTCCACGGAGCGAATTCCGTGGTCCGATCGAAGCGCGGTTTGTGTATCACGGTTTTTTCCGTCTGTCTGGCCGGTCTGGTACTGTCGGTACCGTCTTATGCGCAAATGGTGCCTGGCAGGATCTCGGGAACGGCCAGGGATGCCTCAGTTGAGTCGTTGGGCGACGCCACGATGAAGGCGCGAAACAAGGGTACGGACCTTGAAGCGTCGGCGAAAACCCACGGAAAAGGCGCGCATTCGATCGGTTTGGAAATGGAAAACCACATGGGCGTCCAATTGGACGGCAGTACAACTACAACCGTCGATGGCAACCTTGGAAGAAAAAATTCATCCTGCGTCGTTATCGTTCAGGACTTTTGGGGACAGTACTTTAGTTTTAGAGAAGGCAAATTTTTTGAGAGAGGGGTAAAACAATGAAACCTACGATCAGCCGCCGCACCGTTTGGTTTAATCTTGGAGTTTTTTCAATCCTTCTGCTGGGACACACGCCAAGCCGCGCTCAGGACATCCTCGGCGCGATCACCGGAACCGTAAAGGATTCGACTGGCGCCGTGGTCCCCGACGCCACCGTCAAGGCCCGCAGTACGGCTACCAATCAGGAGATTACCAAGCACACCGACGGGAACGGCTCCTATTCGGCGCTGAACCTTCCGATCGGCATGTACGAAGTAACGATTTCGAAAACCGGTTTCCAGACCGAGACCCACACCCAGGTGCAGGTCAGCGGCAATCGTACGTCAACCGTCGACGCGTCCCTGAAGGTGGCCACGGCCAGTGCTTCCGTTGACGTGATCGCGTCGACGCCGTTGATGAATCAAACGGACACGACTAACGGATACGTTGTCGATGCGCTGACGATGGAGAACACGCCACTCGGTACCGGCAGTTTCACCCAACTGGCGATTATGGCGCCCGGCGTCCACGCCGACTTTCTCAGCAGCTCGGGTTCGAACGGAGGTCTCGGCAATCAGGCGATCTATTCCAACGGCCAGCGCGCCAGCAGCAACAGCTTTTCCCTGAACGGCGTGGATACGAATAATCTGTTCAACGGGAACTCGACCAGCGGCGTGACGCAGTACCGCTTCGTGCTGAATGAAGGTGAAAACTTTCCGGCGGGCGGAGGCATTCAGACGGCCACGTCGGTATACGCGGCCATCGGACAGGCTTTGCCGAGTCCGCCAGTGGAAACGATGCAGGAGATCAGCGTGAATGCCGCGCTCTATGACGCCACGCAGGGAGCGCACAGCGGAGCGCACGTCGGAGTCATCACGAAATCGGGAACCAACGGACTCCACGGGGAGCTTTACGAGTATTTCCAGAACAGCGACATGGAAGCGGCGCCGTTCTTCATCAACGCGTCACCCGCGTACACGACCAAGGTTCCTTTCCAGGTGCGGAATCAGTTCGGCGCGACTCTTGGCGGGCCGATCAAGAAGGACAAGCTCTTCTATTTCCTGTCGTACCAGGGAGTGCGTAACGCGGACGCCCAGGATTCGACACAGACGGACGCCGTGCCGCTCGGTCTGACGAACGACCGCAGCGTAACGGGGCTGTTGAACATGTATAACGTAACCACCGGAAAAACGCTTGCGGCGAGCCAGATCAATCCAGTGAGCCTGGCCGTCATGAGCGCAGTCCTGCCGAACGGGCAGTATCTGATTCCGACGCCGCAGATCACGAACGCGGCAACTGCAAAATCGCTTGGTTATGACGTGAGGGTCCAGGGTCCGGATGCGCTTTCGAGCGTGGACCAGGGCATTGCAAACATCGATTATCTTTTGAGCAACAGCGACCGCCTTACCGCCAAGTATTACGTCCAGCACGACCCCACGACGACTCCATTCAGCCCCAACAGCTACTTCCTCGGGTTTCCGCAAACACTTACGGCGGGCAGCCAGGTGGCATCGGTTGAGAACACGCTGTCCATAACTCCGTCGATGACGTATATGCAACGGGTCGGATTCACGCGCATGTTGGCTTATGCCTCCACCCAGGCGGAGCTTACGGCACAGCAATTGGGAATCAATCTCCTGGGCGTCACAGAATTCCCGCTCATCGAGATTTCGAGTTTCGATACGACGCTTGGCCAAAAGCAGGAGTTCGGCAACAGCACCAGCTTCGGAAACGCCGGAATGTACCAGAACAACTGGGAATACACCGGTGCCCTGAACTGGGTTAAGGGCCGCCACACCCTTTCCTTCGGCTACCAGTTCGATCACACACAGATGAACATCATCAACCAGGCGTCGGCCAGTTCCATCATCGACTTCAGCAGCCTGTCCAATTTCCTCCAGGGGAACGTGAAAACGGGCAGTGCTTCGGACCTTTTTCCCGGCACCGGCTCGGCGAGCCGCTATTACCGCTCCAACACGATAGGTGCGTATATTAATGACAACTGGAAAGTGCGCAGCAACCTGACAGTGACTTTGGGCCTGCGGTGGGACAACGATGGCGGGCTATCTGAGAAGTATGGACACCTGGTGGGCTTCAACGGAAGCCAATACGCCTATAATGCGGCAACGGACACTATCACTAACGACGGGCTGGAGTTCGCCGGGCAGAACGGCGCGAGCAGCACCCTGATGCAGAACCCTCAATGGGGTTTCGCGCCGCGGGTGGGCGTTGCGTGGAGTCCGCGCCCGAAGCTGACGGTGCGAGCCGGCTACGGCCTGTACTACGACCGGGGCGAATATTTTACGGAGTTCTCGCCGAGTGCGGGCGGCGGCTTCAACGGGCCGTTTGCGGTAACGCTGGAACCGCCATTTAACTCGGCGATATTCGCCACTACGGGCGCCACCTTCGCCAATCCGTTCGGAACCACCGCGCCCGCCACTCCGTTGACTACCCCGGCTGCGTTCCAGGCGCTGCTGCCGGATCTTGCGCAGACGACGGCGGGTAAATATCCCGCCGGCAATGCGTTCGGGCCGTTCCTGTTTGGCGGATACGACATTACGAACAAACTGCCCTATACCCAGAACTGGACTTTCGATCTGCAGTATCAGGCCTCGAACAGCTGGCTGTTCACGGCGGGATACGTGGGCAATCACGGCACCCACCTGGTCTTGCCGATTCCGTTCAATCAGCCAGGCATAGCCACCGCGTCGAATCCGATCAACGGGCAGACCTCTTCCTATGGCGGCATCAGCCCGCTCGATCTCACCAATGAGCCGATCGACCCCTCGCCATCGTTTGCCGGCAATGCCGAGCTACGCGTTCCCTATCTTGGGTATGATATGAACTCGGTGCTCTACAAGGCGCAGGGAATATCCAACTACGATGCGCTGGAGCTTCAGGCGCGGAAGCGGCTGTCGTTCGGTCTCCAGTTCACCGCGTCCTATACCTGGTCGCATTCTCTCGACGAGCAGAGCGGCGAGGGAATCTTCTTTACCGGAAATAACCCGCTCGATCCCCACAGTAGTTACGGAAACTCGGATTTCGACCAGACGCACGTGTTTCTCGTCAACTACAACTACACCGTTCCAGTCAAGTTCGGCAACAAGGGTCTCAATCAGGCGCTTGGGGGTTGGACCATCAGCGGGCAGGCCGTGGCCCAGAGCGGAATGCCTTACAGCGTTTACGATTATTCCGGCTCGGTTGCCAGCATCTATTATGGCGGCGACGTTTATATCGCTAATCCCATCCTGCCGCTCAAACAGGGCGTCACGCCTCAGCAGGCGGAGTTACAGCCGGGCACCCTGGGCCTCAAGGCGGGCCAGCCGGTGCTGAACGCAGCGGATTTCTACCCACAGTTCGTTCAGCCTGGCACGAACGGCGTGCCCGCCTGCAACGCATCGGGATGCGACAGCTACGAGTCCCTCTTTTCGGGAACGGGACGCAACATATTCCGAGGGCCTTTCCAGACGCGCTTCGATATGGGTTTGGGGAAACAATTTCTGCTGAAAGACAAGTACCGGCTGCGGTTCAATGCGACTGCCTTTAATGTCTTCAATCATCCGGATTTCGATGCGCCAAACAACGACGTCACCTACTTTGCCGATTTCGCAGGGCCTCCGCTTGCGACTCCGGAGGGTAGCCTCGGCTACATCCAGCACACGCTTGGCAGCTCTCGCTTCCTGCAGTTGGCGTTGCACTTGTCGTTTTAGCCTGATGAATGCGGCTTTTCCGAGCGAACTCTTTGATCCGATGGTGATTAAGGAGTCGCTCGGCGCATGCGGCCTCTGGAAGGCCGCGCTGTTCGGCGCTGAGTCTACCGCGACCGAAGCATCTCGCAGACCCGTCGTGCGGCGTTATGCGAGGCGATTTTCTTCGAAGAACCTTCGGCGGTGGCCGTCATATCGCCGCCAAGCCTGACCTCAACCACGAATGTCCTGGCGTGTCCCGGCCCGTTTTCTTCGACCAGGCGGTATTCCGGCCGAGGCAAGGCCCGGTCTCGCGCGAGACGGTCGAGTTCAGCGCGGAAGTCGCGTGGCGGTCCGGCCCCCGCAAGGCTGGCCAGCTCTTGCTCACCCGGAATCGTCTGGTCGACGATGACCGCGCGGGCAGCCTCTGCGCCGCCATCTAGATATACAGCGGCCAGCACAGCCTCAAACGCGTTGACGAGCAACCTTTGCTTCCCTCGTCCCCCGGCGCTCTCTTCTCCGCGGCCGAGTTGGAGATACCTGCCGAGGTCCAGACGATGCGCGGCGGCAAGCAGGTGGTTGGCGCTGACGAGATGGTTTTTCAGAAGCGAAAGCTGGCCCTCGGTGAATTCGGCAAATCGTCCGAACAGCCATTCGCTCACCAGCCAGCCCAGGACGGAATCGCCGAGGAATTCGAGACGTTCGTTATCGGCTCGACCGCCGTCAGCGGGAGAATCGGAACTGCTCATATCCGGGCGCGAGTCTGCGCGGCCTGCATCGAGAGACTCATTCGCTCTGGAACTATGGGTGAGCGCGCGATGCAAAAGCGCGCGGTCCCGGAAAACGTAGCCCAGCGACTGCTCCAGATCGTCGAGATTCGGCGTCATCGTTGGTGCCGGGACCGGCGCGCGGTCATTTATTGAGCTTGTTTCTTGAGGACTTCAATGTGAGCTTTATCGTTCGTGGCGATCTTCTTCAGATTGTCGTTGGCGTTGGGCGAAGCGGACACTTTGTCGATCCAGGAAATCGCGTCGTCATACCGCTTGGCCGTCATATAAGCGCGTTCGATATACAGCATGTCCAGAGGATCGGGATAGAGCGCTATGCCCTTCTCGAAGTTGGCCTTCGCATCGTCGTACTTCTTCCTGAGGAGCGAGGTGAATCCCAGCGCCACCCATGCGCGCTGGGTTTCACCCTGCTTCAGGCCTTCCCAATCGGCGTCGGCCATGTCCGGCTTGGGCTTTTCGGCGGTCGCCAGGAGCGCGAGAGCTTCCTTGGCGAACTTATCGGACTTAGCGATCCGGTCGTCCATATCGAGGTCGGTTGCGCGCGTGGTGCGGGAATAGATTTCAGCCAGCAGGAGCATCGTGTCGTAGCTCTTCGGGTCGGCATCGAGAGCGCTCTCCGCCGCGACGATGGCTTTTGGTTCGTCTTTCTTCGCGTGGTAAGCCTGCGCCTGCACGATCAAAGCCTGAGATTTGTAATCCGTGTCAGGATACTTGCTCAGCAAGTCCTGGGACGCCTTGATTTGGGCGTCGGGGTCCGGAGTTTTAAACATGGCGAGCAACGCGTCGTTTTCTTCTCTCGACTTCGGGTGTGGCCCTTTAGCCGCGGCCGCAGCCGCCCCTGTGGCGCCGGGAGCGCCCGCGGGCGGAGCCTGACTGAACGCCGGCAGAGCGGCGAGAATACCGATGGCAAAAATGGCGATACGCCTCATTGTGTTTGATTCTCCTGATTTTTTGAAAGTTGCTGTAACTCGCCGCTGGCGGCTTGTTTCGCCTTATCCGATGCACCTGTAACGGCCAGCGCGTCCCGGTAGTACTTCGAGGCCAGATCGAAGTCGTGCTGCGCTCTTGCAATTCGGGCCAGATAAACGTCCGACCAGCCCCTGGTAAAATCGTCCGGCGAGGACTCCAGCGTTTTCTGAAACAGCTGCAACGCGACCGCGCCCTTGTTGTCAAGCAACGAAAGGCGCGCCAGCCCGTACCATGCCTGGGCGTGCTCGGCCGGTTCGCCCTTCTGCTCCAGTGCCTTCGTAAACAGGCTCTTCGCCTCTTCCAGACTACGGGCGGAATACAGGGTTTCGGCCTTTTCGAGCGTCTTGCCGGCCGCCGACAACTCCGGCCCCGCGATCACCACCTGCTTCGCCTGGCGTTGCAAGGGCGCGGCGTCGAATTTAACGGTCGAAAGCCGCGCGGTTTCGGCGCGAAGATCGATCGCGTTGATCATTTCTTCCGCGTAGAACCTCATACCCTGCTGCTGCTGTTCGAAAGTCGGCAGTTGTTCGGCAAAAAACGGCGTCAGGATGAAGCCCTGGTGAGTTGCGCGGTCGACGGCGGCAGTGTCCTTGTCCAGTCTCGCCTCCACCGCCTTCACCAGACTTTGGCTGGCGAGAAGGTCGATATTGGTCTTGTAATCGTCGGGAAGCGGCGCGAGCGGCATCAGATCCAGCAGGGAACGTTTGGACTGAAGCGCGGCCCGGTCGCGGATCATGATCGGATCGATCTGGTAGAAGAGATATGCGTGCCGGATATCGTACATCCGCGGCTGTTCGGACGGCGAAATAACGACGTAGGTATCGTCGGCGTAGTGGAAAGTCGAAATCACTTCCGGGGCGACCAGCAGTTCCACCCAGCAGTGAAATTGCCTTTCCAGATAGTCGTTGGCGGAAACGCGAAGATACGACTCCACGGTATTCGTCATGTCGAGAATCGGCTTGTGATAACGGGCGATTTCCCTGTCGTACGCGGGCAGGACCTTTTTCCAGAGGCTTTCGAGGTCCGCCTGATGGTAAAAATCGATCATCAGCGATTGAAAGCCATCGAGCGCCAT
>PLEX01000172.1 GCA_003136575.1 Bryobacterales bacterium | reverse complement strand
AACATGCTCGGCACACAAACAGAGGGGGAACGCGCTGCGTTCCCCCTCTTGTACAAGTACCAACAGGCAACCCTGGCTTGGGCTGTTTAGACCAGTATGCGGGCGATAATTAGTCCCCGAGTTCATCATCGAAATCATGTCGCCCAGCGATCGCCTGGCGGCGGCGAAAAAAAAGATGCGTCTCTGGATGTCGAACGGCGTGGACCTCGGCTGGCTGATTGACGGCGATAATCGTACCGTTCACGTCTACCGTGGCACGGCCGATCCGCGCATCGTCGCCAATGCCGATAGCGTCGAAGGCGAAGGCCCGGTGGCGGGTTTTGTCCTTCCACTCACCGCCATCTGGGACGGCCTTTAGACCCCAGGCGGGCTCTTTTTTTCGAACAACTTCGCCTGCGGCCCGTCATCCCCAGGGATTAATCAGTTCCACGCCACAGTCCAGGAAGTCCTTCGTGTTGCGTGTCGCCAGCGACGCCCCGCGCGACAATGCGATGGCGGCAATCTGCGCATCGAGTTCGCCGATCGTTCGTCCGCGGGCGCGGTGTCCCGCTGAGATCATGGCGAAAGCGTAGGCGGAGCCTTCGTCGAATGGCAGTACGCGGCCTGCAAATTTCTGTTCGAAGATCAGCATCATGGCGCTCTGCAGCGTGTTTCTCCTGCGTCCTTTTGGCAGTAATTCGATTCCGTAAAGGATCTCGGCCTGCGTGATGGTGGTGAGGTAAAGATCCCGCGGTGTTTGTCGGGAAAACCACTCGACCACAGACGGCTCCGGCAGTGGTTTCACGATCTCCGACACGACATTCGCGTCGAGAATGATCATCTGCCGAAGTGAGGCGGCTCGCGCCGTCCGCCCTCACCGCGCGGATACGGTGGCAGTACGATTCCGCCCAGTGGCTCGACGACCGACCGAATCGACTCGAGAAATTTGCGGCCGCTGATTTCCCGATCGGCGAGCCCAGCCTTCAGAAGTTCCCGAGCCTCGGCCTCCATGGACCGGCCGTGTGCGGCGGCTCGCTGGCGAAGACGCTTCTTCACCTCTTCATCGAGGCCGCGAATGGTGATGGCTGCCATATGCCATCAATGATAGCATTGCAACACGCAGATTTTGCTCTCGACCATTTCCGGCTTACAAACGGCGGAAAAATGCCGTAGTGGAAAATAGAGTTCGTGTCCACCACTTCTTCCAACCCTGTAATCACCCACACCGAACTTCCCGGAATCGATCGAATCGCCCGGGGCAAAGTGCGCGACGTCTACAGCATCTCGGATAAGATGCTGGGCGATCCGCTGCTGATCGTCGCCACCGACCGGATCTCCGCGTTCGACTGCATCCTGCCGCAGGGCATCCCCGGCAAGGGCCGCGTGCTCACGCAGATGTCGCTGTTCTGGTTCGATTTTCTGAGCGACGTCGTCCCCAACCACCTGATCACGGCGGACGTCGATGAATACCCCGCCCCGCTGCACGCCTATCGCGATCAACTGGAAGGCCGGTCCATGCTGGTCAAGCGCTGCCGCATGGAGCCGATCGAATGCGTCGCGCGCGGTTATGTGGTCGGTTCCGGCTGGAAGGACTATAAGAAAACCGGCGCGATCTGCGGCATCGCGCTGCCTCCGGGGTTGCTCGAATGCGCGGCGTTGCCTGAGCCGATCTACACTCCCGCATCGAAAGCGGAGACCGGCCACGACGAGAACATTTCCTACGAAGCCACGGCGCGGGTGGTAGGACCGGAGACGGCATCGATGCTGCGCGATCTGACGTTGCGCATTTACGGCAGGGCCTCGGCGCACGCCGCCACGCGCGGAATCATCCTCGCCGATACCAAGTTCGAATTCGGCTGGCACGAAGGTCGATTGCTGCTGGCCGACGAAGTCCTCACGCCCGATTCATCCCGCTATTGGCCCGCCGATGGCTATACGCCCGGCGGAGCTCAGCCCAGTTTCGACAAGCAGTTCGTTCGCGACTACCTCGAAACGCTCGACTGGAACAAGCAGCCACCCGCCCCGCCGCTTCCCGACGACGTGATTGCGAAGACTTCCGAGAAGTATCACGAGGCTTATCGCCGCATCACCGGAAGAGAACTCCCGATCGGTTAGAATCGCGAGCTCAAGTGAACTGGCTCGACTATTTATTCATCGCTGTTTTTGCGCTTTCCGTGCTGCAGAGCTTCAGGAGCGGCTTCGCACGCGAGATCGTCGGCATGGTTGCCGCCATCGCCGCGCTGGTTCTGGGCATGTGGTTCTATGGCTCGGTCGGGGCCGTAATCAGGGGCTGGGCAGGCTCGGACCGGCTGGCTGACTTCCTCGGCTTTCTCACAGTCGTTTTCGGCGTGCTGATTCTGGGGTCGATCGTGGGCGCGGTAATACGGAGCCTGGTGAGAGCGGTGGGCCTTTCGTTTTTCGACCGTCTGCTCGGCGCGGCGTTTGGCCTTGTCCGGGGCGCCATTGTTTGTATCGCGTTGCTGATGGCGTGGTTAGCGTTTGGCCACGCGGTCGGTTCAAAAACCGCTCCTTCGTTGGTGGTACACTCGCAGATTGCGCCGTATCTCATGGAAGCGTCACGCGTCGTCGTGGCAGCTGCACCCATGGAATTGAAACGAAGTTTCCGCGAGGGGTACGATCTGGTACACGCGGAAATTCGAAAACGGGCGCCGTCAGACAGTAACGATACGGCGAAGTAGTTCGCGGGGGCGTGATGAAGGAAAGTTTTGAAGCGTTCATCGACCATCTGGTCGGCGGTGGCTTTTTTCTGGAGGAAGCCGTGGAGATCCTCGAAAAAGGCATGATCGCCCGGGCGCTGGCGAAGACGGCTAACAATCAGTCGGAGGCAAGCAAGGTTCTGGGCATTCACAGAAACACCCTCCAGAGAAAAATGCTGCAGTTTGAAATCGACGGCAAGCATCCGCGCCGCAGACCCGCTGCGCGCGAATTAGGTTCCCAAAGGCCTGGCAAGTCGCACAGCCTGCGCCGCGCGGCCGGGGCTTCTTAAGTTCGTGCCCGATTCTATAACCAGACAAAATGAACCAGCTTCGCCGGATCGGGCGCTGCTGATTTTCGATCTGGATGGCACTCTCATCGATTCGCGCCTCGACCTGGCGAATGCGGTGAACGCGACTCGCGCCGAGATGGGCAAGTCGCCGCTTGAACATTCGCTGGTGTTTTCATACGTCGGTAACGGCGCGCCGGTTCTTATCCGTAAGGCCATGGGGCCGGATGCGCCGGATGCGGACGTTCAACACGCGTTGGAGTTCTTTCTGGCCTATTACCGCAACCACGCCGTCGACGACACCCGCCTTTACCCCGGCGTACGCGAATCGCTTGAACGGCTCCATGGAGCCGGAAACAGGCTCGCCGTGCTCACCAATAAGCCGGTGCGCATCAGCGAAGCCATCATGGAAACCATGGGGCTCACGCCCATCCTCTTCCGCATCTACGGTGGCAACAGTTTCGAGCAGAAGAAGCCGCACCCCATCGGCATCGACACCTTGCGGGATGAGGTCGAAGCCACTGCGGAGAATACCTGGATGGTGGGCGACAGCATCGTCGATATGCAAACGGCGCGGAATGCCGGCGTGATGTCCTGCGGCGTAACTTATGGCTTTCAGCCGGAGACTCTGCACGAGTGCCCGCCGGATTTATTGGTCGACCGCATGGAAGATTTCGCGGCGCGCATCCTTGGCGCTTAGCGGCCCTGGCGGAAACTGACACCGGCGACGTCTATCTCGCGGCCAAACCACCACAAGGAACACGCCCACAACGCGGCGCACAGCAGAAGAACGAATCGGCTCGTATAGACTACGGCCGCGCCAGCCATCGTCATCGGCACAATCTGCGCGATGGCATCGCCGAACGAAGGGCCTGTCTGAAAACGCCAGCGCGATTGTGCCTGCGGAGTCACGGAAGCCTTGTGGCCAACTGCGAGCGCGATCAGCGCCGCGCCCAATGCTCCAGTCAGCGAAAGCGGCAGGGCGAGCACCAGGGCCATCGCAAGGTAGGCCGCATCCTTGGCAATCAAAATTTGCCAGCCGCGGACGGGCAACAACCGATAACGTGTGAGACCCGCCTCTCCGTCAAGGCCGAAGAGCGTCAGCGCGCACGTCGAGATCGCCAGCATGGTAATTGCGGTGAGGGGGAATAAAGCGTCGGAAGGAAGCAGGCCCGCGATGCGCCACATCAATGCCGTTAATGAAATGAGCGCTCCGCAGAAAAAGTCCAGCGTTGACAGCATCTCGCGGAGATTCTTTCGGATCAGCTGATTCAGCGCACCCGGGAACGATGGGATACTGCGCCATGGCGATCGGCCTCCGCCGGCTCTAGCGGAAGTCAGAAATCCGGTGGCCAATACGCCGGCCGCCAGCAGGACAATCCCCAGCGAGACCCTACGCCACAGCGCAAGCGCAACCACTACCCAGGTCATCGGATTCAACCACGGGCTGACGATGCGAAGAAATCTCCGCTCCCCGTTTTCGAGCGGCCAGATTCGCATTCGGGTGCGAGGTACGGCGTTCAGCGGGTCGGAACTAAGCGGCAGCAACACGACCACTCCCATGATCGCCAGCAGGATGCCGGCCGCGGGCGCGTCCAGCATGAACGCCAGAGCTACGGCAGTGTAATTCAGATTGTTCCCGGTAATCCGGAAAGTCCGGCGGTGGCGAGACGTGGCCCGCGCCAGCCATTTCAGAATTGCGCGTGGTCTCGCCAGGCTGCTCATCTGGCTTCGCCAAGCCACTCGAGTTCGTCCGATACGGGAGCTTCGGCCAGGTCGAAATACAGGTCTTCAAGAGGCCTGCTCAGTTCCGATGACGCTGAGTTCAGCACGATCCGGCCGCCGCGGATGATGATGAACTGGTCGGCGATCCGTCGCGCCGTCGGCAGAATATGCGACGTCAGGAACACCGTGACGCCGCGCGCGGCAGCCTTGCGGAGAATGTCCGCCATGACGCTCGAAGTGACGGGGTCCACAGCTTCAAACGGCTCATCGAGAAAAAGCGCCTCGGGATTGGGCAGCAGCGCCATGGCAAACGCGGTCTTCTTGCGCATTCCATGCGAACAGGACCGCGCGAACGTGCGGCGGCCGGGTGCCAGTCCGAGAACGGCGAGCAACCTCTCCATGCGCTCGCGCGTGGTGTCAGCGCCGAGGCCGTAGATGTCGCCGGTCAGTTCGAGATGCTCCTCGACCGTCAGATCGTCGAACAGGGCGAGATCTTCGGGCAGGACGCCGATCCTGCGTTTCAACGCAACGGGATCGGCCAAGACGTTAACGCCGCAAACCGTCGCCTCGCCCGATGTTGGCGCGAGCAAACCGGTCAACATAGCGACGGTAGTCGACTTCCCCGCCCCGTTCGGCCCCAGCACCGCGCAGATGGCGCCTTTTGCCACCTCGAACGAGATCGAGTCGACGGCGGTAAACTGGCCGAACCGGCGGGTTAAATCACGGCAGGAGATCACTCAGAACCTTATTTCCCCGAAGCGCTTTCGCGGTGATTACGCGCCCTAGCGGATAGTATCCCACGCGGGGAAATAATAGCTTTCGAATTCCATCGGGGGATGATATGATTCCGATTCACCTCTATGTGGCAACACGCCTATACTCCCGTCGGGGACAGTCTGCCCCTCTCCGCCCTTGCCGCCGCGTTGCCGGTCGTCGCGCTCCTGATCGTGCTGGGCGTACTGCGGAAAGCCTCCTGGATCGCATCGCTCACCGGACTCGCGACGGCAATCCTTGTGGCCATCGGCATCTACGGCATGCCGGTATCACTTGCCGCCAGTTCGGTCGCCTACGGTGCCGCGCAGGGCCTGTTCCCGATCGGCTGGGTCGTATTCGCCGCGATCCTGCTCTACAACATCACGGTCGCCACCGGGCAGTTTGACGTCGTCCGCGGCTCGGTCGCCAACCTGACAAGCGACCGCCGATTGCAGGCGCTCCTGATTGCGTTCGCCTTCGGCGCGTTCATCGAAGGCGCGGCCGGCTTCGGCACGCCGGTCGCGGTCGCGGCCGCAATGCTCACCGGACTTGGCTTCAAGCCATTTCGGGCCGCGACCATCTGCCTGTTGGCCAACACCGCACCCGTGGCCTTCGGCTCCATCGGTACCCCGCTGATCATGCTGGCGACCGTCACCGGGTTGCCGCTGTTGCAACTGAGTGCGGGCGTCGGCAAAATCTGCGCCCCGGTTTCGCTGTTCATCCCGGCCTATCTCGTCCTCGTGATGGGCGGCTGGAAGGCCCTGCGCGGCGTCCTGCCCGCGGCGATCCTCTGCGGCGTTTCCTTCGGCGGCGTCCAGTTTCTGGTATCGAACTATGTCGGCGCGGAACTGACCGACATTATGGCATCGCTCACGGCCGTCGGAGTCCTGGTGATTCTGCTCAGGTTCTGGTATCCCAAAGACGACTTCCGCCTTTCCGACGATGGACCAGCCCCTGCCCGTACCATTATCCCGTCGGCACAGATGATTAAGGCGTGGACCCCGTTCGCGCTGCTGGTCGTATGCGTTCTGCTCTGGGGCGTGCCTTCGATCAAAGCCCAGCTCAGCCACGCAACGCACCAGTTTCCGTGGCCGGGCCTGCACAGGCTCGTCATGCGCATGCCACCGGTCGCCGCGAAAGCCGCTCCTTACGACGCGATTTACAAGTTTGAATGGCTTTCCGCGTCCGGCACGGCGTGTCTGATCGCCGCAGTGCTCTCGGCGATCTTCCTTCGAATGCGCCCGTCTGTATTTTTCGGCGTCCTTGGCCGCACAATCAGACAGCTGGTTCTGGCGGAAACCACCATCGCGACCGTGCTGGGCCTCGCCTTCCTGATGAATTATTCCGGCGCTACCGGCACGCTGGGGCTGACCTTTGCGACCGCCGGCGCGCTGTTCCCGTTCTTCGGCGCGTTGCTGGGCTGGATGGGCGTCTTCCTGACGGGCAGCGACACTTCCGCCAACGCTCTGTTCGGCAGCCTCCAGGTGATCACCGCGCAGAAACTGCATCTGAGTCCGGCCCTGATGGCGGCTGCTAACTCGAGCGGCGGCGTGATGGGCAAGATNNTTCCGCTTCACGCTGCGGCACAGCATCTTCCTGGCGTGTGTGATCGGCGCGATCGCGATGGTCTATGCGTACGCATAGAGGAAGGCGCTCGCAATCTCAATTCCCCGTGGCATTTTGCCCGACGCGCTTAAGGCCCACGGGTCCGGAAAGATCCGGAGCGGAGTCGTCAGGCACCGAACGCGCGGAATCGCTGAAGCCAATCTTCGCTAGACTCGGAAGCCCCCTTAAGGCTCCAGATGTTATGAACGGACGCGCGGTATCAATTCCTCCAATGGGCTCAATCGAAAAATACGAATTGCCCATCGCCCTTCGATAACCCATNNAAACCCCGGGACGTCCATTTTGACTTTCAATCTCAACGCGAGGAGTCCCCATGTACGACACATTGACCGAGACCGAAATTCCGTCCGGAGACGCAATAGCCACGGGGGCGCACGATAGCTTTGCGGCCGCTCCATCGGGATCGCCGGTAAAGGACGGCTTTGCTTCTCCCGAAGCGACCCCAAATGGCTTTCAGGCTGCAACGCCGCCGGAATCTCCGGCGTACCCTGGGGATTTGGACAAAGCGGCCCGAAAGCTGGAAAAGAAAAAAATGAAGGCCCAGGCGAAAGCCGGGAAAGAGAAGCCGAAGAACAAACTGAAGGCGAAAATAACCTCCAACAAAGCGCTGGCTGCCGCTTTTCCCATGGTGGCGCTTATCGACGAACAGGTGCGTACCAGCATCCCCCCGGAACTGGTTGCGAAGGTAAAGGGAGCAAAGAGTAAGAAACTGATCATTAACCCGAACTATCCCTATCCGGTGCAAATGAAGGCCTCAAAGTATCTGGAGGAGATCGAACTGCTGCAGATCGAACTGGTCAAGATG
>PLEX01000178.1:321-47211 GCA_003136575.1 Bryobacterales bacterium | reverse complement strand
TCTTCGACGGCCCGAAAGATCAAGTTCTGGCTCCTTGCATGAAGACGCGCGAGGGGAGGAAAAAGTCGGAGCTGGTTGAAAAGTCGAGGGTCTTTTGGCGGATAACCCGATTTTAGCCTGGATCGGGAATGGCGGGGCGGGCTGTGGTGGAGCGACCAACGCAGCGACCAATCGGGGCAAGGAGTCGGCTGCCCCGCTTGACCCTGGGACCCGCGGATGGTAGCGTAAACGCTGAGCGGCTCGTGAGGGAGAGAAGATCGTTTTGTTAGTCTCGGCGTGGTTTACCCATCGTCTCGCCCGGAATGTCAGCATTGCGTTGATTCTGGTTGGGGCGACCCTGGCGTTCGCGGACGACGACGTTCAATTGCCCGAGGGGAAGGGAAGGGACGCCGTCGAANNCCGCATGCACCGTTTGCCACACGGCCGAACGAATCGCAAAGCAGAAACTCACGCTCGACCAATGGCGCGGCACGCTTCGGGAGATGATAGAAAATGGCGCATCGCTGAATCCGGATCAGTGGGAACCCGTCGTGGCCTATCTGGCGAAGAATTTCGGGCCTGATAAGCCGGAGTTGGCGAAAGTGAACGTGAATCGGGACTCGGCCAAAGAAATATCGGTGGCGCTCCGGCTTACTCCGGCGGAAGGCGATGCGATCGTGGCGTACCGGGCGTCCAAAGGGTCTTTCAAGGATGTCGACGATCTGCGCAAGGTGCCGGGACTTGATGACAAGAAGATCGATTCGCAAAAGGATCGGATTGGGTTTTGAATCGATGAGCGAAAGCGCAGGAACAAGGATTCGAGATGGCCTGGTTGGGCTGGCGGCGATTGCGTTGGCGGGAATTTCCACCATTGCGATCACGGCCCAGACGGCGGGCAACGTGAACTTCGACCGTGAAGTCCGCCCTATTCTATCGAACAACTGCTTCCGCTGCCATGGCCCGGACGTCAGTTCACGGGTCGGCGGTTTCCGTCTCGACCTTCGCGGCGAAGCCATTAAACCCCAAGCGCAGGGTACGCCGATCACTCCCGGCGATCCCGACCACAGCGAGCTGATCGAGCGTATCTTCTCGAAGGATTCGGCCACCGTCATGCCGCCGGTCTACGCTCACAGCGAACTGACTGCGGCGCAGAAAGATACGATGCGCCGCTGGATCGCGCAGGGCGCGAAGTATGAGAGCCACTGGTCGTATCAACCGATCATCAGGCCTGCCGTTCCGGTTACCGCGCTGAAGCCGGCAAATCCAATCGATGCATTTGTTTACGCGCGTTTAGCGAAAGAAGGACTTAAACCTTCGTATGAGGCCGACCGGCGCACCTTGATTCGCCGNNTCGACCGCCTGCTCGCATCGCCCGACTACGCTGAACAACAGGCAGTCCGCTGGCTGGACGCAGTCCGCTACGCCGATTCGGCTGGCTTCCACAGCGATGGCAGCCGCCCGGTCTGGCTCTATCGCGATTATGTTTTGAAGGCCTTCCGCGATAACAAACCGTTCGACGAATTTACGCGCGAGCAATTGGCTGGCGATCTGCTTCCCAACGCTACTATCGACCAGAAAATCGCGGCTGCGTACAACCGCCTCAGCCGAAGTTCCGCTGAAGGCGGACTCCAGCCGAAGGAATACTACGCAAAGTACGGCGCCGACCGGGTACGGGATTTCAGCAGCGTCTGGCTTGGCACCAGCATGGGTTGCGCGGAATGCCACAACCACAAATTCGATNNTTCTTCGCCGACATTAAAGAGGATGGTCTGGTTCAGGACGTCGGCCCGACCGCGTTCGCACCGAAGATGCTGGTGTATGGCCCCGGCCAGAAGGAGGCGATCGATGCCGTTCAGGCGCAGATCGACGCCGCCAGGAANNTGGCAGTTCCCGATTCCGGTCGCCGCGTCAGCCAGTAAGGCGGTCCTTTCCATACAGAAGGAGCCGATTAAACAGGACCCGCGGATTCTTTCCACGTCAGTGTCAATGGGCGTGGGGATGATCAGCGTCGACGGCCCGAACCCCGACAACGAAACCTATAGCGTCACGATCCAGCCCGGAGCAGGGAAGTGGGCTGGCCTTGGGATTGAAACCGGCCANNGAAAGAAATTGCCGTTCTCATTCGCCTTCAGTGACGTGACTCCGGTCGCGGGATATCCCGCGATGGCGGCGATTGACGGCGATTCCAAAACCGGCTGGGCCATCGGAGCGCAATCCCGCGGACCCCGGACTATGCTGATGCTGCGTTTCGAACGCCTTATTACAACTGACGCCGATAGCCGAATCGAAGTTCATATCNNATCAGGATTCCGACGAACGCCGCGCGACCATTGGCCGCTTCCGCATCACTCTGGCGCCGAGCGCCGGAACGTTCCCGGGCACCGGAGGCAGGAATGCGTTGAAAAATGCCCTCCGTAGATCGGAGCCTGTCGGGCAGGCGGTTTCGCCNNCCCTGCCGCTCCCCAAGTCGACCCGAGTGCCGCAGTCAAGCTGGATGCTCCGGTCGTCGCGCCGCCTCCGCCGCAGCATGATGGCATCGCGGCCAATCTCGCGACCGCGCTGTTCGTCTCGCCTGAAAAGCGCTCAGAAGATCAGAAAAAACTAGTTCTCTATTACTTCGAATATTCAAACCCGCAGTTGCAGCCGGCGCGCATCGAACTGGCCAAACTGGAGGCAAAGCACGAAATCCTGCTAAGCAAAGTTCCCGAAGTGATGGTGACCGAGTCGGTGGAGCCGCGCGAAGTTCGCGTTCTGCCGCGCGGCAACTGGATGGACGATTCCGGCGACATCGTGCAGCCGGCCATTCCCGAATTCCTCGGCAAGCTGGAGACCGGCAGCAAGCGCGCCACGCGACTCGATCTGGCCAACTGGCTCGTATCGAGTTCCAATCCGCTGACCGCCCGCGCGTTCGTGAATCGGATGTGGCGAGAGCTCTTTGGGATCGGGATATCGAAGAACCTCGAAGACCTCGGCTCGCAGGGTGAAGCGCCGTTGCACCCCGAACTGCTCGACTGGCTGGCGTCGGAATTCATGAAGCCGGAATATCAGGCCGCGGGCGCGCACCAGTGGGACGTGAAGCATCTGCTTCGCACTATCGTGACGAGCGCGACTTACAAGCAGTCATCTCTCTCGAACCCCGACCTCGATAAACGCGATCCCGATAACCGTCTGCTCGCGCGCCAGAGCCGGTTCCGCATCGGAGCGGAATCCGTTCGCGATACCGCGCTTGAAATTTCCGGCCTGCTCGCAAAGCAGTTCGGTGGCGAGAGCGTTCGCCCCTACGAACCCGAAGGTTATCTGGCCGCGCTCAACTTCCCGAAGCGAGACTGGTCGGCCAGTCACGGGGACGGTCTCTACCGCCGCGCCGTTTATACGCACTGGCAGCGGACTTTCCTGCATCCTTCGCTGCTGAATTTCGACGCGCCGACGCGGGAGGAATGCACCGTCAACCGCGTGAATTCGAACACGCCGCTGCAGGCGCTCGATCTGCTGAACGACCCGATCTTCGTCGAGGCCGCGCGGGTTTTCGCGGAAAACATTCTGGACAAGGGAGGCAAGACCGTGGACGCGCAACTCGCCTGGGCGTTCGAGCGAAGCCTCGAGCGGAAGCCCGCCGAATCGGAATTAAAGGTCTTGCGCGATCTTCATCGAAATGCGGCCATACACTTCGAGACCGATAGGAAGGGCGCGGCCGAACTGCTGACGATCGGCGAAGCGCCCGTACCGGAGAACATGAAACCAGCCGATCTGGCCGCGATGACCAGCGTCGCGCGGGTGATTCTCAATCTGCACGAAGCGATAACGAGGGACTAACCATGCAACTGGATCCGACAATAACTGAATCACTCAAGCGCCGGGCGTTCCTCGGCCGTGGCATGGCGGGGCTGGGGCTGATTGCGCTGAACTCGCTGATCGACCCGCGCATCCTGTCAGCCGCCGAAGCGACCGCGGGCGACAAATGGATGGGCGCGATTAACCCCCGGCACTTTCCGCCGAAGGCCAAGCGCGTCATCTATCTCTATCAGGCTGGCGGGCCGTCGCACCTCGAAACTTTCGACGACAAGCCGAAGCTTCGTGAGATGCACGGCAAAGAGATGCCGGAATCGTATACCAAGGGTCAGCAAATCGCCCAGCTTCAGGGCAAGACGCTGACCTGCTACGGCCCCCAGCACGAATTCGCCACCTTCGGCAAATCCGGGCAGCGCATCTGCAAGCTCTTTCCAAAGATCGGCAGTATCGTCGACGATGCCACGATCGTCCGCTCCATGTGGTCCGAGCAGATCAACCACGACACGGCGCACATGTTCCTGAACACGGGTTCCATCATCGCGGGCCGCCCCAGCATGGGCGCGTGGATGCTCTACGGACTCGGCGCGGAGACCGAGAACCTGCCTGGTTTCGTCGTGATGCTGTCGGCCGGGCAGGGAGGCCAGATGCAGCCGATCTCGGCGCGGCAATGGTCGGCCGGCTTCCTGCCGAGTAAGTTTCAGGGTGTGAAGCTCAATTCTTACGGGAACCCGGTGCTCTATCTCGAAAACCCCGCCGGAATCGATGCAACTCTCCAGCGCCAGTCCATAGACGCCATCAACCAGCTTGACCGCAATCGCTATAGCGCGGTTCAGGATCAGGAGATTCTCACGCGAATCTCGCAATACGAGATGGCGTTCAAGATGCAGACCAGCGTGCCTGATCTTGTCGACATGAGCAAGGAACCCCAGAGCGTTCTCGACGCTTACGGAGCAAGACCCGGCGACGGATCGTTCGCATCGAACTGCCTGCTGGCCAGGCGTCTGGCAGAACGCGGAGTGCGCTTCATCCAGCTTTACCATCGCGACTGGGATCACCACTCCGGCGTCAAGGATGGCATCGAATTCAAGGCCGAAGAAGTGGACCGGCCGACCGCGGCGCTGATCACCGACCTGAAACAACGCGGAATGCTCGACGATACGCTGGTCGTATTCGGCGGCGAGTTCGGGCGAACGCCGATGTCCCAGGGCGGAGACGGCCGCGACCACCATATCAAGACGTTTTCTTACATGCTGGCCGGCGGCGGCATCAAGCCAGGCCTCAGTTACGGCACAAGCGACGAGCTTGGTTACGCCGCCGTAGAGAATCCGGTGAGCATTCACGACTTTCACGCAACGATGCTTCGCGTGCTGGGGATCGATCACATGCGGATGACGGTGAAATATTCCGGCCTGGATGCGCGTTTGTCCGGGGTAGGGAATCAGGGTAGCGTAGTGACGGACATTCTGGCGTAGAATGGCAAGATGGCGCTTACGATCACCGGCCTTTCGAAGACTTATCCGAACGGCGTCAAGGCTCTTAAGAACATCTCTCTGACCATCGGCAACAATATGTTTGGCCTGCTCGGGCCCAATGGAGCCGGTAAGAGCACTCTCATGCGGACGATTGCCACGCTGCAGGACCCCGATTCCGGCACGATTTCGCTCGATGGCATCGATGTCGTCAAACAGAAGAACGAGATCCGCAAGTGCTCGGCTATTTACCGCAGGAGTTCGGCGTTTATCCCAGGATCTCCGCAGTCGATATGCTCCACCACCTCGCCGTGATGAAGGGCGTGACTTCTTCGGCCGAGCGCAAAGAAACCGTTGACGCGCTGCTCAATCAGACGAACCTCTGGGACACGCGGAATCGGGCGCTATCCACGTTTTCCGGCGGCATGAAGCAACGCTTCGGAATTGCGCAGGCCCTGCTGGCCAATCCGCGGCTGATTATTGTCGACGAGCCGACCGCCGGGCTCGACCCGGCCGAGCGCAACCGTTTTCTGAATCTGCTCTCCTCCATTGGCCGCGACCGGACCGTGATTCTGTCGACTCACATCGTCGACGACGTTCGGCAACTCTGTCCGCGCATGGCGATCATGGGAGACGGAGAGCTGCTGCTCGATGGCGCGCCTTCGGAGACGCTCGCCGCACTGAATGGCCGCGTCTGGCGGAAGATCGTTGGCTCCGACGACGAACTGCGGGGGCTTGAATCGCAGTTCTCAGTCCTCAGCACTTGTTTGATCGCGGGGCAACATGAGATCCGCGTTTATTCTAAATCCGATCCCGGGCAGGGATTTGAAGTGGTCGATTCGGGCCTTGAGGACGTTTACTTCCTTGAGCTTTCGAGGCAGAAGAAGCGCCATGCGGTCAACTGATTTTGCTCGTGGAGCGGGCGCTTTCGCCCGCCTGGCCGGGGTCGAGCCAAACGGAGGCGGATGAGATGACGCTCTTTTGGGAGTTCCTCACTTTCGAGCTCAAGTTCCGGGCGAAGAGCCTCTCGACGTGGGTGTACTTCGCCATCTGGCTCGCGTTTTCGTTTCTCTGCGTGGCCTCGGAAAGCTTCGGGCCGGTGGGCAGCAGCAACGGCAAGCTATTGCTGAATTCACCCTACGCAAACTCATACAACGATTTCGGCGCGTCGCTGTTTGGCATTATCATCGTTTCCGCGATTTTCGGGACGTCGATCCTTCGCGATTTTCAGCGTGATACCTTCCAGATCCTGTTCACTAAGCCCATATCGAAATTTGCCTATCTCGGAGGCCGCTGGGCCGGTTCCCTGATTACCTGCATATTCGTTTTCTCCGGTCTCCTCATCGGCACATTTCTCGGGACATTCGCGCCGTGGGCGGATCGTACGCGCATCGGCCCCAATCATCTTTGGGCCTATCTTGAGCCGTTCCTCTCTATCACGGTTGTGCAGATTTGCTTCATGGGTTCATGCTTCTTCGCAGTAGCCGCACTCACTCGCAAGATCTTCATCGTCTATCTGCAGGGAGTGGCGTTTTTCATGGCGTACATCATCGGCCTCACGGTATTCTCCGCCACGCAGTCGCTCGAACGGTTCTGGTCGGGCATCCTCGATCCCGTCGGGTTCATCCTGCTGGACGACGTGACTCGTTACTGGACGGTCATCGAAAAGAACTCGATGTATCTGACATGGTCGCCATCGCTCGTCAATGGCATTTTCCTTTACAACCGTCTTCTGTGGGGATCGGTAGGTTTGCTGGCGCTGGGCACGGTGTGGACTCTATTTCCGATGTCGGCCGAGGCGCTGACGGCGGTTTCGCAAGGCCGCCGCGCCGCTAAAGCGAAGCAGCGGGAAGCGGCGGAAGGCACTCCGGCGCGATCGCTGGTGAGCGTGAAACTCCCGGCGGTCGGCCAGGCGTTCGGCGGAACAGCCGCGCTCGCGCAATACTTCTCTCTTTCCCGAATGCGCATCCGCAATATTCTGCGCGATCTCCCGTTCTGGGCGATTCTCGCGTTGCTGGTGGCGTTCGGCATCAATAACGGCTACTACGCGGGCAAGTTTGCCGACCGGAACGTCTGGCCGGTAACTTATTTGATGGTGCAGGCGGTGGAGGGCAGCTCCATGTTGTTCCTCTTCATTGTCGCGACCCTCTACGCGGCGGAAATACTGTGGCGTGAGCGAGACACCCACTTCGACGGCATTCACGACGCGCTCCCGATGCGGGAATCGACCGACTGGCTTTCGAGGCTCACGGCGGTTGTGTTTGTAGAACTGGCGCTGTTGACGGTCGCCATGCTGGTGGGCGTTTTCATGCAGACTCTCGCGGGTTACTATCACTACGAGTTCCTGCAGTATTTCAAGGAACTTTATGTTGTTACCTTCCCGCAGGTCCTGACTTTCACGCTGTTCGCATTTTTCGTTCAGACGCTTGTGTCGAATAAGTTTCTGGGCCACGGCATCCTGATCGGCGTGTTCGTACTCATGCCGATTCTCTCCAGTTTCGGATGGGAGAACACGCTGTATCTGATAGGCGACCTCCCGGGGTACACCTATTCGGATATGAACGGCTACGGCCATTTCGTTCCGGCCATGTTCTGGGCGATCACTTACTGGTTGTCAATCGCCGCCTTCCTGGCGGTTGTCTCAATCGCTTACGCGCGGCGCGGTGCGGAAGATTCCTTCGGCGCGCGCACGCGACTGGCGCTGGCCAGCGCGCCTCGGCTGGCTCCGGTGGGCCTGTTCTTCCTGTGTATGGCGGTTGGCTCAGGCACTTGGTATTACTACAATGCGCACGTCCTGAATATCTATCGCGACTCGAAAACCCGGCGTGACCTGCAGGCGGCGTACGAGCGCAGTTTCAAACGGTATGAGAATCTGGTCCAACCGAAGGTTACCGCGGTTGACGCCAACATCAACATTTATCCCGGCCGCCGTTCATTCGACGGAAACATGCGGATGACATTGCAGAATAAGTCTTCGCAGCCGATTTCGCGGATTCACGTCACCGATTCGAGGCAGTCCGTATCGGGCATCCGCTTCGATCGTCCGTTCCATCTGGTGAGTTCCGCGCCGTACAACGCCTATTCCATCTACGCGTTGGAACAGCCTCTGGCGCCCGGCGATTTCATGACGCTGAGCTGCAATGTCGGCCACGAAAGCCGCGGCTTCCGCGATGGCAACGAGCTTGCAGAGTTTGCCTACAACGGCACCTTTTTCGACTCCGACTACATGCCTTACATCGGCTACAACAGGGATATCGAATTGGACGATCCGCGGCGCCGGAGGGAAGAGAAGTTGCCGACGCTTGAAGAGATGGCGCATCGGGGCGATCCGGTGCAGTCGTTAAACAACCTGTTCGCCGGCGAATCGGACTGGATTACCTACCATACGGTCGTCAGTACATCGCCGAATCAAATCGCCCTGGCTCCCGGCTATCTTCAGCGCGAATGGCAGGCCAATGGCCGCCGTTTCTACGAGTACAGCATGGGCAGCACGCATATCCAGGACTTCTTTGCGTACGTCTCCGGGCGTTATCAGGTCCGTAAGGAGCAGTATCACGGCGCGAGCGGCGATGTCGCGCTCGAAGTCTATTACGATCCCGCTCACAAATACGACATTGACGATATGATTGCCAGCGCGCGAGCCGGTCTCGATTACTACCAACGCGCATTCAGCGAGTATGAGTTCAGCCAGTTCCGCATACTGGAGTTCCCGCGCTACCGGTCATTTGCCCAGTCGTTCCCCAATACCGTCCCGTACTCGGAAGGAATGGGATTTATCGGCCGCGTTCTGAAGCCGACAGACATCGATTTTACCTGGTTCGTTACGGCGCACGAACTTGCGCATCAATGGTGGGGGCACCAGTTGATAGGCGGTAATGTTGAAGGTTCCAATATGATGTCGGAGAGCCTGGCGGAGTATTCGGCGTTGCAGGTCATGGCGCACAAATACGGACGGGATAACATGCATCGATATCTCCGCTACGAGCTTGACACCTATTTGCGCGGCCGTTCGGGCGAGACGCGACACGAGCCGCCTCTGGCGTTAGTGCAGAGGGAAGGGTATGTCTGGTATCAGAAGGGC
The DNA here is from genome assembly GCA_003136575.1 of Bryobacterales bacterium. Lineage (GTDB taxonomy): Bacteria > Acidobacteriota > Terriglobia > Bryobacterales > Bryobacteraceae > BOG-234. Next base: position 37,893 of record PLEX01000178.1, on the reverse strand, counting down.
GGCCAGATCCTCTATACGCTGGCGGATTACATCGGGCAGGACAAGCTCGATCTCGCGCTGCATAATTTTCTGATGCGGTATCGCTATGTCAACGCAGGGAACCAGACGGACGCGATCGGGAACGCGCGCGGCGCCGGGGCCACGGAGACCGCCTATCCCGACACGCGAATGCTGGTGGACGCGATACTGGCTCAGACGCCGACGGAGTTCCAATACCTGGTAGACGACGGCTTTAACCGTATCGTGCTGTACGACAACAAGGCTGTAAGCGCCACCTCGCGTAAAACCCCGGATGGCAAGTATGAAGTGACGCTGGATGTGCAGACGCGAAAGGTCCAGGCCGATGGCAACGGCGTGGAAACTCCGATGGCGCTGAAAGATTACGTCGAAATCGGAGTGTTCAACGGAAAGAAGGGCGAAGAACAGCCCCTCTATTTGAAGAAGGAACGGTTCACCGGAGAGCGCCGGACGTTCAAGGTGATCGTGGACAAAGCCCCGACCCGTGCCGGAATCGACCCATACAACAAGCTGATCGACCGTGTTTCCGACGACAACATGATCGACGTGACGACGCCGTAGCAATCAGCGAGCGTTTCCAGCCGGGACGAGCATGGCCTTATCGACAGCTTCCACAATTTCACGGGGCGTGAATGGCTTCGGGACGACCTGGAAGCCTTCCGGATCTCTGGCCGTGTACCCGGAAACCAGTATCACCGGCAGACCGGGATGCGAGTTCCTGACCGCGTTCGCCAAATCGATTCCATCCATATCCCCGGGCATACGGATGTCGGTGATCATCAAGTCGATTTCGCCACGGCACCCGCGCAGAATTCGCAGGGACTCGGCCGCACTTTCGGCTTCAAGGCATCGGAAACCTTCGTTCCTCAACACGACGGCGAGGTACTTGCGGATTCCGGGTTCGTCATCGACGATCAGACAAATTCGCTCTTCCATGTAGTGCTTCATATACCAGGCAAACGATCGCCATGTCTGTAAAACCCGCCGCCAAAGCGGAAGTTTCGGTCAGATCCGGGATTTTCGGTGGGAGCCTCCCAACGGACGCGTTCGCCGGTCCGGGATTGAGCGCCGCCGCTACAGGTTGAGCATCTCGCGCAATTTGCGGCTCTGCAGGCGACTCACAGGAATCTCGCTCGCCTTCTTGTCGTCCATCCGGAGCTGATACGTCGACTTGAACCACGGTACTACTTCCCGGATGCGGTTCACGTTGACAAGGTACGACCGGTGCGCGCGCCAGAACATATCCGAATCGAGCGCCGCCTGCAGTTCTTCGATGGTTCGGAAGTTGGACTGACCCTCCGCGACCGTGGCGACCAGCGTGATCACTCCGTTGGCGATCGTGGCGTAAACGAGTTCCTCGGGCGCGATGACCAGATTGCGCGACCCGCTGCGCAGCAGCAGTTTCGTGAACGCAGGCCTGGCGGGAGCCGACAGGGCCGGTTCCGTAAGCCGCTCGGCAAGCGCGCGGCGAGCCCGGGCGAGGGTTGCTGCCAGGCGTTCGCGGTCGACTGGCTTCAGCAGATAGTCCATGGCTTCGAGCTTGAACGCTTCCACGGCAAACTGGTCGAAGGCAGTGGAAAAAACGATATGCGGCGGATCGATCTCGTTTTCCCGCAAGCGCCGGACGACGCCCAAGCCGTCCAGTCCCGGCATCCGAATATCGAGAAACGCCAGGGCGGGGTCGAGTTTCTCGATCAGATCGAGCGCTTCGAGGCCGTTCGAGGCAGTCCCGACCACTTCCACGTCGCCCGCTTCTTCGAGAAGGAAGCGGAGTTCTTCGCGCGCCAGTTGCTCGTCGTCGGCAATAATGGCCGACATCGGAACCCGGCCCGTGGCCTGATTGGCAGCGAGGCCGTGATTTGCGCCGGCTGGAGACACGCGGAAGGGCATGGACTGGTATTATAACGAATTGCGGTCAAGTCCCAAACCCTTTCTGTAAAGGTGACGCACCGTTTACAGACGCGTTTGGACGCGCACCAGGGAGCTAATTTTTGCCAAACACGCAAGACACGCCTGTCAGACCTACGCCGAAAATCGAGCCAGCCGAGGGCAAACTCGGTATCCTGATTCCGGGCATGGGCGCGGTGGCGACTACCTTCATCGCCGGCGTGGAAGCCATCAAACAGAACATGGCAAAGCCGATCGGCTCGGTCACGCAGCTGGCTACGATCCGGTTGGGAAAGCGCACCGATAACAATACTCCCCGGATTAAGGACTTCGTTCCGCTGGCTACGCTGGAGGATCTGGTTTTTGGCGGCTGGGATATCTTCGAGGAAAACTGTTATGAGGCCGCCGTCAACGCGGCTGTTCTCGACCGGCCTTTGCTCGACAAGCTGAAAGAGCCGCTCTCGGCGCTGAAGCCAATGCCCGCGGTGTTCGATACCGAATACGTGAAGCGCATCAATGGCCCGAACCAGAAGCCGAAGGCGTCCAAAATGGAGCATGCCGAGATGCTGATGGACGATATCCGTCAGTTCAAGGTGCGCACGGGAGCGAGCCGGCTGGCCATGATCTGGTGCGGCTCGACGGAAGTATTTCATCGCGCGGCAGCGGTTCACCAGACAGTTGAGACATTCGAGCAGGGCCTGATCGACAGCGATCCGGAAATTTCCCCCAGCCAGATTTACGCGTATGCGGCGCTGAAATCGGGTGTGTCTTACACGAATGGCGCGCCGCACCTGACAGTGGACGCACCGGCTCTGATGCAGATGGCGCGCGACCGCAGCGTACCGATCGCCGGCAAGGATTACAAGACGGGCCAGACGTTCATGAAGACGCTCCTGGCGCCCGGGTTCAAGTCGCGGATGCTCGGCGTTTCGGGCTGGTTTTCAACCAATATCCTCGGCAACCGCGACGGCGAGGTTCTCGACGACCCCGGTTCGTTCCGGTCGAAGGAAGAGACCAAGCTTTCGGCTCTGGAGCAGATCCTGCAGCCTGATCTCTATCCCGATCTTTACAAAGATATTTACCACAAGGTAAGGATTAACTATTATCCGCCACGTGGTGATAACAAAGAGGGTTGGGACAATATCGATATCTTCGGCTGGTTGGGATATCCGATGCAGATCAAGGTGGATTTCCTTTGCCGCGATTCGATCCTGGCTGCGCCACTGGCGTTGGACCTGGTGTTGTTTATGGATCTGGCTCAGCGCGCCGGAATGCGCGGGGTTCAGGAGTGGCTGTCGTTCTACTTCAAGGGACCGATGACCGCGCCGGGACTCTATCCGGAGCACGACATTTTCATTCAGCTGATGAAGCTGAAGAACACGCTGCGCTGGATGAAGGGCGAAGGGCTCATCACGCACCTCGGTCTTGAATACTACGACTAGGTCCCGGTAACCGCCCCGATGTCCGTGCGTCCATAAACTGAGGCGATATTGCGATGCGGATACTCGTAATCGGCGGGACGCTTTTTATCGGCAAGCTTCTGGTGAAGCGCTTGCTCGCGGCCGATCACGACGTTACCGTGATGCATCGCCGCGGCGATCATCCATTCGGAAAACGCGTTCACAACGCACTGGCGGATCGTAACGATGCGGCCAGCGTTCGCGGGGCGCTTGCCGGCCGCAGATTCGACGCCGTTTACGATTTCGCCTACGATTGGGAACGCGGCACCACCGGCCATCAGGTGGAGGCCTGCGCCCGAGCCGTTCCCGGCGATCTTACGCGGTATATATTCATGTCCAGCGTCGCGGCTTACGGCGATGGCCTGAATCACGCCGAGGACGAACCGTTGGCGTCCGAGGCGCATGAGAACTCTTACGTCCGGAACAAGGCGTCGAGCGAGCGTGCGCTGTTCCGCATGTACCACGAGTCGAAATTTCCGGTGGTGACAATGCGGCCTCCGTTCGTTTACGGACCCGGCAATCCTTTCTATCGCGAAGCTTTTTTCTGGGACAGGCTGGCGGCGGGCCGGCCGATTATCATTCCGGGCGATGGCAACCGGCTGATGCAGTTCTGCTATGTGAACGATCTTGTTGATGCGTGTTTTCACGCCCTGGATAAGAATACCGCTCCTGGCCGGGCGTTTAACGTGGCGGACGAAAGACCGCTGACGCAGATCGATGTGGTGCATGCCTTTGCGAAGGCTGCGAGCAGAGAGGCGGAGTTGGTGCGGGTTCCTCGTGCGCTGATCTCCCGCGCGGGCGGAAATGCGTTCGCCGAGCCCTTCTACTTCGCGGAGTATTACGATCTGCCGCCAATCACCATGGTGATTGGAAGGGTCAAGCGCGTCTTCAATATGAACCTGACGCCGTTTGCGGAAGGGCTGAAGGAGACTTATAAGGCGTACCTTCGGCACGGCGGAAGCAGAAAAGCCGATTTCCGGCTGGAAGACGAATTGATCCGTCATGCGCGGGAAACGTCGATAATGGGATCGTGAATTTCGCCGTCCCCGAGCCGGAGAATCGATATCACCGTCGCGCGTTTCTGTGCGTGGTGGTGGCCGGTTCCGGCGTCTGGTGGGTATTTGAGCGCGAGAGCCGGAAACTGGAGCGACTGGCTTCCTTGCCGGTTATGGTGACGGTCGCCACTTTTGACGACCGTGGCCGGCAGACAGGGGTCGTCCGGAGGCTGCGGATTCACCGTTCGGACGACGAGTGGCGCAAGCGGTTGGCGGTCGACCAGTTTCAGATGACGCGGCGGGCGGATACCGAATTGGCCTTCACCGGCGCGTACTGGAATTTCCACGAGGACGGGTTATATCGGTGTGTGTGCTGTAGTTCCGCGCTGTTTGATTCGCGGACCAAGTTCGATTCCGGGACTGGTTGGCCGAGTTTTACGCAGCCGATATGGACGGAGAATGTCGTCGAGTCGCCCGACGCCACGTTCGGTATCAGCCGTACGGCGGTGTCATGCACGCTTTGCGAGGCGCATTTGGGCCACGTGTTCGACGACGGGCCGCCCCCGGGCGGGATGCGGTACTGCATCAATTCCGTGGCGTTGCGGTTCGTAGCGCGGTCGGGCGCAATGAGTGGCGACGAGCTTAGATAATGTTACATAATATGTGTTATCGGAAGTTGTCAAAGGATGTTCCCGCTGTCAGCCCAAGATCTGCGCCGCGTAACGATCACTTGTGACCCGCAGGCGTGATGCGCGGTCTTACTGCTTTTCTTCGAGGCGTTCGAGGCGCCGGTTCAGTCCAGCGTCCCCACCCTTTGTTTCTCAGTCTATCCAGCGCTTCATCCGTCCCATATGGCCCGCAGTCTTGCTCCTCACCGAAGTTTCTCGATATCCTTCGCCTCTCCGAACGAGATGCACTTCGATCCCGGCACTATCGTCCGGAGCAACCCGGCGAGCACCGAACCCGCTCCCACTTCAAACCAACGTTCCACACCAGAGGCCGCCAGGCGCTCCATCGATTCCGTCCAGCGAACCGGATTCGGTACCTGCTGGTAGAGGCCCTCGCGCGCCTCGGAACCCTTGAGAACCTCGGCCGCCTGCCAGTTATTCACAAGCGGCACTCTGAGGTCGCGGAATTCCACGGCATCGAGGTCGGCGCGAAGACGTTGCTGTGCCGGTTCCATCAATGGGCAATGGAACGGTGCGCTTACGGGCAGCGGCACCGCGCGTTTGGCGCCGACAGCCTTTGCCAATTCCATCGCGCGTTCCACCGCCCCCCGGTTGCCTGCGATTACGATCTGGTCGGGAGAATTCAGGTTCGCCGTTGTCACCACTTCGCCCTGGGCGGCTTCTGCGAGAATTTCGTCCAGTTTACCGGCCGGCAATTTCAACAGTGCCGCCATCGCGCCAGCACCCGGCGGAACCGCCTCCTGCATGTACCGTCCACGTTTGCGCACCGTTCGCAAGGCGTCGGCGAAGTCGAGCGAATCTGCCGCCACGAGCGCGGAATACTCGCCGAGGCTGTGACCGGCAACGAAATCCGGCTGCTCGATCTCGGCGCTTAAGACTGTCCAGGCCGCAACGGATACCGCGACCAACGCGGGCTGCGTATTTTCTGTCAGCCTCAGGTCGTCTTCCGGACCTTCAAAGCACATACGCGAGAGCGCGAAGCCGAGGGCGTCATCCGCCTGCTCAAAACATTGTCGTGCTGACACGAAATTGTCGGCGAGTGACTTGCCCATGCCCGCGTACTGCGAGCCCTGGCCCGGGAACAGAAATGCTGTCTTCATTACCGAAAAAACTCCAAAGGATTCGGCCGGTGGATCGTGCGCGTGGGACTAAACAGGCAACGCCTACCTGGCGGGTTTTGCTTCTTTGTTCAAGTTTCGCACTGCGGAGCCAAAAAAAGAGCCACCGAACGCCGGGACGAATCCGGTCAGCGCCGGCCAGGGTAGTCCAATCGATGGCGGGTACGGGGCATGCACGAGTGAGAAATGGACCAGCGTCTCGACGATAAACAATGGCGCTCCTAACAGAAGAGCAGCGAGCCACGGCTTCGCCGGAAATATCAGGCCGAGGATGGTGCTCAGTATCAGCACTATACCCAGTACCACCGGAATCTCATCGGTATGCGCGTGGCTCCATCCGATGAATACGGAACCGGCGAGCACGCAAACCCACTGAAGCGGCTTCATGCTTTGCATTGTAAAGTAGTTGGTCAAGAATTGCAATAGCGAAGTTTTGCCCCCAAAAAAAGGAGGTGTCCCACTTCCCTGCTCCGCCGGCAGCCAACTACAGCCGGCAGATCAGCAATTCTCGTTCGTAGATGATTTCCGGCGGCAGATGATCGTGCAGATCGATAAACAACTCTTCGTGGCTGATCACCTCGGCGCGCCATGCGGCCCGGTCGAAAGACTGCAACTCTTCGAAAGCTTCCCGCGGAAAATCCAGCCCGCGCCAGTCGAGATCCTCGTAATGCGGCATCCAGCCGATAGGCGTTTCCTTCGCAACGGCGCGCCCCTTGGCCCGGTCTACAATCCAACGGAGCACGCGCATGTTTTCGCGGAATCCCGGCCACATGAAATTGCCGTCCGCGTCCTTCCGGAACCAGTTCACGTGGAAGATCCGCGGTGTTTCGCTCAGAACGCGTTGCACTTTCAGCCAATGCCGGAAGTAGTCGCCCATGTGATAGCCGCAGAACGGCAGCATGGCCATGGGATCGCGGCGAACCTTGCCGACTGCGCCAGCAGCAGCAGCCGTCGTTTCCGACCCCATCGTGGCGCCGGTGTAGACGCCCGCGCTCCAGTTGAAAGCCTGGTAGACGAGCGGCATCGTCGTCGCTCGCCGGCCGCCGAAAATAATGGCGCCGATCGGCACTCCGTCCGGCGATTCCCACGCGGGATCGATCGTCGGACATTGCGACGCCGGAGCCGTAAAACGCGAGTTGGGATGCGCGGCCTTCGCACCTGTCGCTTTCGCGATTTCCGGCGTCCACGGTCTTCCCTGCCAGTCCGTGCACGCGGCGGGCGGCTCTTTGGTCATGCCTTCCCACCAGACGCCACCCTCGGGTGTGAGCGCTACGTTGGTGAAAATCGTGTTGCGCGACAATGCCGCCATCGCATTCGGATTGGTTTGCGTCGAAGTGCCGGGCGCGACTCCGAAGAAGCCCGCTTCCGGATTGATCGCCCGCAAACGCCCGGTTTCATCCGGCTTGATCCACGCGATGTCGTCGCCGACCGTCCAGATCTTCCAGCCCTCAAAGCTGTCTGGCGGCACCAACATAGAAAAGTTCGTCTTGCCGCAGGCGCTGGGAAACGCCGCGGCGACGTAAGTCTTTTCGCCCTCCGGATTCTCCACGCCGAGAATCAGCATGTGCTCGGCCAGCCAACCTTCATCGCGCGCGATGTTCGAAGCAATCCGCAACGCGAAGCACTTCTTGCCCAGCAGCGCGTTTCCGCCGTAGCCCGACCCGTAAGACCAAATTTCGCGCGTCTCAGGAAAATGGACGATGTACTTTTCCTTATTGCACGGCCACGCAACGTCCTTTTCCCCGCGCGCAAGCGGCGCGCCAACCGAGTGCATGCACGGCACAACGCGCTTCACGTCTTTGTCGATTTCCGCAAATACCGGCAAACCAATCCGCGCCATGATGCGCATGTTAACCACAACATACGGCGAATCGGTCAGTTGCACGCCGATCTGCGACATCGGCGATCCGACCGGCCCCATGCTGTATGGCAGCACGTACATGGTCCGGCCCCGCATACAGCCATCAAACAGACCTTTAAGTTTCTTCCGCATCTCAAACGGAGGAAACCAGTTGTTAGTCGGACCAGCGCCATCTTTCGAGAGCGAACAGATGAACGTACGATCCTCAACGCGAGCCACGTCGTTAGCATCCGACCGCGCGTAGTAACAACCTGGCCAGAGATCCTGATTGAGCCTGAGCAGCGTACCGCTGGCGACCATCTCGGCACAGAGTTGGTCATTTTCCGCCTGCGAGCCATCCACCCAATAGATGGAATCCGGCTGCGTCAGTGCCGCCATCTTGTCCACCCACTTGCGGAGGTTCTTGTTACGGCTAAGAGGAACTGAAGTGTCGCGGGGCAATATAGTGTGTCCTGGGACTAAGCCGCCGCGATGCCGGCCTTGCCATACCACGGCTTGGCTGCGGCTATAGCAGTGTTCACGGCCTCGATGTTCTTCACGCCTTCGGTGCCGAGCCAGTCTTCGAGCGCCTGCGCGCCCTTTTCGCCGTAGATTTTAACGCCATCTTGCCACGTGGCGCGGCCGCAAAGAACGCCGGAATAGTCCGTGCCGCTCTCGGCCGCCAGCGTCAGGTTTTCGATGAACACTTGATTGGCGACGCCCGCGCTCAGATAGATGAAAGGCTTGGTTGCGACGGCGGCGGCGCTGCGGAACAGATCGAGCGCTTCGGCTCGCGTGTAGGCATACGGCCCTTTGCAAACGCTGCTGCCTTGTACGAAAACGGGGTTAATCGGCACCTCGACTTTCAGCACGTCCACTTTGTACTGTGGCTTGGAGAATTCGGCCATCGAGCCGGTCACCAGGCGCGGCTTCAACTTCGCGAACTCGATGCCCTTCTCGTCTCCGCCCTTGTGATCGTACGCGATGAATTCAAGAAAGAACGGAATGTCGTTGGCCTCGCACTCCGCGCCGATGCGCTCTACAAAGGCGTGCTTAATGTCGTTGATCGACGCATCGTCGTCGGGCGTGTAATAGAGCAGAATCTTCACGGCATCGGCGCCCATGTCCTTGATCCGCTTGGCGGAAACGTGCGGCAGCAGATCGGGAAGGCGTCCAGGCTGAGTAGCGTCGTAGCCGGTTTCCTCATAGGCCAGCAGAAGACCGGCGTTCTTTGCGCGGGCGGCGGCGGCGGGCAGACCGAATTCGGGATCGAGGAGGATCGCGCTGGCGCGTGGCGTGAGCACACGGCTCACGATGACCTTGAATTCCTCCATCAGTCCGGAGGGAAGCTGATCCTGAGGAACTCTTTTCGCGGCGGCAATCGATTTTTTCAGACTGCCCCGCTGATCCATCGCGGCTGCTGCGATAACGCCCTTATCGTTTGAGAGGGCCTTCATGTGCTGGAGTTTACCGGGAGAGAGATTCATAAACAAACAGTCTAACAAGGTGGCTTTTGTGCAGCTTTGCAGTGCTTTGTGGGGCAGGAGGTTCCGCCTGCCGTTCGCCAGGCCAACCATTCAACCCCGTCTCGCGTATCCTAAGAATTTAACGGAACAGCGCACGTTCCCGAAACGCCGACACCGACAGCGACCTTGACACCATGCCAATCATAGCCGGAATAGATTTAGGCGGAACAGCCGTCAACTACACTCTCATCGACCAGAGTGAAAAGTTTCTGATCGAAGGTTTGTGTGAGCATCCCGCGCGTTCGAAGGAGGGCCCGGCTATATGCCTGCAGCAGATCGCCGACGGGCTTGCCATCGCGGCGGCCAAAGCGGGGATCGCCGTCAGCGACATCGCGTCGGCCGGTCTCGATACGCCCGGTCCGGCGAGCGCCACGGGAGTTTTGAGCGCGCGGGGGTCGACGAATTTCGTTCATGCCGATTGGTCGGGATACGACATCCGCGCGGGTCTCGAAAAGAAGCTCGGAATTCCCGTCACATATTTAAATGACGGCAACGCGGGCGCGCTCTGGGGCCACTTCTCGATCTTCGGCGCAAGCACGTCGGCCAATTCGATTTCGGCCATCATCGGGACCGGGCTGGGCGGCGGCGTGATTGTGGAAGGCCGCGTCGTCACCGGACGCAAAGGCTTCGGCGGCGAGTTGGGCCATGTGCTGATTCCATATCAAAGCATCGAAGGCATGGAAGGCATCCGCCCGGAATGCAACTGCGGACGGACGGGCGACCTGGAGTCGCTGTGTTCGCTGACGGCAATCGCGAAGACTCTGCTGCCATATTTTCTGGCGCGGAATCCAGAGCATGAGTTGGCGAAAGCCGGCGATAAGGCGGCAAAACTGGTGCGCGGCCTGGCCGAAAGGGGCGACCCGCTGTGCCGGGAGATCTTCCGCGTTCAGGCCCATGCGCTGGGATTATTTTTCGACGAGATGGTGAACACGTTCGATCCCGACGCGCTCATTGTAGGCGGCGGAGCCATAGAGACTGGCGCGGAATTTCAGGAATGGTTCCTGAGTCAGATCCGCGCGGGGATGCCCACGCAGCGTGTGGAGCAGGCCGATATTCCGATCCGGATCATGCCGAACGGCGATACCGCGGGGGCGAGGGGCGCGGCGATTGAAGCGCTAAAGATCGCGCGGCGGTGATTTGTTTTTTTACGCCCGAGGTTTGACGGGGGTCGACGCTGGTACCCACAGGACAGGAATCGACGCAAGACCGGCGTCAGGTTATTAGGATCCGCAAAGTCTCGCCCAGGTAGAGTCGACCTCCCCGAACAAGCCGAGGTGCCATTCGACCCTTGCCGTTCGTGAGGTTCAGATCCCTCAGAAACGTATCGTCCCCTTAAGCTCGACGAAGCGCGGGGCGCTCCCGGCGCCGACGAACGAACCGAGCAGGCTGGTGGGCGGCCCGACCTGCGCGACGCTTGAACCGAACACCGGGTTTGAAATGTCGTTGACAGGCTGGTCGAAATTCGTATGATTGAGCGCGTTGTATGCCTGGAACCCAAATTGGAAGTTGGCGTGTTCCCCGATCCTAACGCTCTTCATGATGGAGAGATCCAGGTCGAAGAAGCGCGGTCCGAACAGGGTGTTCCGTCCCATTGTGCCGAAGCCGGTCGGAATGGGAGCGCCGGAGCCGCCGAGTACAGCCGCGCTCGGCAGGAATTGCGACGTGGTCAGGCAAGGAGTATCTACGGCCTGCGCGCCGCAGCTGTTTGCCTTAATAGCCTGCGAGGGAGAAGCGAAAATCGTGCCAACGTAGTTTAATCCGGCCAGTTCTCCTGCTGCGCTGTTATCCACCACCGAGAACGGCATTCCGCTGCGCCAGAAAATATTGGTTGAAACAGTCCAGCCGCCGAAAATCTGGTTCGGGCCCGCCTTCAGTCCGGCATGGCGCAGAAAATCGTTCGCCACCACGGAGGCGCTGAAGTAATGGTGGACATCGTAGTCGGAATTCCCGTATTGTTTCCTGATATTGAACGGATCGTTGGCGGTTGTCATACTCACGTCGGTCGACAATAGGTTAAATGGCTCATTTTGGCCGCCATTGGAGATATCGTCGAGCGCGTGGCTCCATGTATAGTTAACGTTAAATGTAAGGCCGGAGGCGATGCGCTGCTGTGCGCTGAGTTGCAGGCCGTTGTAGTTCGCGACACCGGTCGAAAGGATCTGGGTCACCGTCGCAAATGCCGGATTTGGCACGGATGCAGGCAAGCCATTGAAACCATCAACGCAGACATCCGTCGGGCAATAGGCATTCAACCCGCCATCCTGAACGGGAATGCGGATGCCGTGCATCCCGGAGTAATTCGCCGATACAACGGTCTTCGTGCCGATTGTGCGCTGCAGCTCAAGGTTCCATTTGTAGTAATCCGGGTTGTCAAACCTGGCCGGGTAGTTATAAAAATTGGGGGTATGGAACGCGGGGACAGCGGCTGATATGGAATTCAGACTTCCACCCGACTTGAACTGTGCCTGGAACGCCTGGTTCGACTGCGCTGCCGAGGCAAAGAGGCTCCCGGGCACACCCGGAGCAAGGTTCCCGTTCGCAACCGTAAAAGACGCGTAACCCGGAGCGTTCTGCGCCGCGTATTCCGCGAAACCACCTATAATCGGATCGGAGAACACACCAAAGCCGGTCCGGATCACGGTCTTACCTTCTTTGGACGGCGTCCAGGCGATCCCGATTCGGGGTTCCCAAACGACGGGTTCGACGGAGCTGTAAGCGTTTTTCTGGTTTGCGAGAATAAGCTGATTGTAAGGCGTATCCGAATCGTTTGCCGGTACGCCGGTGAACGGTGTCGCCAGCCGCGAAAAGCAATTCGCATTGCAGGTTGGATCGTTGTAGTGCTCAAGCCGCAGATTCAGGGAGATAGTCAGGCGATCTGACACCTTCCAGTCGTCCGCCACGTACGCGCCGAATATCCCCAGTTTGTAACCCTGCTCGGAGGCGGTCGGAAAAGACTGATTCACCGACGTATCCGGACCGCCGCCATTGAAAAAGTCCGGCAGATTAGTGGAAATCTGTCCGAGAGTGTTCTCCTCGAAAGCCAGATCCGTGATGTTGTCGTGGATTAAGTTAAAACCGGCCCGGATAGTGTGTTTCCCGCGGACGTGCGAAAGGTCGTCAATAAGCTGGCGCTGGAAGACGCGCCGTCCCTGCGGGAAGGCAAAGTTCCCGCCGAAGGCCGCGCCCGATCCGATGTAAGTAAAGGAACCGTCGTTGAAGTTGAGAAATGTGGGCAGGGCATTCTCCGAGCCACTTGGGTCGGAAGGAACGAAGACGGTGGAATAATAAAGCGCATTGGCGCTGACCTGGTTGACGGTATTCGGCCCGAAGGTATGGCTTTCCGACGCGAGGGCGGTAAATTGTGGCTGGTTGCTCTGTGCGTTAAATTTGGGGCCAAACGAACTCGTGAAGCTTGGCTGGAAACCGTTGTCACGCCAGAACCGGACATAACCGCGGTCTCTGTCGCCAAACACGTGATCGACGCGAACTGCCCAGTTGGTTTCTTTATTCTCGTTAGGCGGAGTAGTCCGGAAGCCAAGCGCGCAGGGAGCGCCGCCGGCGAGAAGCGGTGAAGTGAACCCGCCGCAGCTGCCTGCAATCGGTGTCGCGCCGGCGGAACCCGAGGCGCCATTGTAGATCGCAAATGCCTTTTTGTAAAACGGAATCTCCGCCGCGTTACCCACCGCTGCCAGGTTAATCAGTGTAGCCGCCTGAAACTGGGGACTGGGAATCAGCGTCAGATTCGCCGCAGTCGGAAGCACGTTACGCAGCCCTTCGTAGTCGAAGTCGAAGAAAGTCTTGTTCCTCCTGACTGGACCCTGCACACCCGTTGCCCACTGGTTGAAATTGTTAAACGGCGCCTGCGGCGAACCGGACGCATTGCTGAAGAACTGGTTGGCATTCATCGCCCGTCCGTTCCACATATATAAGGCGTCGCCGTGGAACTGATTCGAGCCCGACTTCGAAACATAGGCGACCTGCGTCCCGGAAAACTGCCCATACTGCGCCGAGTAGGCATTGTTGACGACACTCGCTTCGCCGATGTCGTTTGCTCCGAGCATCAGGTTGGATGCGCCGCTGTTATTCAGGCTCAGGAAAACGTCGTTTGTGTTCGCGCCGTTAACCGTGAACAAATTGGAGGTAGCCGGCATGCCGTTGGCTTCGAAATTCCCGTAACCGGATTGCGTCGCCATTACGACGCCAGCCACTGTCTGGGCGACGTACGTGAGATCGCCGCCCGGATTGGGCAGATCCTGGATCATCGCCGCCGTGTAGCTGGTTGTGTCATCCGCGTTCTCGGTTTGCAGCACCGCCGCCACTTCCACGACATCAACGCTGGTGGATGCGCTGGCAACCGCCAACTGGACATTCACGGTTGCGGGCTGGCCGGGATTGACACTCAGGCCAGTGCGCTCCTGCGACTTAAAACCGCCGGCCGTGACTGTGACTTTGTAGTTGCCCGGCGTGACGAAAGCGAACCGATAGCTACCTTCAGAGCTTGTGCTATCGTTCTGCGCTACGCCCGTTGCGGTATTCGTCAGAGTGACTGTGGCGTTAGGTATGGCAGCGCCGCTCGGGTCCGATACGGTTCCCGTCACAGCACCCGACGTGATCGACTGGGCAAACGACTGGACCTCGCCTGCCGAAAACAGGCACAGCCAAAAAAAGAAAAGCAAAGAATTTCGCGACATGAGTTGTCTTCTCCCTTTCGACTCAAAATCCCGAACGGACCCCAATTGCCCGACGGCCGCAAACAATTTACCCGCCGGGGCTTGACGTCTCTTTCGTCTTGACGCAGTCCGGCTCACGGGTCAACTCCGCGATGCGCGTCAACGTGTTCCGATGGCTGCGTGGTCTTGCGATTCGCCGTCCTGTCAGTGATCGCCCATGGGCGCCGGGGCACCGTCCGACCAGTTCGGCGCCACCACGACGTAGGTCGTCAATGGCTCGGGGGCGCCCTGAAACTGGGGGTTCAAAAGAACAGGCGACTGTTCCGTGCCGGCCCCCCATTCCGTTCCGTCGGAACGGCCTCCATAGAACATGAGGTGCGGATGCCAATGCGCCGCGGCATCGCCGAGGTAGCTGTCCTTCGCCATCATGTAGGACATCGATCCGGCCTCGAGCGCAGGGAACTCTTTATGCGCGACGGCCTCCGTCAAACGAGCAATCATTTGAGCTTTCGTCAAACCGGCCAGGGCGAACTCGGTTCTTTTGAAAGTGATCGGCAGAACGGAGCGCGCGGCGGGGGGATTGAAGCAAATGGCTCCCCGCACCTTCGGATTCCAGAAGTCCTCCCAGTCCACTGGTCCCATCCAGCCGCGCTCGACAAGACACACAAAACCGTTCTTGCCCTTCTGCGCCACCTCGTACCCGCTGCGCTTCAGCACCAACACTGTGGCATCGCGGGAGATGGCGGCCGGGGCCGCGCTGCGTGCCAAAGCCACCTCGTGCCCGGCATCGGTGTCGAGATATTCAGCGAGCGGCGCCACGTGCGCATAGTGGATACCCGACGCTTGCGAGCGAGCCCACTTGCTTGCGCCAAAGGTTAAAATGAGTACGAGGCCGCAGAGTCCAGCAGTGGCCGTTCTGATGAGACCATTAGCGGCCCACCCGGTCCGATCCGCGGCTGGTCGGGTCTTCTGTCGTTCCGTGTGTATCATGCGCCTGTGTCCCCGATGACGGTTGTTGGCGCGTAACCACCGAGCCGCAACTGGCCAAGCTGACCCTCATCGCGTCGCGAACCGTTCATTTTTTCCCCTTACTAACTGTTAGATTCACGAACCCCGGGAAACTCATCGGTGCCGCTCCGGAATTCACGGATCGTGCGGGGAAAACTTCAGATCGCGCGGCGACGCTCAATGTTTACGCTGGAAGGTGGGCCGGCAATTCGAACCGGGGGAAGAGCGTCTCCGTGTCCAGAAACGAGTTCCAGCCTGCAATGTAGTCGCCAGACAGTTCAAGAACGACCAGGGCAAACGGCTTATGCCCGCCATCGGAGTCTGCCTTGTATTGACCGAAAGCCGGTGAGCCGCATGCCGCGGTTGCCAGAAGGCGGGAACCCCGGCAACCCGCGCCCATTCCCAAAAGCCAGGCGCGGACGGAATCCGGGCCTTGAATCCAGAGGGCGTAGGGGGGCATGGAGAACGTCGCGTCGTCCCGCAGCAGCGCCGCGAGTTCATCGACGTCGTACCTTTCAAATGCGGCGACGTAACGACTCAGCATCTGTTCCTGCGATTCCGTCAGTGCGCACGGGGAGATGCCACAGTTCCGGCCCGCAAGCGTAGCTCGGGCTCTCTGAAGTGCGCTGTTGACGGCAGCGATTGACGTGTCCAACGTTCCCGCCACTTCGGCGACGGACCAGCCGAGCACTTCGACCAGGAGTAAAACCGCGCGCTGTTTCGGGGCGAGGCTCTGGAGAGCGGCGACGAACGCGAGGCGGATGCTCTGGCGCAGCATCGCGCGTTCGGAAGGGTCGGCGTCCGCTGGTATTGCCCGCGCATCCGGAATGGGCTCGATCCAATGCGTGCGCGGGAGTTGCACCAACGCCTCGGTGGTTGCGCCGGCCGGGCGCTCTTCCATGGGGCGAGCACGACGCTTACGATCGGCCAGTGCGGCAAGGCAAACGTTGGTTGCAATGCGATACAACCAGGTCCGTAAAGCTGCCCGTCCGTCGAACTGATCGGCATTCTTCCATGCCCGGATGATGGTTTCCTGCGCGGCGTCGTCGGCGTCGACCACCGAGCCGAGCATTCGGTAGCAATGGCCCGTCAGTGCCGGACGATGTACTTCGATCTGCTCGATATCGATGGTCATTTGCATTCAATCTAGCATTGCCATAGCCGAACTGAAGACTCGATGCGCATCAGGTTTGGATCTGACTCCGGGGCAAAGAACGCTTCTCGATTTTTCGGGACTCTCAATCAACCCACTCAACCCATCACTGGCGGCTCCAGGGATGCTGCGGCGCGTCTCAGTTCCCCGCCCCGCGCACCGGACGCCTCCTTGTCGGCGTTGATAGCCGTGACAGCGGGACGCGATAAACGCCCGTCCAGCAACCGATGGCCGCGCGAGGACCCGCATTCCGTCCTCGATCGATCCCGAATGCTACGGGCACCCATTTTCCACATTCGGCGCAACTGTGACAGAATTAACCAGGCCGCTCCGATATCCGGTCGCAGGAGTTTCAGCATGCGTTCAAAAAGATTTCTCCATATAGGAATCGCGCTCGCACTGGCGGCCAGCGCGCTGTCAGCTCAGCCTTCCACCGGCAAGCCCGCGGCGCAACCGGCTGTGCTCTCCCTCGAAGGCGATCTCACGCCGATCCACGACCCCTCCATAGCCCGCGAAGGCAACAACTACTACGTCTTCGCAACCAACAAATACCAGCAAAAGGACGTGCCGATGTTTTGCTCGGCGGATCTGCACACTTTCCGATTCTGCGGCAACGTCTTCGATGGCGTCCCCGCCTGGGCGCTGGCGGAAATTCCGGGCGCGCGCGGTATATGGGCTCCCGACGTGAGTTTCGTTAACGGCGAATTCCGCCTCTACTACGCCGTATCCACGTTCGGGAGCAACCAGTCCGATATCGGCCTGATTATCAATAAGACGCTTGATCCAAAAAGTCCCGAGTACCACTGGGTGGATCGCGGAAAAGTCTTCGGCTCGGTGAAGTCCGACGATTTCAACGCGATCGATCCCAACCTCGCGGTGGACGCCGATGGCAACCAGTGGCTGTCGTTCGGGAGTTTTTGGAGTGGCGTCAAAATGCGCCGCATCGATCCGGAAACGGGCAAGCTCTCCGCGCTGGATTCCACTCTCTATTCCATCGCGAGCCGTCCCCGTACCGAGACGCAGAAAGGCGAGATCGAGGCGCCGTTCGTGATCCGGCATGGCCAATATTATTACCTGTTCGTTTCTTACGACCGCTGCTGCCGTGGTGCGCAGAGCACCTACCGGATTATGGTGGGCCGTGCTGAAAAGATCACCGGACCGTACGTGGACAAAGACGGAAAGCCGATGATGGAAGGAGGCGCGACCGAATTGCTCGCGGGCAACGAGCGATGGCGAGGGCCGGGTGGACAGTCCGTTTTGCAGGACGCACAAGGCGCCGGCCCCGACCTGCTGATATTTCACGCTTACGATGGCAAGGAGGGAAGGCCTTTTCTTCAGATCTCGACACTCGTTTGGGAGAATGGCTGGCCGCGCGCCGGGACGCTGCCCGGTTTAACTCAATAGCCGATCCGCGAGCCTACAGCCGGTCGAACAGCAGATGCAGTCCGTCCCGTATCGCGCTGGCAGCCGTGGAGTTCAGCTTGCCCCGTGCAGTCGACGAGATCGGCCTTGTCGACTGTCAGGATCTGCGACACGTTCACCACGCTGGCATTGCGAAGGTTGGCCTCGCCCTTCCCGAGAGGCGCACGGGCCGCGACTTGGGGCGGGAAACAGTTGAGGAACACCGGGCAAAGCCGCGTAGCGCGGTCAAGTCGTGCGCGGTCCTCGCCCGTCGGCGCGGAACCGGTGGCCGGTCCGAAATCGAGGCGTAGACCTGTCCCTACCCGACCTCGCTCACAGGCGTTCCTTCACATCCTTCACCGTCCTGCGGACCTTGGACCTAATACCGCCGAGAACGGCTTTCTTCCAGGAATCGGTCACGCCTGTCGAATAGGCTTCGTTGAGGCGAGCGAGCATCTGCTCTTCCCGCTGACGGCGCAGGAAATCGGAGACGGCATTGGCAAACAGCCTGCTGCGGCTCAGTCCCATAAGGCGGGCAGTATCGTCGGCCTGGCGGAGCAGCGCGGCGTCGATGGAAACCGCGATCTTCATGGGAGGTGACTCAACGTTACCAAAGCTCTTTGCCCACGGTCTATTCTCAAACTATGCTCAGAGCCTCCCGCATTACGTTGTCGCTCACTCTCGTATTTGCCGCGCTTTCGACTGGGCGAGCTCAGGTGCCTCCCTCTATTGACGCCGATGCTTTGGTCCGTAAGATCCAGGCCGAGCTTTCCGGCCCGTTCCCGCCCGATGACGGCAAGGTAAATCCCAACTTTCCTCACGGCGAATTCCTGCAGGGCACTATCACCGACTCGAAAATCTTTCCCGGCACGGAAAATGCGTTTCAGGTTTACGTGCCCGCGCAGTACGATCCTTCACGCCCCGCCTGCCTGCTGGTGAAACTTGACGGTCTCGGCGCGTTTGAAGGCACGGTCCTCGATAACCTTATCGCAAAGAAAGAAGTACCGGTGATTATCGGAGTCGGAATCACGCCGGGAACAATCTGGAAGGATCCGGCCGGCACACCTAACCGGGCAGCCGCGCGCTTCAACCGGTCCTACGAATTCGACAGCACGAACGATCGTTTCCCCGACTATGTGCTTAACGAACTGCTGCCAGCCGTGCAGAAGCTGAAGACGACAAATGGCCGCGCAATCCGGATTTCGTCCGAAGGCAAAGACCACGCGGCAACTGGCGGCAGCACCGGCGGCATCGGAGCGTTTACTCTCGCATGGCGGCGACCAGATCAGTTCACTCGCGTCTACTCGGTGATCGGGACATTTGTATCCATGCGCGGGGGCAGCGATTACCCGGTGTTGATTCGCAAGACCGATCCGAAGCCTCTTCGCATTTTTCTCGAAGACGGCTCGACCGACGCGTGGAACCCACTGTTCGGCACCTGGTATGACGCCAATCTGAACATGGAATCGGCGCTGACATTCGCGGGTTACGACGTTGCCCACGCGTGGGGTACGCACGGGCACGACGGGCGTCCGGGCCAGGTGATCTTTCCCGACGTGATGCGCTGGCTCTGGCGGGACTATGCGGCACCCGTGCAAATCGGCGTCTCGAAGAACAGCACCTTGCAGGAAATCACGCTGCCGGGCGAAGGATGGCAGAAGGTCGGGCAGGACTTCCAATCTGCGGCGGGATTGGCCGCGAATGCGAAAGGCGAGTTGTATCTGAGCGACTCGGGCGCGGGCAGTATTTACCGAGTCGGCGACGATGGAAAGCACGTTCCGTTCATGAAGCAAAACACTGCTGTTGAAGGCATGGCGTTCGGACCAGACGGCGCTCTGTACGCTGCTGTGCCTGGCGAGAGGAGGATCATTGCTGTGAGTCCACAGGGGGCGAGCCACAACGTAGCGGACGGGATTGCCGGACGCGGCATCGTCGTGACGCATGACGGCACGGTTCTCGTCAGCGAGCCGGGTCTGCACAGCGATATGCCGAGCCAGCTTTGGCAGATTAAAGCGGGAGCGAAGAAGCTTGTCGATCAGGGTCTGCTTTCCGCCGCAGGAGTTGCGTTTTCCCCCGATGGCTCGCTGTTTTTCGCGGCCGAGAAGGCCACGAAGTGGGTTTACAGTTATGTAGTTCAGAAGGATGGTTCTCTGGCCGACAAGCAGCCTTTTTACTGGCTGCATATGACCGATGTGCCGAACGACAGCGGCGCGGAAGATCTCGCCCTTGATACGCACGGCAATCTGTACGTCGCCACGCGGATGGGGATTCAGGTTTGCGACCAGAACGGACGTGTGCGTGCGATCCTGCCGCTCCCCACGCCCGGCGGCCCGGTACGGAGCCTGGCTTTTGGCGGCCCGCATTTCGACATTTTGTATGCTACCAACGGCAAACAACTGTTCATGCGTCGGCTGAAGTTGCCGGGATTCGCTCCGTGGGCCGCGCCCATAGCGGTGACGAGTCAGGGTGCGGGTTGATAATTTACGAATGGACCATAATCAAATACCGCCCGAGCGCTGTGCCAACCTCGACGAAATCCGCGCCGGTATGGATGCGATTGACAGAGAGATCGTTGCGCTGATCACTCAACGCGTTGCGTATGTGCGGGCGGCGGCGGCTTTCAAGGAAAGCTCGGCGGGAGTCGCCGCGCCGGAACGCGTGGCCGCCGTGCTGAAGACGCGCCGCGAATGGGCCGAAGCGGCCGGACTGAATGGTGGCGTAATCGAAGGTCTATATCGGGAACTCGTGGCTTACTGCGTTTCCGAAGAACACAAGCAGTGGCTTGCCGATCACAACCAGGCGTAAGCTCGGCTTGGGACGTGCCTCGCGTTCAGGCGGTCCGTGGATGGCCGGCAAACTCGTGGGAGCCGATGTGCGTCAACTCTCCCCGCGTGTCCAGCCAGACCCGGCCGCCCATACTCCGCCAGCGATGGCAGAAGGCGTAATCCTCGCTCAGATAGTGGCGCGTGGCGGGGTCGATCATGCAATCGAACAGCGCGTATTGGTTCGGGCTGAGCGATGGCTCCGCCTGCGTGTGCGCTGTCGCGTAACGGGTTTCGGGGAAGGCGTCGATCATGCGGAGGAATACGGAGCGCCGGATCAACATGAAGCCTGTACCCGCGTAGAGACCGGTGACGAAGCCGTCGCGGGATTCCAGCGCATCGCCTTCGCACGGGAATCCGACATAGCGCAATGGAGCTGAGTCGAAGGACTCGGCGCCGAGCCGCGCACGTTCGACCGCGCCCGCGTCCCAGTGAATCGCCTTCAGCGGATACATGCCCGCAACCACGTCCTCGCCGAAATGCATCATGCGGACAACCTGTTCGACTTCGAATGCAATGTCGGCGTCGACGAACAGCAGATGCGTTGCGGTGGGATCGTCCAGGAATTTCGAGACGAGCGTATTGCGGCTTCGTGTAATAAGTGAGTCGTAACCCAGCAACTCGATGCGCACGCGGAAGCCGAGCGCGGGGCCTTGTTGAAGCAGCCCGATCGCCGATTGCATGTAACGCTGGTGCACCATGCCCCCATAGCACGGCGTGGCAACAAACAGGGTCATAGTTTTGCGGCGGCCCCCCCGATCAGCATTTCCCGAACTGCCGCGTGAATGCGTTCGATGGCTGGCCGGCGATAAGACCATTTGGGGTCGGCCTCCGCCGGATTTACGACCATGGTGGCATTGGCTTCGAAAAGCAGAATATCGCCGGCGGAATTCAAGCCGAAATCGATCCCCGCGTAGTCGAGCGCGAGCCGGACCTGGATTTCCGCCAGCGCCGCGAGCGCGCGCGGCCCGAGCACGGCATCCATTTCTTCAAGGAAGTCCGCGTCTTCGGCCCGGTGCGCGGGATTCTCCGCCATCTCCGCCGTAAAGTAATGGATTTTCCAATCGCTTGAGATAGCGACGTGGAGCGGGTAGAGCTTGCCATCGACCATCATCACGCGGTACTTGCGGGATTTTCCATCCCGGCCTCGCGCATTCAGGTACCTCAAGACCGTCAGGCGGTCGCCGGGAAGCTGATCTAGCGAAGCGGGCAAATCCGCAGTAGATTCCACCCGTAGAAAGTGCCTGCCAGTGTGGAAGCCGGGAGCGCGGATCAGCAAAGGGAATTCAAAGCCGTGCCTGGCAAGAGTAGTCGCGGCATCCGGGCCGCCGAGGAGGGCGCGAGGTAACGTGACCGCACTCGGTGTGATGACGCCAGGAATGCCAGTCAATCGTTGCGCCACAGCATCGCGTCCAGTTGTCGCGACATCGGCGGGAGCGTTAATTACCGGTGCCCTTGTGAGGGCCAGAATGGACTTGGCGGCACTGAGCGCGTCACTGGCGAGATCGGCATCGCCGATCGCATTGAAGACGATCTGGTGCGGAGGCAGCGGAGTCGCCAGGTCGTAGTATTCCGGGAATACGACGAAGGTCTGGAAAATACGGTCGTCGAGAAGGTGGCGTAAGGGAATATTGCCGCCAGCGGCTCCCGTCAACAGCAGGAGCGACACCGGAACACCTTCACCACGGTAAGGCAGCGCGACCACCGGTTGACCGCCAAAGCCCAATCGCCGATGGTGGTCCGCGGCTTCGCGATCGCCGTACTCTTCCAGGATTGACGCCAGACCCTGGTGGGCGGCGCAGTGATCAGGGTCGAAACGAAGCGCCGCCTGATAGTGCTCAAGCGCTTTCGTAAGATCGCCCCCGGTTCGAAATGCGTTGGCCAGGTTGACGCGGCTCATCGGATCGTCCGGGTGTCTTGCGACAGCCTCCGCGTAGGCGGTGCGGGCAGCGGTGCGGTAACCGCTCTCGTAGAGCAGCGTGCCCAGATTGTTGAGCGCCGCGCGGTGAGTCGGCTCCGCTGAAAGGATCGCGACATAGGCGTCTCTGGCGTCAGTCGTCCGTCCGACTTCGGTGAGCAGCCGTGCCCGCTCGAATTGCAACGAGACGGAGGCTGGTTCACAAGCCAGTTGCGTCTCGAGCGCCTGAAGGCTCCGCTCCCAAACTTCGCGCCGCGAAGCCGCAGGCGGGATCGTTTGACTCCACTGCGCATGTTGTTGAAGCGCCCGGCCCGCGGCCGTCACCCTTTCGATCAGCATGTCGATTTCAACCCGGGTGGTGCGGTGATTCACGATGGCCGCGCGAATCGCCAGTTTGGCATCGACGATCGTAGTGGAGGGAGCCACTTCACCGGCTTCGTGAAGCTCAGCGACAATGCGCGCGTTCAGATTATTGGCGTCGGCATCGGCTGCGCGATAGCGAAAACAGACGATATTCAGCTCCGCCGACGCGAGGAGCTCCAGTTCGGCAATCTCCCCGATGCGGCTAGCCAGATAACTGGCCAACTCGCAGGTTCGCGAGATGACCGATCCCACCGCATCGACGCCGTATGTCTTCAGCGTGAACCAAACTTTCAGCGCGCGGAAGCCCCGGGACAGATCGGGGCCGTAATCGCATGGCCAATCCGCGCCTCCCGCGAGGCCGCGTTCATCGCGGCGCAGATAAGGCGCGGAGCTCACAAAGGCGTTTCGGTGCAGAACGCCGTCGCGAACGAGGATGAAACCCGCGTCATATGGCACCTGACCCCATTTGTGAAAATCGAATGCCAGCGAATCGGCGCGCTCGATTCCCGCAAGGCGTGGTGCGATATCCGGCGCCAGCACGCCCAACGCTCCGCATGCGCCATCTACGTGGAACCAGAGATTCAGGCGGCGAGACAGATCGGCTAACGCGACGAGATCGTCGACCGCCCCCGTATCCACGGTTCCGGCCGTGCCAATCAGCAGGAAAGGAGTGAAACCGGCGCGGCGGTCGGCTTCAATCCGCTCTTCCAAGTGCGCGGGATCCATGCGGCGTCCCGGCAGCAATCGCAGTGCGTCGCTACCAATGCCGGAGAAATCCATCGCGCGAGAAAGGCAGATGTGGACGGCTTCCGACGCGTACGCAGTCAGCCGGCGTGCATTGGCGGCAACTCCGGCGGATCGCGTCTCGAAACCAAGCGCCACGTTGCGCGCGATCAGGACGCCGATAAGATTCGCCATCGAAGTACCCGTGACAAACAGGCCTGTCGCGCTTTCGGGAAAGCCGAAAATCTCCTGCATCCAGCGGACAATCTGACGCTCCACTTCGATCGGGATGTGATCTCGGCCGCCCAGATTGGCGTTGAGACTCGCCGCCAGCATTTCTGCCACGATGCCGACCGGCGTGCCGCCGCCGTGCACCCATCCCATGAAACCCGGGTGCGTGTTACCTGTGGCATACGGCAGGATGTCGCTGAGGAATTTATCGTGAACTTCCGCGAGATCGGCGGGCGTGTGCGGCAAAGCTTCGCGAAAACGATCGCGCACTTCAGCCGGCGCGGGTTGCCAGACCGGTCGTTCGCGAATGTTCTCGACGTAATCGATAGCGTCGTCAAGCATCCGGTGAGCCTGGGCGCGGAACGCGGGCCAATCCCCGGGATCGAGGGACTCGGCGGAGCAGCCTTTCGGGTCTGGCGTCAAGCTCCAGGACTCCGGGTGGCCCGGCTTAACAGCGCGATCTGGCCGGCGTGATAAAGGCTGTGCTGGATCACGCCATGGAAGAGGTAGTAGAAATCGTATTCGCGGCCGGGGACTGTTTCCTGTAAACGCTCGTCGTCAAAGCCGTCGATAGCCAGCGCGAGATTCTCGGCAGTATGAAAAAGGTGCGCCTTCGTTTCCGCCCATGTATCCGCACCGGCGTTTGCCGCGGTCGGCCAATCTTTTTCCGTGCCGTAAGGCCGGGGCATGGGCGTTCCCTGCGTCGCCTCGAACGCGACGCGCGTCCGGAGTTCGATGTGCAGCACCAGTTCCCAAATGGAGTGCGCCGAAGCTATTGTCCGGGCGCTGGCCTGCCCGGGAGTCGCTTCCGTCAGCAAGTCGCTCAGCGGAAGCCCATGCCAAGGCTTACCTGCAAACGCGTGGCGTAGCTGCCCTGCGATGCGCCGGGATTCCGGATTCATGATCGTAGCGGTCTCTTGGCGCTACACCCCGATCATGCCACAGTACGTCTGTACGGCGCCGCTCAGTCGAATTCTTAAACCCGGCGAGAGCCGTTTCGGTCGAGCGGCATCAGTCTTTGATATTTCCCGCCGGACTCCAGACCCGCCGAAGATCAAGCACGAATCCTTCCACCGGCCCTTCGCCGGCGACGGACTCCGCGTCCACAAGAGTTTCGGGCTCGCATCCAGGCCTGTAGACCTCTACCGCACGTCGTTCGGGATCGATCAGCCAGGCGAGTGCCGCGCCGTTCTCCACCCATTCACGCATTTTCGGGCGTAAGCGGGAGAGCCGGTCGTCCGGGGATCGCAATTCGACAACAAAGTCGGGCGCGAAGCGAGGGAATCTTGGTCGACGCTTACGATCCGGCAGGCCAGGTTTGCCGGGGGCTACCCAAGCGACATCCGGGGCACGGCGCGCGCCGTTCGGCAGAACGAAGCCGCCGGAAGACTCGCTCATCCGCCCGCGATTATTGGCACGCGACCAATCCCTCAGTTGGCCGAATATCTCACCGATCTGCTCGGAGGTAAGAAAGTCGCTGGGCGGCATGATGAGAATGTCTCCTTCGGCGGATACCTCGATGAAGTAATCGGGATACTGCGCGCAAAAATCGACAAACTCCTCATCGGTCATCGGAGGAGCGGTCAGCGTCGCCGGAAGGAAGACTTCGTCGATCACCAGAGACATAGGATTATCCTTACCTCGATATTAGCCCATCGCGCTGAAGAAGAACGGCCAACACAGCCCCGGCTCCCCGGCTGGCAGCTAGCAGATGTGCGCGCCCTGCGTATTCACAAAAACCGAATACAGGCTCTGGCTGGCGGCCATGAACAGGCGGTTCCGCTTCGTCCCGCCGAAGGCGACGTTCGCGCACGTTTCCGGCAGACGAATGATCCCGATCAGTTCTCCGTTCGGCGCAACAATCTGCACACCCGGCCGCGCACCGCACCACACGTTGCCCTCCAGGTCGACCCGCATACCATCCGGCGCGGACTTCGTCTTCGTCCCCGGAATATAGAGCTGCAGGAAATCCTTGCCGTTAATCAGCGACTTGCCGTTCAGGTCGTAAACCCGCATGTTCGCCGGCGTACCCGTATCGGCTACATAGACCTTCTTGTAGTCTGGCGAGAAGCAGATGCCGTTCGGCTGGTCGCCGTCCTCGTTCACCTTGTCGATCTGGCCCGTCTTCGGGTCCGCCCGGTAGACTGCCGGCTTCATTTCGGACGTGGCCTTGAAAGCTTCGTAGTTGCCAAGGATTCCGTATGTCGGGTCGGTGAACCAGATCCCGCCATCGGGATGCACGACGATATCGTTGGGCGAGTTGAAACGTTTACCCTGGTATTTCTCCGCTATGACCGTGGTCGTGCCGTTGTATTCGTAACGCACGACACGCCGGCCCGCATGTTCGCACGACAGTTCCCTGCCCTCATAGTCGAAAGTGTTCCCGTTGCTGTAATTCGACGGATTGCGAAACACGCTGACCTTGGCATCCTCTTCAGTCCAGCGCATTTGGCGATTGTTGGGGATATCGCTCCAGACCAGATAGCGGCCAACGCCATTCCATGCCGGTCCCTCCGACCAAAACGTGCCGGTGAAATGGCGTTGCATCGGCGTGTTGCCGACGATGTATTTCTCGAAGCGTGGATCGACCGCGAGCACGTCGGGATCGGGATACTGAAGCGGCGTGTTGCCGGACCAATCGCGTGCGGCGGGGACCGGGTTCACGGTCTTTTGGGCGAGAGCGGAAGGCGCAAGCGCGATGCCGCCGAGCGCGGCCGCGAGAAAAGTCCTACGGTCAGTCTGATGAGTCTTGTGATTTGGCATACCAGATATATATATCGCATCCGGATTGGCGTCGGCGGGAGTCCGGGTGTGGTACTGCGGTATTTCGCAAATCGCGGCCCCTCAGTCCTTTGGGTACTGAATTGCATGTGCAGTTTAGTCGGTAAAGTATGGTCGTGAACACGTCGATGAAACACACCCGCTGCGCATTCTCCGGATCGTCTCAAATCTACATCTTTGCCTTTTCTTTTCTCGCCTTACGAATGCCCCGCGCAACCGCCGGGACACAAGGTCATGGCGGCGCCACCGGGAAATGAAACTGACAAGCAAACCCAATGGACTGAGGGCTCCCGGATGGCCGGGCATGGAGCCCCGTTGGACGCACGCGGCAAAGGACGGAGTGGGGACGGCCTATGCGGCGTCAAGCCGGGTCTGGTTTACCCTTTGGAAAGGCATTATCACCGAAGTTTATTTCCCGACGGTCGACAGGCCACAGCTTCGGGATCTACAGTATTTGATAACGGATGGAAGGAGCTTTTTTCACGAGGAGAAGCGTCACCTTGATACAAAAACCGAACAGTTGTCGGACCACGCCCTCGGGTATCGCTGCACGAATTCGGATCCGGCCGGACGTTACGTCATCGTCAAAGAGATCATCGCCGACCCGCACCTGGCCTGCGTCCTGCAACACACCAAACTGACCGGCGACGAATCGTTCCTCTCCGGACTTCGGCTCTACGCCCTATGCGCTCCCCATCTGGAAGTGGCTGGCTGGGGTAACAACGGATGCGTGGTTGAGGTGGAAGGCCGAAAAGTCCTGATTGCGGAACGAAAAGGTACATGGCTCGCCCTTGCGGCGACCGTTCCGTTTCGCCGCACCTCCTGCGGTTATGTCGGCAAGAGCGACGGCTGGACCGACCTCGCCGGCAATTTTCAAATGGATTGGGAGTTCGATTGCGCCCTCGACGGCAACATTGCGCTCACGGGAGAACTGGAATTAGCCGGAACGCGTGAATTCACTTTGGGTCTGGCGTTCGGCCATAGCCGGCACCACGCCGTCTCCACGCTTCTTCAATCGCTGTGCGCCCCTTTCGCGGAGCATGAAAAACGATATTCGGAGCAGTGGGAGCGATCGGGCGAAAACGTCCTTCCGCTGGAGAAGGTCTCCGGTGACAGCGGCAATTTATACCGTGCGAGCTTCAGCCTGCTGCGCGCTCACGAAGACAAGTCGTATCCCGGCGCCTTTATCGCCTCGCTCGCGATTCCCTGGGGGGAAGTGGTAGGCGACGACGATCAGGGCGGTTACCACCTGGTATGGACGCGCGATATGGTCAACAGCGCGAATGCGATGCTGGCCGCCGGAGATCGTGCCACGCCGATAAGAGCGCTGATTTATCTGGATGTTTCCCAGGAGGAGAATGGCGGTTTCGCCCAGAACTTCTGGATTGACGGAGAGCCCTACTGGCGTGGAATCCAGCTGGATGAAACCGCTTATCCGATCCTGCTCGCCTGGCGGCTCAAACGCGAAAATGCTCTTCAGGACTTCGACCCGTACCCGATGGTATTGCGAGCGGCTGCTTACCTGGTCCGGCATGGGCCAGTGACTCCTCAGGAGCGCTGGGAAGAGGCCAGCGGTTATTCCCCGTCCACGCTGGCGTCCAATATTGCCGCTCTGATCTGCGCCGCGTGCTTTGCCCGCGACAGAGCCGATGAGGAGACCGCGAAATATCTGGAGGAATACGCCGATTTCCTGGAATGTCACATCGAAAGCTGGACCGTCACAACGGAAGGGACTTTGCTCCCCGGCGTGACTCGGCATTATATACGGATTCTTCCGGCGAGCGCCGACAATCCCAACCCCGATGAAGATCCGAACCAGGGAAACCTCACGATTGCGAACCTCCGGCCCGGGACGGCCAACGTCTTTCCGGCCAAAGAAGTGGTGGATGCTGGTTTTCTCGAACTGGTGCGTCATGGCGTCCGCAGCGCCGACGATCCAGTCATTGTGGACTCGCTCAAGGTCGTGGACTCCGTGTTGAAAGTCGATACTCCATTCGGCCCTTGCTGGCATCGTTACAATCACGATGGATACGGACAACGCGACGATGGCAAACCCTTTGCGGGCTGGGGCACGGGACGCGTCTGGCCGCTGCTCACAGGCGAACGCGGCCATTACGAACTGGCGGCCGGGCACGACGCGAAGCCATTCGTCGTGGCCATGGAAAAACTGGCATCGACTACAGGCCTTTTGCCGGAGCAATCGTGGGATAGTCCGGATCTGCCCGGCGCGTACATGCATCGCGGACGTCCAACGGGTTCGGCCATGCCCCTGATGTGGGCGCACGCCGAATACCTGAAGCTGCTTCGCTCCGTCCGCGACGGCAAGGTTTCCGATTTGATTCCCGACGTTGCGAGCCGGTATCTGGGCAACGGCGCGAATCGTTGCAAATTCGAAATCTGGAAACCGATGCGACAGGTGCGCAGCGTCAAACGTGGCTTTATACTCCGCATTCAGATGCCGGCCAGCTTCCAATTGCACTGGTCTTCAGACGAATGGAAGACCGTGCAGGACACTACTTCCTCCCACACTTCGCTGGGTCTGGAATATGTGGACATTCCGATTGCGGCGGCGCAGGAAGGCAACATCCGGTTCACTTTTTTCCGGACGGCGACCGATTCCTGGGAAGGGCGCGACTACCTGGTGTTGGTCCTTTGAGCGAGACAGCCTGAATGTATGCTCCGCACACATACGCGGTAGCTCTGCTGATGATGCTGGTCAGCATGCTGTGCTGGGGTAGTTGGGCCAACACGCAGAAGATCGACAAATCCTGGCGTTTCGAACTGTACTACTGGGACTACATGTGGGGGATTCTGGCGTGCGCCCTCTTGTTCGGGCTCACCGCGGGCCGCACGAATTCCGCGGCTCCGGCAAGCTTCTTTCACAATCTGGACCGCGCAGGCACCCGCTCGCTCGCGGAGGCGTTCGTTGGCGGAGTGATATTCAATCTCGGAAATTTGCTGTTGGTAGCCGCAATTTCAATCGCCGGAATGGCGGTCGCCTTCCCGCTGGGGGCGGGCCTGGCTCTGGTGATCGGCGCTGTTCTCAATTACTTCGTTTCGCCGGCGGGTAATCCGTTGTTGCTCTTTGGCGGGATTCTGCTGGTCTGTGCCGCGATCGCCGCCAATGCAGTGGCGTATCGGAGATTGAAGAAAGACCAAAAGGGAAAAGGCGCAAAGGCGGGGACGAAAGGAATTATTCTGAGCCTTGTCTGTGGCGTAGTCGTCGGACTCTTCTATCCGTTCGTGGCGAAAGCCCTGACCGGAGCAAATCATCTGGGGCCCTACACGGTGTATTTCGTGTTCACGCTCGGCGCATTGGTTTCTAACTTTCCCTTGAATTATGCGTTGATGCGGCGGCCAGTGACCGGCTCGCGGCTGTCGATCGGAGATTATTTACGGGGCGGACCCGCAGTGCATGCCTGGGGAGTTCTTGGTGGCCTCATCTGGGGAACGGGGACCATCTGCAGCTTTGTCGCGGCATACACGCCTATGGTGGGGCCGGCGACTTCGTTTTCACTCGGGGAAGGCAACACGATGATCTCTGCCGCGTGGGGTGTTTTCGTCTGGAAAGAATTTCACGGCGCCAGCAGCATGGTCAGGCGCATGCTCACGCTGATGTTCGCCCTTTTTGTTTTTGGTCTGGTCTCGATATCGTTAGCGCCGGTCTTCAAATAACCGCATATGGCCACGGAAAATCACTACGACGTCATCATCATCGGAACGGGGGCCGGCGGCGGAACACTGGCTCACCATCTGGCCCCATCGGGGAAGCGGATTCTGCTCCTCGAACGAGGCGGGTATTTGCCCCGTGAGAAAGACAACTGGGATTCCCGGGCGGTCTTTGTCGAATCGAAGTACCGGGCCAAAGAGATCTGGCATGACAAGGACGGCCAGGAGTTTCATCCAGGCATTCAATACTACGTGGGAGGCAATACAAAGGTCTATGGCGCGGCGCTGCTGCGGTTCCGCCCGGAAGACTTCGGGGACGTCGTTCATCATGGCGGAATTTCGCCGGCGTGGCCATTGAGCTATGAAGATTTCGAACCCTGGTACACAAAGGCGGAGTACCTTTATCGCGTGCGCGGCTTGCGCGGGACCGATCCGACGGAAGGTCCGGCGTCCGCGCCCTATCGTTATCCACCGGTGAGCCACGAACTACGTATTCAGGAATTGTTCCGCGATTTTGAGCGGCTTGGTCACCGCCCGTTCCCGCTGCCGCTCGGCATCCTGCTCGACGAAGAAGCTGGAAAGGCGCTCCACAACAGCACATGTGTCCGGTGTCCCGCGTTCGACGGATTTCCATGCCTGGTCAACGGAAAGGCCGACGCCCAGGTGATTTGCGTGGATCCTGCGCTTCAGCACTCCAATGTCGAACTCATAACCGGCGCATATGTGGAGCGTCTGGAGACCAACCCGTCTGGACGTATGGTGAACAAAGTAATCGTCAGGCGCAATGGCGCGGCGGAGGAATACTCGGCGGATATCGTCGTGGTTTCCTGCGGAGCGGTCAACTCCGCGGCCCTGCTTCTGCGCTCCGCCAGCGAAAAGCATCCCGCAGGCTTGGCCAATTCCTCCGATGTGATCGGCCGGCACTACATGCGTCACAATTGCTCCGCTCTCATGGCCATTTCGCGAGACCCCAATCCCACCGTGTTTCAGAAGACTCTCGCCTTGAACGATTTCTACTTTCGCTCCGACGACTGGGAATATCCTTTGGGCGAAATCCAGATGCTCGGCAAGTCGGACGGTGAAATGCTCAAGGGGGAAGCGCCCGGTTGGGCGGTCTGGAAGCCTGAGTTTGCGCTCGACTTTTTGGCGGAGCATTCCATCGACTTCTGGCTGCAGTCGGAGGATCTGCCCCGTCCCGAGAACCGCGTGACGATCGAATCGCATGGGCGGATTCGGTTGAGCATTGAGGAGACTAACCTCGAAGGGCACAAGCGCTTGCGGGCAAAGCTTGAGGCAATGCTCGGGGCTCTCGGCCTTCACGATCAATTGATGCACCGTTCGCTCTACCTCGGTAAGAACATTCCGATCGGCGGCACGGCGCATCAGGCCGGAACCGTCCGGTTCGGCCGCGATCCGAAGACATCGGCGCTCGACGTGAATTGCAAGGCGCACGATCTGGACAATCTTTACGTGGTGGATGCCGCCTTTTTTGTCTCGATTGCCGCCGTGAACCCCAGCTTGACCATCATGGCAAATGCGCTACGGGTTGGCGACCATCTGCTGGAACGGCTGGGATCGCGCGGGAGCGGGTCGAGAACAGAAAGGATGGACAACGCTTGAAAGCAATCGCTATCGTTCCGGGCACTCCCGGTTCGCATTTGGTGGATCGGCCGGAGCCTTCGATCACCGCGCAGGATGAAGTTAAAATGCGGGTGATCCGCGTGGGCATTTGCGGAACGGACCGGGAAGAAGTCTCCGGTGGCCGCGCCCAGGCGCCGGATGGCCGGAAGGAACTCGTAATCGGGCACGAAATGCTCGGCCAGGTAACATGCATCGGCTCATCCGTCACTCGCGTGAAAACCGGCGATTACGCCGTTTTCACTGTACGGCGCGGGTGCGGCGCATGCGCCTCCTGCCTGATGGATCGCGCCGACATGTGCCAGTCGGGAAATTACCGCGAAAGGGGTATCCGCGGACTGGATGGATACCAAACGGAATTTGTGGTGGATAGGGAGAAGTATATTGTCCACGTGCCGGCTGAACTGGAGCCGGTCGGGGTTCTGATGGAGCCGCTTTCCATTGTCGAGAAAGCCATTGATGAGGCCTTGCGCGTGCAGATTTTGCGCTGCCCGGAGGCCGCGACGACTCCGGACTGGTTGCATGGGCGAGCTTGCCTGGTTGCCGGTCTTGGACCGGTGGGTCTGTTGGCCGCGATGATCCTGCGCCTGCGAGGCGGCGAGGTTTATGGTCTGGATGTAGTCGATTCGGCCGTGGCCCGCCCAAGATGGCTGGACAGTATCGGCGGACACTATATCGACGGCCGCGAAGTTCCGGCGGACCAGGTGGAGAAGAAAATCGCTCCAATGGAATTAATCGTCGACGCCAGCGGGATTGCCCAGCTGGAGTTCAATTTGCTGGATGCGCTGGCGCTGAACGGAATCTATGTGCTCACGGGCATCCCGGGCGGCGACCGGCCGATCAGTATCCCCGGCGCTGAACTCATCCGGCAGTTGGTGCTGGACAACCAGGTCATGCTGGGCAGCGTGAACGCCGCGCGCGGGCATTTTCAGATGGCCGTTGACGATCTGGCTGCGGCCCATCTGCGCTGGGGCGCTCAAATCGCGAGCCTGATCACGGACCGGTATTCGCGCGATCAATTTGCAGGATTGACCGGACAACATCGGGCTGACTCCATTAAAGAGGTCATTGAGTGGGCATAGTAGGGCGGGTGCCCAGACCCGCGGCGGGCGCTCACGTCCGCATTTCCCCGTCGGCAGCAACGGTCTGCTGAGGGCCAGCTGCCCTTTTCAACAGAGACGAAAATAAAGGGAGGCGGAAAGCGAGTGGAACCGAAGAAGCACATTATCGTGATCGGAGCGGGTTTCGCCGGGCTGAACTGCGCCCGCAAGCTGGCGAAACAGGACGGTGTCCGGATCACCCTGATCGACAGGCACAACTATACCCAGTTCCAGCCGTTGTTCTATCAGGTCGCCGCTGGCCTCCTGGCGCCAAGCAACGTCTCCTTCAGCCTGCGAAATATCCTCATTCGTCACGCCAACATAGAGGTAAAGATGGCGGAGATTGCTTCGGTCGACCTCAATACACGGACCGCCGTCACCGCCGACGGACAGACTTACCAGGGTGACTATCTGGTGTTGGCGGCCGGTTCGCAGCCGGATTTTTTCGACATCCCCGGAGCCGGCAAAAACAGCTTTCCTCTTTACTCGCTGCACGACGCTGAGTTGCTGCGTTCACGGATCCTCGCAGTCCTGGAAGCCGCGGATCGCGACCCATCGCTTATTGCGAAGGGAGCGCTGAACTTCGTGGTCGTGGGGGCCGGGGCCACTGGAACCGAAATGGCGGGAACGCTGGGAGACGTGATGCACAGGGTGCTGAAGGACGAATACCCGGGTCTTCCTCTGAACGAAGTGCGCATTATCCTGGTCGACAGGGGGTCTGCGGTATTGAGTGCGTTCTCGGCAAAGGCGCAGACTTATGCCGTGAAGATGCTGGAGGAGCGAGGCGTGGAAATCCGTCTGCGCACGGCTGTTAAGGAGGTCGCGTCCGGTCACGTTGTGCTCTCCGATGAAACCATTATCCGGACTCATACTGTCATCTGGGCGGGAGGACTGAAAGCGTCAGGCCTGTCGGCCGGATCGGGAGATCGGACCGGCGCGGGCGGACGTCTCAATATCCAGCCCGACCTCACGGTCCTGGGCTTTCCGGGTGTATACGGACTGGGAGACTTCGCCAATATCTCCGGTAAGGACGGTAAACCACTGCCGCAGCTTGCCTCGGTTGCCGAGCAGTCCGGCAAGTGGGGTGCGAGAAACATCGCAGCCGACATCGCCGGAGAACCAGGAACGCCTTTCGATTATCTTGACAAAGGCATCATGGCGATGATTGGGCGTAATGCGGCCGTCGCTGAAGTCGGCGAGAATCGCCATGAACTCCAGGGACCGGTTGCCTTCGCCATGTGGATTGGTGTGCACGCGGCCTTATTGAGCACGACTCGCGCGAGAATAGAGGCCTTTGTGGAATGGGCGTGGGACTATTTCGGCAAGATCAAAGGCGACAGGGTTCTCGACCGTTTCAGCCAGGAAAACATACGCTGGAGCGACGATGAAGATACCAGCGAGGCAGGGGCACCAAAGCCCCAGTGACCAAATACGGTCAATCGCCGTCGCGGGCTTTTGGATCAACGCATTCGTTTTCCGGCAACGTCCATAGGTGCGGCTTGTCCGAGGCCACCGAATGTCTGGCACAGCGCGCGGAATGAACAAAAAGAGCAGGATTGCTGCGCGTCCTGTATATTCAGTTCTTCGTCGGCAGCCTATCGATTGAATCGACTACCAGAACATCGAATGGTTCCTGGCGTTCCGTCAACTGCAGGCCGAGTTGCTGCTTGAGCGCGGTCGCCAAATCCGGGGTGAAATCCGTCTGGTCATTCCGTTCCGCCGATTGCTGCCAGATATATTCAAGCGTGAAGTCGTATTTCCCGGTCAAGCCAGTGTCGTCA
Organism: Bryobacterales bacterium; assembly: GCA_003136575.1. Classification (GTDB taxonomy): domain Bacteria; phylum Acidobacteriota; class Terriglobia; order Bryobacterales; family Bryobacteraceae; genus BOG-234. Next base: position 3,102 of record PLEX01000178.1, on the reverse strand, counting down.
CGCACTGGCATGTTGTTCGGCGGATGCAGCATGTCCGCCAGTACCGACATCGGCTGCTGCCGGGCTCGCATCCGAACGACGACGGTTGAACCTACGGATGACATCGTCGATTTGAAACCCGGCAGTCCGGCCGGCAGCAGCGTCGGGAAACGTCCCGGATCGCCGCCGGGGTCTTTGATGTTCAGCCCCGTCTTTGAGACCGTCAGAACGGAGGTGAGGAATTTCCTGCTCTCCATGTGCGACTTAAGATGGAAGCGGTCGACAAGGAAGTTTTGAAACATTACCCGGAACTGTTCCCGCGTCGCTCCGGCCGGCACGACCGCCGCGAGATCGAACTCATCCCGATCCAGCAGAATTTTGCTCGATACCTGAAACGGCCTGACGTTCCAGGCCATGAGGATCATCGACAACAGTTCGGCCTTGCCATACGTGAATCGACCCGGGTCGTTGTGGCCCGGGCCGCCATCGGAGCCGCGAACGCTTTTCGAATCCGACAGCCTGATGGATGCGACCTCGAACCTGTCGCCCACCGGGCTCTGCTGGCACAACACACCCGCGGCGGTCAGAAGCGCAAGAGCCGCCGGACGCGGCGCCAGACGTCGGAGGAACCACCCGTTCAGCCGCGTTCGGCTAGCTTGCGCGTGTTTCTCAGAAGAACAATCAGGCTGGAGCGCGCCGCAGTCACGGAATCATCATGACCGGCGCCTGCCAGAACGCCGCCTTTTTCCCGGCTGGATCGAGCACCGTCACCTGGCAATTGTACTCGCCTGGCTTCAGTTTGCTTAGAGGGAAGGCTAGCTTGATCGGCAGCATGTGCGACTTCGGATCCATCCCTTCGGCTACTTTGACCGGCGGAGTTTCCATCGCCTTCGTCGACCCCTTGTAGAACGTCACGTACGCCACAAGCGGCTGCGTGCTGGTCGCTCCCTTCTCATAGGCCTGCAGGTACACGTACATGTCGCCTTTCGTGCTGAACACGCGCGTGACGCTGGGAATCAGCTTCATACCGTCCTGCACGAGCGGATTCACGGCCTGCGTCGCGGTGGCCTTATCGCCCTTCTGCGCATTCAACAGCGCCGTGCTCATCGCCTGGCGCTGGCTGCTCAGCACCACAGAGGTGATCGGCACCATCTGCTGCACCTTTTCGAGGTTCTGAATGTGGAACTTACCCATGAAGGTGCCGATTCTGCCCGTTTCGCTGTCCCGAGCCACAATCTTGATCGAATGGTCGCCCGGCATCAGCGTGTACCCGGCATCATACGCGATCGGGTGCTTCACGAATTCGGCGGCAGCGGCGTTGGAGAGCGGAATGTCGAGCCTATCGCGAATATTAGTCTCCGTCGTGCCGGACTCGTCCTTAATTTCGCCAATGAAATCGATCAGCGTATGTTCCGCGCCGCCTTTTTTCGCCAGAGCCAGTTCGCTGCCGGGAATCTTCATCATGATCGGCGTGAAGTACTCGGCCCCGTTGATCTTGAAGTAATTCACTTCGAGCGCGATGGTGAGTTGCGTGATCGGGTCGCCCGCCATGAGCGCGTCCTCGAGTTGCCTCTCTTTGTCCGCTGTCGTGAATTTGCCGAAGACTTTATTCGCATAGTACCCCTGGCGGAATTCAAGATTCGCCTGCATGCCATTATTCAGCGTCACCTTGACCCTGCGGAACTTGCCGTCGGGCGCGTCGTTAGTCGTGTAGTAGCCAATGATGTAGTAACTGCTGATCGACTTTTCGGCATTGACAATGCCCTGCCCCAGGTCGTTGAAATCGAGCATCGCTTTCCCGCCTGTATCCGCAGCCAGCGTATAGAGCGTGTCCTGCGATTTCGCGAAGTTCGCCTGCATCGCCTGCGCCGCCGCGCCGGAGTACATGCCCGCGTTTCCCTGCGCCCCCTGGGAGGCGAAGCCCAGCGGCGGCGTCGCGATCAGGCCGCGGGCATCAATCGGCCAGAACTGCACCCCGGCGCGGATCGCGTCGTTGATCGTCGAGCGCAACTGCGCCTGATTGTCGACGCCGTTGAGATTCATCCCGCTGGCAAAGTAGATGAGCACCTTCTTTTCGCTCAACGATCCCAGGGTTTTCGCGACGGTCTGAAGCGCGGCCAGCTGCCGGTCGGTATTGAAGACATTGAATTCGGAGTCGTCCTGCCCGAACGCGGCTCCGGTGTCGGCGGCACTGGCGTCGGCATTGGTTTCGCCGGTGTTATCGGACTCGCCCACCACGAGCGTGGCGATGACGGTCTGTAGTTTCTCACGATCTCCGGTAAAATCCTGAAGAACCTCGACTCCCTGGCCGTTGTAACGCATGATCGCCATGACGTCGGCGGCATTCATGCTCTTTTTTATAAACCTCTGCGCGGAATCGAGCGCCCGCAACTGGTCGAGCACAGGCATGGACGCCATATCGAAATAGAGCGCGAGCAATCGGCGATCTTTGTAATGCGTTTCGCCTTTGGGCTCCGGGGCGATTTCCGTGTGCGTGACCTTGGGCAGGGCTTCAGCGGGCGGAAGAGGAGGCGGAGGCGGCGCATTGGCGGCCACTTCCTCCACGTTTTCGAAATCGAAGAATTTGATCTCCTGAGGCTTGTTGTCCTCTGTGACCGTGAAGTCTTCTTTCTTCAAACCGGGGATGACCTTGCCGCTCTTGTCTTTCACGGTGACTTCTTCCACGACAAGTTGGGTCGTCGCCGAGAACGTGACGGGACCGGTAGCCGCCTGAACCTGCGATTGCACCTGCGGAGGACCCGCGGGCGGTTTGGCAGGCTGCTGAGCGAAAACGAGGATGGG
>PLEX01000178.1:0-252 GCA_003136575.1 Bryobacterales bacterium | reverse complement strand
CCTCATTGTCGTCTGGATACTGCATCGCATTGGCCGCCAGTAAACCGAACTGCGTGCGAACGAGGAACTTCCTGCTTTCCATGTGGGGCTCGAGATGAAAGCGGTCGGCAACGAAGTTTTGAAACATTATCCGGAACTGCTCCTTCGTCGCTCCGGCCGGCACTACCACCGCGAGATCGAAGTCCTCCCGATCCAACGCAATCTTTTGCTCGCAACCTGAAACGGCTTCACGTTCCAGGCCATGAGGATCAT
>PLEX01000194.1 GCA_003136575.1 Bryobacterales bacterium | reverse complement strand
GGTGCGGGCCAGCTCGGTGTGGGCGGATGCGAATGTCATAATTATCTGACTTATGCGCTCCATCACGCGCCAGCAGTGGATTGCTCTGTTTTCCGCTCAGGCAGGCTACATGCTCGACGCGATGGACGTCCTGCTGTTCGTCTTTACGATCAATGTCCTTCGCGCGGAATTCCATCTCAGCGCCGCGCAGGCCGGTCTGGTCAGCTCTTTCACGCTCCTGTTCTCGGCCGCGGGCGGGATCGCGTTTGGCGTGCTGTCCGACCGCATCGGACGGGCGCGCGCGCTTATCTGGTCGATCCTGATTTTCAGCGTTGCGTCGGCGGGTACGGCGTTGAGCTGGAATCTGGCGTCGCTGCTGTTCTGGAGGGCGCTGATCGGAATCGGCCTGGGCGCGGAATGGTCGACCGGCGCGGTCCTGGTCGCGGAGACCTGGCCCGCCGAACACCGCGCGAAGGCGGTCGGGATCATGCAATCCGGCTGGGCACTGGGCTACATGCTGGCCGCCGGGATGACGGCGCTGATTCTGCCGCGTTGGGGATGGAGGGCGCTCTTTATGGCGGGCCTGTTTCCGGCGATTCTGGCGCTGGTGATTCGACGCCATGTCGAGGAGCCGGAGATCTGGCGGCGTACGGTGGTGCACGACGGCGGGCTGCGGGGAATTCTTCGCGGCGATTTGCGACGCCGCACCATTCTGGCTTCGCTGCTGGCGACGTGCGTGCTTTTCGCCTATTGGGGGTTGTTCACGTGGATTCCCGGCTTCCTTTCCGCGCCCGCAGCGAAGGGCGGCGCGGGGCTTACGATTGTGCAGACCAGCGGCTTCGTGGTGCCGATGCAACTGGGCGCGTTCGCGGGCTACGTTGCGTTCGGATGGCTGGCGGACAAGATTGGCCGCAGGCCGGCGTTCGTTTGTTACGTGCTGGCCGCGGCGATCCTGACGCCGGTGTACGGCGCGGCCCGGGATGAACGGATGCTGATGCTGCTCGGGCCGGCCATCGGGTTCTTCGGCACGGGCTTTTTCAGNNGGACTGGGGTTCGTTTATAACGTGGGCCGGGGATGCAGCGCGCTTGCGCCGTGGACGGTTGGGTATCTGGCCGACCGGTATGGGATCGGGGCGTCGCTGGGGTTGAATTCGGCGTTTTTCGCGCTCGGGGCTGTGCTGGTGTTCACGTTGCCGGAGACGAAGCAGGTGGAGTTGGGGTAGGGGTTGTCAAAATAGTTCCAGTATGGAAAGGTATTGACAGAAAGCTTCGTCGTTCCCATTTCAACTCCAGCGGGACTCCGCTATGCGCCAAGCCCACGATGACTGCTGGTATTCTTTGGCGCATATAAATTACTGAAAACCACTGAAAACATAGAGGGGAGGCAGAATCAGCCTCGCTTAGGTGTCCCGTACAGGTAGTGATCGTGCTCGGCGGAAAGGTCGCTCGGCAAGTCGTCATCGACGGCATTATCGGCCAGCCACTGCAGCGCATGCCCTGGAGCGCTCTCCCCCGCCAAGTCCGCGCTGCCGGGAGTTTCGATGTGCACCACAAAAGGCCGGTCCCGCGGCAGGTCCACGGCGTGCTCCGGCACGATTACCTTGCCGTCGAAGTGTGCGCTGAAAGCAATCATGTGACACGGGATGCCTGATACGATTATGCCAGAAACAACCGCACGGCAAGCATGGGCAATCCGAACGCTGCCTCAAGCCAGTGTCCGAGTGGCGGACCATCCTTCCCGAGCGTGCGTTTCCCGGATCGCCGTTTTGGGGTCAGCCGAGAGGTGACCGGGGGGCGGGATCGATCTGATCTTTGTACGAGTGGCGGACCATTTGCTCAGAGCGTGGCGACATTCCCCAAAGCCGTTTGTGGTTCACTCTATAGATTCGGCGGGGTATCTCTAAGAATCACGTGGAAGCCAGCCTGCTCGAAATGATTGTCGGCCGTCAAGGCTTCGCGAATGCCTTTCCGCTCCATCACGATGAAAGACGGGCAATCCGTTAGGCTCCAGTCCTTGTCGTGCCGGGCAGTGAACAGGCGAATGGCGTCCGCACTCATTTCTCCGCTGTGAGGGACCACCTCTATTCGGGGATCGTGGCTGATTCTTTCCAACCCGAGCGCGGCGGTAGTGCGGGTAGAGGCGCCTGACATAGCGTTAAGCCACTCCCAGCAAACGGCTTCAGTGGTAATGACCAGAGCGCCGGATCGCACAAGATAGCCCTGCCACTCGAGGGCGTCAGGATGATACTGGTCGCGACCGCGGAACAGCGCGATCCAGAAAGCGGTATCGGCGAAAAAGCGGGCAGGCAGAGTCAGCCTCGCTTTGGCGTCCCGTAGAGGTAGTGATCATGCTGCGCGGAAAGGTCGTTCGGCAGGTCGTCGTCGACGGCATTTTCGGCCAGCCATTGCAGCGCATGCACTGGCGGCTTCTCACCCGCCAGGTCTGCACTGCCGGAGGTTTCAACGTGCACAACGAAAGGCCGGTCCCGCGGCAGGTCCACGGCGTGTTCCGGCACGATTACCTTGCCGTCGAAATGTGCGCTGAAAGCGATCATGTGAGCGATGTGCCTAGTGTCATTATGCCAGAAACCACCCTTGGCTAGGCAATCGGAACCGAAGGTATCCTGCCCGCTCGGGCCGACTTCTCCCAGAATGGCGTATGGGGTAGCCAAAGGCGCGATTGACCAAATTCAAGAGGCCCTAGGCTCCGCACGCATGATGCCAGACACCAGTTTCCCAGTTGGCCAATCCCCTCTTTTTATGCGGTACGGTGTACTATTAATCGTTGCGTCGAAGAGCCTCGAAATGGCAAACGCGACCATCCGCGTCGGCCCAGTCCTGCGCGAGGAAAGGTGGCATTATACCTATGTCCAAGGTGGACTCTGGCATCGCGCGCCCATCGTTAAATCTCCGGCTTGAGAACTTCCGTCTCTTTAGAGACTCGACGCTTTTTAACTTGGCTCCGCTGACCTGCCTAGTCGGACGGAACAGCAGCGGAAAGTCGTCCGTACTCTCTGCCATTCTCCTTCTGAAGCAAAGTCTGGAACAGGAGTCGATGGGGCGGGAGATCACGCCGCTGGTTCTCTCCGGCCCTTATTGTGACCTTGGCGACTACGAGGACGTTGTTCACAACCACACCCCTTCGGAGGCGATTTCATTCTCGTTTTCAATGAACGTCTTCGATTTGAAACGGGCGAACTGGCAGGGGGACGCACCTTTTGTGGATTTGTCGCTGCGGAAGGATCGGTACGAAGACGATTTCTATTATGCGAGACCCACAGGAGAAAAGCTTCCAGATCACGGATCTGTCAATGCCCGCCTAACCTTTTCGGTCAGCAGACCGTTTGGGCCAAGTTTGAGTCGAGTCGAGGTAGGTGTTTCCGATATGGGCACCGCCAGCTGCATTCGGACGATCAGAGGCGAGCGTAAACAGCATTGGCGGACTTACACGAAGGGCATACCACCGCGCTCGATTGAATTTCACCTCGCCGGTCAACGTGTCTTCCCATGGGTCAGTACGCGGAGCGCGCAATATAAACGATTTGACCCAAGACGCAAGAAGCTTATCAAACTTTTCTGTACGGCGAGCAATCTGTTCTTTCGTTTCTTGGAGTGGACACTCTCTCGAAGTGAGGTTATCGGCCCGTTTAGGCCAGCGCCGGAGCGGCGTTACGTTTTCGGAGGGTTTGGCGCAAGCAGAGGCGGACCAACAGGCGAGCAGGCCGTCGATTTCTTGATCAGCGAAACGGTGCTCAAGTCCCACGGAGGGCGTTCCTTGCACGGGGCATTAGCATTTTGGATCAATCACCTTAAGTTGGCAAAATCGCTTCGGGTAAAAGACCTAACTAACCGGCAAAATCTGTTCGAGGTCGATATTAGAGGAGCAGGCTCGAGCGCCGAATCCAATCTATCCGACGTTGGGTTCGGGGTGTCACAGGTCCTTCCAGTACTTGTGCAAGGGCTCCTGATGCGCAGAGGCGGGATTTACCTGGTTCAACAACCCGAGATTCATTTGCACCCTGACGCTCAAGCCGGGCTGGCGGACTTCTTCGTTTATTTGGCGTGTCACGGCGTCATAACGGTCGTTGAGACGCACAGCGAGCATCTCCTGCTCCGCCTTCGTCGGCGGTTGGCAGAAGGCGGCAAGCCGCTCGTCGCCGCGCCCCGGAACAAGGAGCCAGTTCGACCGCTGTCAGTCGAAGACGTGGCAGTGTTGTACACGGGTCCAGAACGGGGCGGTGTCGTCGTAAAGCAGCTCGACCTCGGAGAGTCATTCCAGTTTGAAAATCTTCCCGCTGGCTTCATGAGCCAGGCTCTCGATGATCGCTTGGCACTGCTTAATGCCGTTGGGAACCGGAATGCCTGACTGGGTACTAGACGCCACGGTCGTTGGCATGACCAACACGGAACTGAGCGAGAGGCGACCGGGAAACCTACTCGACCGGAGACTCGCGGTAATTGAGCGAGTAGCCAAGGGAGAAGCGAGGATGCGCTACAACCAAAAGCTCATGGGTGAATACCAGAGGTTGACAGCTCGGCGCAAGAATGACTTAATTGACATCCTCTTCGACTTACTGGACTCCACTAAGGCGATACTCGTACACAAGAATAAGCTGACTCGGCAGGAATTCGATCTCGCGAAGAACAAGTGTGGCTGGCCGAGCCACGATCAACACTTGCTGGCGGCGGCAATCGGTGGCGTAGATCCGTCCATCTTCGTCACGGAGCGCCACCACTTCAGATGTCAAGCCAAGGTTCTAAGACATTTCCGAGTGCATTTGGAGGATTTGGGATAAGGTCGGCTTCCGGTCCTCGAGTCGGCGAAAGAGATATAAGTCCCCAAGTCCCGATCTGGGAAGTGTCGGACCGCGCTCCGGCCGTATCACGCGCCACTCGGAAACTGGCCTGATTCTGGCGTTGCGCCCTGGAAGTCGGGATCTGGAAGCTTGCCGTTGCGCCGAATCGATCCCGCGAAACGCCACCCACGGAGTTCACATGAGCGAGTATACACGTGGAAATTCCCGCGTTCCCGTTAAGTGAACGGTATTGGGTCAAAGCCGGAACCATGCAAATGGCCGCAGCACGCGTCCAGCCGTCAGCAAATTCATCATGCCCAGGCTCACGGCCTAAGTGACCGAGGCGAATGCCAAGGGGTTCTCGTGCTGACCGAGCAGGGCTTCGAACCACGCTGTATGCCGGCGTGGACGGCGAGCGGCCTCCTATGGGAAGGTTTTTCTGAGAGAAATTGAGTCCTGGAGCTACTAACTGACCGTGACCTGCCGATGCCCGATCAGTCTAAGCCATTGAATGCAAAACAGCTTGCCATCCCTGCTGAACTCATCGAGCGGCGGATATACGTCATACGCGACCAAAAGGTCATGATCGATTCGGACCTGGCGGATCTTTACCAGATCCTCACCAAGAACCTGAACAGGGCGGTCAGTCGCAACCGCGACCGGTTCCCGGGAGACTTCATGTTCCAGCTGACCGCCGAAGAAGCCGGGTCTTTGAGGTTCCGTATTGGAGCCTCAAATGAAGGTCGCGGGGGGCGTCGCTATCTTCCTTACGCCTTCCCCGAGCACGGCGTGGCCATGCTGTCGTCGGTGTTAAACGGCGTGCGGGCAGTGCAGATGAATATCGCGATTATCCGCGCGTTCGTCCGCATGCGCGAACTCCTGGCCGGCAACAAAGACCTTGCCGCGCGTATCGAACAGGATGAATCCATGCAGGAACGGCAGGAGTCCGTAATCGCTATCCTGGCCGACGAAATCGAGACGCTGAAGCGCCTGCCGCCGCCGGTACCCAGGCGCCGGATCGGATTCACAGGGACTCCGTGATCGGCACCTGTTCACAGACTGACCCTACCGGGGGCAGCCCTTTGATTCCTAACTCAGCACTGCCCCGCCCGACTGATAGAATCTGCCTTAATGAGAACACTCCGGCTCGCACTCGTTTTCGCCGCCACCCTCGCGGCCGCCCCGATGGATCAGAAAGGCGTCGAATTCGCGAATCCCGGCGGCCACCCGCTGTTGCTCGATCTTCACGTTCCCGATGGTCCCGGGCCGTTCCCCGCCGCGATCCTCGTCCATGGCGGCGGTTTCGATGGCGGCAACCGGGCCACGAACATGGCACCGACCTTCCAGCCTCTCGCCGACGCTGGCTTCGCGTGGTTCAGCATCGATTACCGCATGGCTCCGGAATTCCGCTTCCCCCAGGCAAAGGAAGACGTGGACACCGCCATCAAATGGGTAAAGGCGAATGCGAAGACTTACAAGGTTGACGCGTCGAAGATAGTGCTGAGCGGCGAATCGGCCGGCGGCTATCTGGTGAACTACGCGGCGGCTCACGAGACGCCGGAGACGAAAGTCGCGGCCGTCGTCGATTTCTACGGCCCCGTCGATTACGAAAAGATCGCGCGCCAGCGCAAAGACTACCCCGGGCGCTTCAACATGGCTTCCATCAGCGGGCATCAGGCGAAAGGCGGCGGGATCTGGTTTTTCGGCGTCGAAGGCTACGACGATGCTAGTTACGCGAAACTGAAGGAGATTTCCCCCATTGTCGCTATTCACAAAGGCATGCCGCCGTTCCTCGAGATCCACGGCACGCGCGACGATCAGGTGCCTTACGAGCAATCGACGATCATGTGCGACGCGTTGCACAAAGCGGGCGTTGCCTGCGATGTCGTCACGATCGAAGCCGGCGGCCACGGCATGGGCGGCTGGAAGGATGCCGATCAACAACACTACAAGGCTGACATGGTCGCCTGGCTGAAGAAGACGCTGAACCTGAAGTAATCCGCGAATTCGATCATGCTACCAACCGACGAAGAGTTGTTCGCATCGGCGCGGCGTGAGTTAACCTCCGCGGTGATCGGTGACGTGATGGACAAAATGGGCCTTCAGCGCCAGTTTCTGCCAGCGTCGATCGTGCCGCTCGAACGCTCGATGATCGTCTGCGGCCGGGCCATGACCGTTCTGGAGGCGGACTTTTTCGACGAGGTGGTCGAGGGTTCGCGCAATCCACTCTCCGCCCGGCCGTTTGGCCTGATGCTCGAAGCGCTCGACGATCTCAAGACGAATGAAGTCTACATCTGTGCCGGGGCGTCTCCCAGCTATGCTCTCTGGGGCGAACTGATGAGCGTTCGTGCGATGCACTGCGGCGCGGCCGGGGCCGTGGTCGATGGCTATTCGCGCGACACGCACGCCGTGCTCGGTCTCGGGTTTCCCACCTTCTCCCACGGCAGTTACGCGCAGGACCAGGGACCGCGCGGGAAAGTAATCGATTACCGCATTCCGATTCAAATCGGCCAGGCGCGCGTCACGCCGGGCGACATCATATTTGGAGATGTGGACGGAGTCTGCGTCGTCCCCGCCGCCGCCGCGCAGCAAGCGCTGACCCTCGCACTGGAAAAGGCGCGTAAGGAAAAAGTGGTGCGCAAGGCGCTCGAAGCGGGGCTCTCCGCACGGGATGCGTTTGAAAAGTACGGAATTCTGTAGCGCCGGGGTCGCCGCTACGCCCGCAGCTTTTCCGCCATGAACGGCATTCCCTTCTTGCCCCAGAAACTATGCGGACCGGGGAACGTTTCCTGCTGCGCCTCCGCGCCCGCGCCGAAGACTTCGTAAACCGCCTTCACCCGCTTGAAGCTTTCCACGCTCGCGGCAATGGGGAAGATCGTATCGACCTCGCCTGCTTCCGAAAACAGGGGCCTGGGCGCGATCAGCCCTGCCACGTCGTACATCTCCGCGTAGTTGAGAATGCCCGGCACGTAATTGTCGATGCAGTGGGCAATGCTCATGATGCAGGAGCGGAACGTATTGAGATAGCCGCTCACCATCGCCGCTTTGATGCGCGGTTCGAGCGCCGCCGAGAACAGGCTGCACGTGCCGCCACCGGAGATGCCGATCACGCCCGCGCGCTTCGCGTCGAGTTCGGGGCGCGTCTCGATCCAGTCGATGGTGCGCATAATGTCCCACACGCGCCAGCCCAGAATCGTTTGTCCGAGCAGCAGAGCCGCGCCCGCCACGGGTTCGCAGGCCTTCTGTTCCAGGCCCTTCGCCTTATTGCGGGCGTCACGGCGGCAGCCGAATCCGATCGGCTCGATGGCGACCGCGGCAAGCCCCTGCTCCACCGCCTGAACGGCGAAATCGTATTCGTAGAAGACTTTCGTCGTGCGGTCGTTGCCATGCTCGTCGATGCCGACGATATCGTCCACGCCTCGGCCATGACCCGGAATGCAGATTGCCGTGGCGACGGGAGTCCTGGCAGCCTTGGGAAGCAACAGATACGCGAGAACCGGCATTCCGGGCCGGCTTTCGAAAACGAACTTTTCCCTCCGATAGCCAGGGAAATCGCGCACCTCAAGAGTCTTCGGATTGAGCGGGCTGCGCTGTCTGGGAAAGCCGCCGAGAAGCTCGGTCAGTTTTGCCGACAGCTTCTTCTGCCATAGCTCGGTTTGCCGGCGGGTGCCTGGTTTGAATGCGAGTTCCAACGGAGCCGAATCGTGCAGGCCGAGAGTGTAACGGACCGGATCGAAGTCGTCGACGTTCACCTTGTTTTCGAATCCGTCGAGCGGCCCGGTGTAAGTTGCCGCCGCTTTCCCCTTTCGGACGGTGGACGCGATGGCGGCCGCGACGGCGATCTTTTCGAATTGACGGCGGGTGGTTTTCACGACGACCATTCTATTGCAGTGCGGGCGCGCCGCGCGGCGCTACGCACCGAACGATAGGATAAGTCCAATGCGCCGGTTCGCAGTCGTAGCCCTTATTTTGCTCGTCGCCTTTACCGGCTGCGGAAGGAAAAAGCCGAAGGTCCCGGCGCCGCCGCCTGCGCCCCCTCCGCCCGTCGGCGCGACGGAACGAGGGGCGGCTAGTTGGTACGGTGTTCCGTATCATGGCCGTCCTGCGGCCGATGGCGAAATCTACGACATGGAGCAACTGGTCGCCGCGCATCGCACGCTGCCGTTTCAAACTGTCGTCCGCGTGCGGAACCTGACCAACGACAAAATGGTCAACGTGCGCATTATCGACCGGGGTCCGTTTGTCGGCAATCGCATCATCGATCTCTCGCACGCTGCGGCACGCGCGATCGACATGATCGGGCCGGGCGTAGCGCAGGTGGAATTGACGATACTCTCCGAACCGGCGGGAGCGGCGGCTGGCCAGTTCGCCGTACAGGTCGGGGCCTTCCGCGAGAAAGCCAATGCCGACCGGATGCAGCAAAGCATGACCCGGGCCTATGGTTCGGCGAAAGAAGTGATCCGTCAAAGCGACCCTCCGATGTGGCGCGTACTGGCGGGCCGCGAACCGTCGCCTGAAGCGGCGGAGGCGTTGGCACTGAGAATTCGTCGGGAGCAGAATCTGCCGCAGGCGTTCGTGGTGCGTCTGGATCCTTAGAGCAGCGTCAGCGGATCCACGTCGATCACCAGCGCGGTCGCACTCCACTTCTGCCCGCGCGCAAACTCCTGCGCGCGCTTCAGCAGCGCATTCAGCTCCTTCCGGCTGCCCGACTTAATCAGTAGTTGATAACGATACTCCGCTTTCAATCGCGGAACGGGCGCTTCCGCCGGTCCCATGATCTTCATGTTCTCCGGCGCGGGAGTCAGGTGGTGCCCGAGTTCGACGCTCATGCGCAGCGCGTCCTCCTGCTTCGCCGCGCGTACCAGAACGTTGGCCATCGCGCTGAACGGCGGATACCTCATGAACCGTCGAAACTGTAGTTCCTTCTCGAAAAACGCGTGATAATCCTGTTGCGCCGCCAATTGCACCGCATAGTGATCGGGATTGATTGTCTGGAGGAACACGATGCCCGGCAATTCACCGCGGCCTGCGCGCCCCGCCACCTGCGTGAGCAACTGGAACGTGCGTTCGGCCGCGCGAAAATCCGGCATGCCGAGACCAACATCCGCCGACACCACGCCCACCAGTGTGACGTTCGGAATATCGTGGCCCTTGGCGATCATTTGCGTGCCTACCAACATGTCGAAATTTCGCTCGCGGAAATTCTGCAGGATCTCTTCGAATTGCCGCTTGCCCGTCACCGTGTCGCGGTCGAGGCGCGCAATTCGCGCCGTCGGAAACGCGGCGTGCAGTTCGTCCTCGACGCGCTCCGATCCGATCCCCAGGAAATGCACGTGCTCGCTCTGGCACTTCGGACACACGGACGGCACCTTCTCCGCGTAACCGCAGTAGTGGCAGAGCAGGCGACGGTCGCGCCGATGATACGTGAGCGTCACCGCGCAGTTCACGCACTCGATCCGCGCGCCGCAGGAGCGGCAGGCCACGTGGCTTGAAAAGCCGCGCCGGTTGAGCAAAACAATGGCCTGTTCGTTGTTCGCGAGACGCTCGTGAATGGCCTCGATCAACGCGCGCGAAAAGGTGGCATGCCTGCGGGTCGCGAGAAACTCCTCGCGCATATCGACGATGTGGACCTTCGGCATCGGCCGCTCGGCGACGCGGTCCGGCAGCTCCAGCAGCGTGTACTTGCCCTGGCTCGCGTTGTAACGGCTTTCGAGGCTCGGCGTCGCGGAACCGAGCACCACGCAAGCCCCGGCTTTTTGCGCCCGCACGATGGCGACATCGCGTCCGTTATAGCGAGGATTCTCTTCCTGTTTGTAGCTGCCATCGTGCTCTTCGTCGACGACGATCAGCCCCAGATTTCGCACGGGAGCGAAGACGCCGCTGCGGGTTCCCACGACAACGCTCGCGCCGCCAGCCCGGATGCGACGCCACTGCTCCGCGCGTTCGGAATCGCTGAATGCGCTGTGAAGAATGGCGACACGGTCGCCGAAGCGCGCGTAGAATTGCCCCGCCATCGCGGGGGTGAGAGCGATCTCCGGCACCAGAAGCAGCGCGCTGCGGCCGCGGGCGAGAGCGGCGTCGATGGCGTTCAGATAAATCTCCGTCTTGCCGGATCCCGTAACGCCGTGGATCAGAAACGTGCAGAACTGGCCACTTCCGATGCCGGCTTCGATGAGGTCGAAAGCTCGCCGTTGCGCCGCGTTCAGTTCATGCGGGGCGCGGGGCGGCGCGGAGGCTATCGCCACCGGCTCGGGCGTAAGCGTGACCAATTGCTTGCGCGCGAGCGCGCGGGCTGCGGTGCCGGCGTTATGCACCTGCGCCTCAACCTCGCCCAGATTGTGCGAGCCCGGATGCAGCGCGAGGTAGGCCAGCAGTTCCCGTTCGGCTTTCGGGATCTTGCCCTGCGGCACCGCCTCCTTCGGCGCAATTCGCAGCTTCGCCGAGGGAGCTCTCAGGGGGTCGCGACTCTGCTGCGTGTGCTCGATGGCAATCCAGCCTTTGCGTTCCAGCGACTTGAGCACCTTATCGGCCAGCGGCACTTTTCGCGTAATATGCGCGGCGGAGAGGGGGCGCACGGCGAGCATGGCGATCACCTGCTGGAAGGCGTCCTCGGCGGTAGGGTCGATCGAAAGTTGCTTCGAAGCGTCGCGTCCCGCGTCGGTCAGCGAATACACTTTACCGGCGCGAATCTCGGCGGACAAAGGCAGCATGGACCGCAGAACTTCGCCGAGCGGCGAGCAATAGTAGCCGGAAATCCAGCGGCCGAGAGCGATTAATTCGTCGCCGAGGACGGGTTCCGGATCGATGAGCCGCAGCGCGTCCTTGACGGGAACGCCCGGGTCGTCGTCGCCAACGGCAAGTACCACGCCGGTGAGTTTGCGGGGACCAAACGGCACGATGACGCGCGCTCCGGGTTTGACGCGGTGTTGAAGCGTCAGCGGCAGCGAGTAAGTAAACGATTGGTCGAGTGGGACGGGCAGGCTGACGTCGCAATAGCGTGGCAAGACTCAGTGTAAGGCCACGCCGCTGAGTGCGTGCCTACGCTGGAAACTCGACATCCTCGAAAAATCTGTAATTGTCGAGGTTTGTCGCGGGCGCAAAAAAGCAGGCTACCTTCATCGGGACATCGCCCGAATTCTGCAGCATGTGAACCTCGCCCTGCGGAAACAGCACGGCGCACCCTTCGCTAACCGCAGCGACCTCGCCGTTGACAAGCACTCGCCCCGAGCCGCTCACGATGTAAATGATTTCCTCACCGTTCGGGTGCGAGTGCGCGGGGCGGACCGTCTCGCCTGGTTCGACGCGGATTACGCACATCGAAAGGTGTTTTGCTCCGAGCAGCTTATCGTTCGCCAGCCAGCGCAGATTGCGGCCGGGCAGGTCCAGCGCATCGGCTTCGCTTTCGTGAATCACCTGTACACTCATGTCTTCAATCCTTTCGCGATGGTATCAGCCAGAAGCCGCGGCGACAGGCCGAACGCGTCCAGAAATTCCTCGTATAAACCCGAATGGATGAACTGCGGTCGCCCGTTCGCGTCGAGTGCGTTGACGGCCATTACGCGCCCGTGACTGCGCCTGTGTTTCAGGGATACCCGCGCGTAGTTCTGCCACAGGAAACCATTGTTCTGTTCGGCGAAGAGCACCAGCTTGCCGGATGAACCCAGATTCAGCAGCGTCTCCTCATCCACCGAAGGCATGTCCACGACGCCGACCCGAACGCCCAGACGGCCGCATTCGTCGGCAGCCGCGAGAGCTTCGTGAACGGCGCGGCCGCTGGTCACGATGACAGCCGCATCTTCCGGGTCTTCACGCAGCGTCCATGACTTTCCAAATTCAAAATGATAGTCGCCGCCGTAGAGAACCGCCGAGGGCGCGCGCATCACGCGAACATACACAAGGCCGCGATTGCCCTCCACGATCCACCGCATCACGGCAAGCAACTGGCGCGGGCAACTCACGTTGACGATGCGCAGATGCGCCGAGCCGTCGAAGATCGTGATGTCGTCGTTGCCCATATGGGTAGCGCCGTTGGTGCGCGTTTCGAAATCCGGACCGGTGGCGAGGAACGTAAGATCGAGGCCATGCCCTTCACTCAACCAGCCATCGGCCGAGGCCATAGCCTCCAGCCGTTCCTGATGCCCCACCGAAATGCGGCGCAACGACTGCCAGTTGAAGAACGGGCAAAAAGTACTGACCCAGGTGTTGTAGCCGAGCGCCGCGTATGCCTCGCCGATACACATCATGTTGGCTTCGGCGACGCCGACGTTCAAGGCGCGATTCTGATCCACGGCGGCGACTCCGGCTTCGAGGCCGCTGGTGGTACCCAGATCCGCGTCGATCGAAACCACGCGGGGGTCGCGCGCGAATACTTTCATTGCGGCCGTGACGATATCGGATGATGCGTATTCCTTCGCGTTATCGATGTTCGGCAGCGCGCCGGCATCGTAGGCTATCACCTTCTGCCGCGGAGGAACGCGCTTCGTCAGCTGCACGCCGCTGCCGGAGAAACGCCGCGCGATCGCATCCAGCTCGACGCGAAGCTCCGGATCCAGCCGCGCGCGGTACCGCTGATAATCCTCGACCCGGATTTCACGCTGCCAGCGTTGGAGTTCGAGCTCCTGCTCCATCAGCGCATCGCCGACAACCACTTTGTGCTTGTTCAGAAAATCCGAAAAAGCGCCGAATCCCTTCTGGCTGTGGCAAATGATGGCGGTGGGTTTACCATTTCTCGGGCCGTTGCGGAATTCATCGAGCGCCGCGTAAACGCCGTCGTATCGGGTAGCGTCGGCGCTGAAAACACGCCATCCGAATGAAGTGAAGACGTCTTCCAGACGAGGCATCGGGAAAACGGTGCGGCTGGCGATATCGAGTTGGCCGTTGTTCTGGTCGACCAGCACGCAGAGATTATCCAGACGTTTTGCGGCCGCGAACATCACGGCCTCCCAGATGGTGCCTTCCTGAAGTTCACCGTCGCCAGTCAGCGCGTAGGAATCGAACGGCGGGCTGCCGCGGCCGGCGAGCGCGAAACCCTGGGCTACCGATAGCCCCTGGCCCATCGGCCCGGTTGCAATTTGAATACCGGGCAGAAGCGGTCCCGGATGTCCGTTCAGAATGCTGTTCCAGCCGCGCGAGCCACGCAGCACGCGGGTGTCGAAGTAGCCGAGATCCGAATAAACCGAGGCCAGCGCGGCGACCGCATGGCCCTTGCTCAGCACGAAGAGATCCTGCCCTGGCGCGGTGGGATCGGCAACGTTGATATCGATGAATCCGCCGTAAAATAAAGCGACCAGAGGGATCGTCGCGGAGAACGCGCCGCCGGCGTGGAGGCCTTTATCGGCGGCGTCGCGGCACTGTCCGAGAGTCGCGATGCGGATCTCGGAGCCTTTGATCTCCAACAGCTTCAGAATGCCGCGGCGCAGGCCGGAGCTTCTTGCGGAGGACGGGGCGTGGGCCGGGGTGGAAACGGGCGAACTCACTTTGATATTTCCGCGAGTTGCCGAATGTAATTGGAAATCGAGCGGGCCGGAATGTTCGCCCAGATTGGCGTGCAGTTGGGAAACTCCTCGCTGCTGCCCCAATACTTCGCGTCGGGGAACCTTTCAAGAAGCGGCTTCGCGCAATCGCCGACCAGGACGACATCCCCGTCCACGGGCTTGATTTCCTCGAACTGCAAACCCGTAAAGACGTAGAGTGGACGCTTCAGTTTGGCCAGTGTTCCGTCCGCTTTCGCCTGATCAAGTTGCATGCGAACGATGGCCTTGCAGCCGGCTTCGCACGTGGAGCCCATCACGACATTGACATTGGGGAACGGCCCCTGTAGTGTGCTGTTGTGACGGCGAAAACGGCGCTTCACCTTGTCCAGCGGCGCGCCGGCCAATTCAATCTCATCCATGTTGTTCGTGCCCAGGCCCTCGGCCGCGCCCAACACGCTTGAAGGCACGTTGGTTCCGGGGTCTTCCCAATCCATCAAAGCCTCGCACACCGTATCAACGGCCACCGGGTCGGGCCCGCCGCAGATCGTATTGAAGTCTTTGATCAGATCGTCCCGATATGCGCTGAACGGCCCGTTGCCCTGGCACGCGTAAAGCGAGTCCATCACAAACCATTTCGGATTGGCGGCCCGCGTCAGGTTGCAGATCTTCTGGAAGATGTCGTCGCGATGACAGCGCACCATCCAGTCGTAATCAGGCAGGTTACCGAACTGAAGTTTCATTGCGCCGGTAAAGACCGTGTGCACGTGGACCTTCATCTTGGGCAATCCGATATAAACGTCGGCGTCGCGCACCGGACGCGGCACGGGAAATTCGTTGAAGCTGATCGGCCGGTCGATCTTGTACATGTCGAACGGCACGTTGTCGAACGGGCATAGTATCGCCCCGGTTCGCCTGGCGACATCGGCAATGCCGCACACTTCCATGGCGACTTGCGTATCCGCGCCCATCGCACAGCGTTCACCAATCAGGATCTCGGCGGGGTTCTGATCCTGCACCAGTTCGATCAGGGCTTCGAGCATGCGCGGATCTGTAGTAAACCCTTCATTGGCCGGGACCGGAATAACCGTGTTGATCTTGATCAGAACCTTGTCGCCGCGTTTGACGATGTTCGGCATTCCGCCCATAGTCTGATCGGCAATGTCGCGGATCATTCCTTTCACCGCGTCCAGCTGCTCTCTGGTGCATTCGGCGGGCTTACCCAGGTCGGCGGCGGTATGGGCAATTGCAACGGTCGTTTTCTTTGCCATAGTTAAGAATCCTCTTCGCTCATCGGCCGGGGCGATCATGATCTAAACCCGCACCCGAGTTTTTGCAGATATTGCTTCGCGATCTTCGCGGTTTCACCGGCCGTAATCGGCATGCCCGGCGAAGGATCCAGTTCGACCATGACCTTTCCCCGCATGTCGGCTTTCGCCGCAAGATCGAGGATAGCGGGAATATCCACTTTCCCCTGTCCGAGTGGGCAATAGCCGAGCCAGGCCGACCCACCGCTGTAGTCCTTCAGGTGCATGTGGCGCACCATCGGGAGATAGTCGGTGACGACTTTGACCGGGTCGACGCCGCCCTTCTGGAGTTGCCCGATATCGGGGCCGAATTTCACGTAGCGTGAATCGACGGCGTCCAGAACCGAGTAAACTTCGTCGCGCGATTCGATGCAGGTGCCAGTGTGCTGGTGGAGCGCCGCAACGATGCCCATGTCGGTCAGCATCTTCGCGCATTCGTTCAGGGTTTCGACGATGTTGGTCTTGCTGGCCTTGAAGTCGTACGTGGCGCGCGGTACGCTGTTCGGCCCCAGAACGGAGACGTGCCCGCCATTTTTGAGCAGCAACTCTCCCCACATGCGCATGCGGTCGAGTTCGTCTTTGCGCTTCGTGGAGTCCGTGAGGTTGAACGTACAGTATGCGGAAATCAAAGGCAGATTGTGTGCGTCCAGAATGCGACGCAATCCTCCCTGCTTTTCCCAGGTCTCGAGGACATTGCCGAATGTTTCGAAGCCGTAGAAGCCGAGGCTGGCAACGTCGGTGATGGCCTGTTCGGAGTCATTGCCCCAGGTGATGCCGGTGTGGCCGATTTGCAGCGGACGAGTGGCGGCGTGCGCGGCAACTCCAAAGGCCAGACCGGCGCCCAGCAATTGGACGAATTCCCTGCGCGTTGGCCCGCCGCGCCGCGCAGCCAGCGTTGCGCATTGTGCAAGTTCCATTGCAAGAGATTCTATCAGTTTGGCTTTCGCAGCGCCCCGGACAAGCCGCCCGGCGATCTTCGCTTGTGGCCAGGCAGGCAGCACGGCCTCCCCCCGGGTTTTGGTCTTGATTTTGAAACCGCATCGAACCAGATAGATTCCGCCATGCCTCAAAAACGCACGCTGAACGCTCGGCGTGTTGGGCGGTTGTCGCAATGCAGTGGCGGAGAAGGGAGCGCCACAATCTCTCTTTTGGGTAATAACTTACTTGCCTAACCGGCACGCCTACCTATCGCCCGCGCTTCAGTCAGGTTGCTTTCTTGGTCGCCCGCGTTCGCTTTCTTCGGAACTTCGCCTTGCGCTTGGCGTCATCGACTAACAATGCTTCCTTCGGAACTCTGAGCACTATGCTGACGGCATTGTCGAAACGCTCCCAATCGGTGTTGCCTGGAACGTCAGGTGATGGCAGTGGTTTCATCAACTCCTCCCGGCCACAGATACTTTAGGCCTCGCCTTCGATTTTCTCTTATTGAACCCATGTTTCACTGCTGGACGCGTCAAGCATATCTTTGCCATGTACTTGCGGCAGCAGAACTTAGCATGAGCTTCCGAATGATAGACGTTTGGTGGGTTTATCCCTCTGGGGTAAAACTTTCGATTTGCTAAGTAAGGCAGAGAGCGGGTGTCGTCAGTACAAACGACGCTGCATTTGGACACTATTACCATGGCCACAATATGTGGGTCATCGAAGGTTTCATCAGGCTCAAGCGCCTTTAGTCTGGACTCCTCAGCGTCCACGCGGGAATCATCCAATTTTATTAACCTATTTTTTCTCCCCAGATCAACCAGAAGCCTGCCGAACTTCCTCATGCGCTCAGTAACCTCAAGGCGGTATGTTGTGCCGCCGTAGATAATACTTCCACCCTCCTCCATCACCCAGGAAAACACTGGCAAGAATCTTTTGTGCTCGGCATTGGTAGGATCGAATACTTTAGAGAAGCATACGGTGTCAATAATTATGCACATAATGGTTCACAGGCCAAGTATATTAATTTCTTCCTTAATGAAGAAGCACCTATAGCTATCTGGCTGGTCAGATGGCAGCTCGCCTTGAGAGTTAATCGGCAGCGAAGTTACTGTGTTATGTTTGTCGCGACGTTCAAAAAATAGCACTTGGCTATTGGGCTTCTTGTTACTGCTCTTCCTGTAGTTCAATCTGAATCGATCTATTGCAAAATCACTGTGCGTCTCAATCAGGAAGCGCTTGTCGTCCGCAACGGCCATTTCAAAGAACGCATCACCTAAAGACGCTTGGGCGCGAGGATGAAGATGAACCTCGGGCTGCTGAATCGCAAACCAAGCGCCGGTTGGTCTGGCTGACAATTCAACAAGAATCGGAAGGGCCTGCGACACGCCGTAACCGACAGTGCTTAAGCTCAACGGTTTTCCGTCTATCATGGCGTCAACCTCAAACGGAGCCGTAGATCCCTTGCCAAAACGGTTGATCTTCACGGACTGAAATAACCCGCTAGAACTTCCAGCTTGTGCCATGAATTTCCTGAAATCACGCGCCTCAGACCCCCCCGCTTCGAGTATTCGTTTTATCAGGTAGGGCGTGTGCTCTCCCTCCGAGGAAAACGAAATATTCTGTGGTTCGTCATAGGTACGTCTTGGCTTCGTACGGATCGGGGCTATCCAGACAAGTGCGGCACCGAAGAATGGAGCAAACATTGGCATCATGGCGCTATTTTTCTTGTCTTTAGCCGCTACAGCCTGAGAAACCAACGAAAACAACACAAACAATGGAATGCCTGTGACAGGGAAGCCAACTGGCAATTCCAACTCGGTCCACCCCTCGTCATCGCGGTTCGCATGCACCGCCGCCCAATGAGGCATTACACCAGTCATCGCCTCTGTCGTAGAGACGCTTTCGGTATCTATGATTTTGAACCAGGTTTTGTCGGAAGCAAAACGAACGTGCATCCCTCTGCCATTGGCTGCGCAGGTGAACATTGATAGCTCGGGAAGACCGTCTCGCTCGGTGTACGTCAGCAACATTCCACTGACAGACGGATGGTTCTTCTTATGCGAACTCTGCTCGTCCACGAATCCAATACGAAAATATGATCGATCATCGGAATGAGCACTCACCATTTCGTTGAAATGGCCGAATGGTGAATCGTCGGACGGATCGCCAAATCCAACAAAAAGCTTAGGGCTGGCAAAGAGTTTTACCAGCCCTAATAGAGAAGTCTTACCAGTGCTGTTTTCACCGACCAAAAAATTTACATCCACGAGCGGGACGTACGTATCGGTAAACCCACGAAAATTATCGATGAACAGGTATTTGTTCATGTCTTGGATCGTTTGCTTTTGCTTCTACGTTGCGTGGTAACGGGCTTGGATGACGCTTCGCTCGGCCTGTGACCGGGCCGCGCCCTCATCAGGTCCGTCATAAACTCCACGAGCGTAACAGATTTCGGTCGTGACACGGGCGCGGGCGTTGCCGATTGGTTTGGTTCTTGTAGTGTGGTGTTCATGTTTATTATTCCCCCTCTATAACTCGCTTGCCGCGTTTCTGTCGCTTGATAAGAGTTCCACCGGGACGGGCGTGAACTGATCCTTGCCTGTCAGACGCCTCCAAGTCAGCCGCTTTCCGACGATCCCGCGCACGGCCATATTGAAGCGCTCTCCATCCGTCATTCTACGATTATTGAATCGATAGCACTGCTCATCGAGGTAGCGGAACAGGTGGAACGGTTCGACCGAAACGTA
>PLEX01000129.1 GCA_003136575.1 Bryobacterales bacterium | reverse complement strand
TGGCAGCAGGCAACGAGGTTCTCCCACGCCGATTCGCCGGCGCGCGAACGCGGGATCACGTGGTCGAGCGTCAGTTCGCCCGCGGGCATTAACCTGGCGCAATACTGGCACGTGTATCGGTCCCGCATCATGATATTCTTGCGCGAAAGCGCGCGTGTCTGGTGCGGAATCCGACGGTATTCGAGAAGGCGGATGACGCTCGGCACCGGGAGCGTGCGGCGGCTGGAGTGCACGGCATGGGAGGATTCTTCCTCGGCCGACGCAATGCCCTTGAGCACAAGAACCAGCGCGCGCCGCGCGGCGCAGATATTGATCGGTTCGTAGCTCGCATTCAGCACGAGTACGGGTTTCTGAAGTCTGGCGCCTGCCTGAGTCATCTTCCTTAAGCTCTCCATTCGTGCGTTCTCGCTCCTTGTGGATTTTTCCGCGTCTAAGGTCTCCAGCGCCGATCCGCGCGGGCCAGAGTCAGCAGCGACACGGTCCCCGCACCAGCCTTCTTCAATGCCCGGGCGCAGGCGCTGGCTGTCGCTCCGGTGGTAAAAACGTCGTCAATCAGGAGAACTCTCTTGCCGTGCAGATCGATGCCCGCCCGCGGTTCGAACGCGCCGGCAATATTGCTCCGCCGGGCAGCGCTGGTAAGGCCGGCCTGATTCCCGGTCTGCTTGCGACGCCACAACGCGTTTAAGATCGGAATCCGCCGATGCTCCGATAGTTCGCTGGCCAGCAGTTCCGCCTGATTGAAACCGCGATTCCAGCGCCGGCGCCAATGCAGCGGCACGGGAACGATGAAATCGAAGCGTTCGTCGATGGGAAGCGCGCGATCCATCAGGTGCGCCAGGCGCCCGGCCAGCGGACGCATGCCGGAATACTTGAATAAATGGATCAGGCTGCGCAACGGGCCTTCATAAAACCCGAAGCTCGCCGCGCGGTCGAATCCCTGCTTACCGGACCGGCAAAGCGCACAGACTCCATTGGCATCGAGCGGAAAGTCGTTCAAAAACGGCGCGTTGCAGATAGCGCAGAAATAGTCGGCTTCAAGCGGTTCGGGCGCGTTCAGACAATTCCGGCAGACCGGAACACGCGTAAAAACATCCAGCGGAATGTCGCAAATACGGCACTCCGCGGGGAATAAAAACGAAAAAAATCCGTGGGGGACCGCGCGGAGGCTTGAGGTGGCCGTTCTCGTCAGCAGACTACTCGAGAAGGCGCACCTCCCATGGAGGGACAACATGACCCTGGACAGCTCTCCGCATTGCTTTGCGCACGGAGCCAGCCGGGGATGATGGACACTTTCAGCGTGGTCGGTGACGACGCCATGAAGACCCTTCCTAAGTATCAGTGTACGGAGCGCGGCTCGCTGTTGTCAAATCCCGTGCCTCGGGCGATCCCCCGCACGGTGGGATAAGCTGAAGTCGTTGGCGCTTTTGTTGTTTAAGCGCACATCGCGGGCCGTCTTCCCGATTGCGCAGTCCGTTCGAGTTTTCCCCGGTCGTCTAATGGCAGGATAGCGGCCTTTGGAGCCGAGAATCGTGGTTCGAATCCATGACGGGGAGCCAGGAAATTTGCCCTTTCAAATCTTACGGTTACAAGCAACCCCAGTTTGCGGCTCGAACTTCAGCGCCTCGGCACCTCATAAGCCGGCCGGCATGAACTTGAGCAGCGCTAGATGCTAGAACCGCTCGAATGGCGCATCGGGTCCGTGACACAACTGAGACAGGTAAGGGATAACGGTGCGCCATCGCTTGCACGACTAAGTCGCCAATTTCTTTCTACAAGCCTGAAAGGTTCTGGTAGTGGTTACATTCTTAGAGCCTGCGTTCGTTTCGTTTCAAGAATTTCGCGGTTGTGAGCTATGAGATTCGAGAAAATCCGCACCAGCTTCGGCACTGTCGTTGGGCCCTTCTGGCCCGACGTTGTCAGGAGAGGTATTTAGGCATGGCTCGCAGCATGACCTGCAAAGGGGTGCATCCGACCGCCGTGCGGGTCGAGACTGAGTACCCCAAGGGCGTGCGGCAGACCAGGAAGGAGATGCGGCATGCAAATCCAGCCTCCTTCGCGGCATCCTTATGATTGTATATTTATTACTGACCGAGTTCCCAGCCCTGGGCTAACCTCGCCTATTCGATTACCTTGCGTTTACGTATCAAATCGGCCAGTGCGTCCCGCAGCAGTCCGGCATCGCCGGGGAACTGCAGTCCCCTGGTCCTGAGATTTTCCTGCGTTTCCTGGTTTGCAGCCGTGAAATCCGAAACCGCGAGCTTGTAGTCCTTATCCGGATCGATCTGCTTTCCAGCCGTCACCACCGCAGGCAGATCGCGGCCCTTGAAAGTACCGTAAACTACCACGTCGTCAAACGGCATGATGTTCCAGACGTGCCGCAGAAGCACTTGCCCCTTCGGCAAAATATCCCGTACGCCGCCGGTATTGATGAACGCAAAATCGGCGGCGGTTTTCGCCTTCATCGCTTCCTCCAATAGAACCTTCACTTCGAGTTTCGTCAACAACCGGTTGGAAACGCCGATCGGCTGATCCACCACAGTCGAGACCTGGTCCTCCCACACCTTCACCTGCCCCGCGACATCGGGCGCGGGGGCGATCTTGTCGCTGTCAATCAGGGTTTTCTTCCAGGTCCAGGAGACCGGCGCTTTCTTTTCCGTGTCCACGGTCAGTTCCAGACGGCCAAGTTCCTCGCCATAGCTTTTTACTCTGACCAGAACGTGATTCTGGCTCGACATCGCCTGCTCAAGTCCCGAATGGACGTGTCCGGAGACGATGACCGGAACGTCGGGCTCGGCAAGAAATGCCTTCTCTTCGGCGGGGTTGATATGCGCTACCAAAACGACCAGATCACACTGGCTCCGCAGGTCGGCTGCATACTTACGGACCGTCTCGACCGACGGCGTTGTACGGTAATCGCCCAATGCCGCAGGAAAAGTCAGGTTATGCAGATCGTCCGTCATCGCGCCGAGAATGCCGACGCGCAGACCGTTGACCTTCAGGATCACCCACGGCCTGGCCGTCAGAAGCTGCCCTTTGCCGTCCACGACGTTCGACGAGACGATGGGGTACTTCGACATTTCGACGAAGTCGCGGGCCTGCTGCCAGCCGTAATCGAAGTCGTGGTTGCCGAGGGTGGCGGCGTCGAAACCGAATAAGTTGGCGATCTCAAACACCGGCACGCCTTTATAAATTGTGGAGACGGGCGAGCCCTGCGCGAGATCGCCGGCGTTCAGGAGGATGCAATCGATACACCCTTCGCGCTCATGCCGAATCGCGGAAGCGAGGTACGCGAACCCTCCGTGGTGGTTATCGAGCGGAGTGAGCCTCGAATGCAGGTCGTTGGTATGAAGGATGGTGAGGGTCCGAACTTCTGCGGTGAGCTGGAGCGCTGTGAAAACGACAAGCGCGACGATACGGCGGATCGCCATCCTGTGGCGGCTAAGCGTCATGGTCAATTCCGTTGTTCTGCCGGTTAATCCATATTAACCGGGGACCGCTGC
This sequence comes from Bryobacterales bacterium, assembly GCA_003136575.1. Classification (GTDB taxonomy): domain Bacteria; phylum Acidobacteriota; class Terriglobia; order Bryobacterales; family Bryobacteraceae; genus BOG-234. The sequence continues at coordinate 1,315 of PLEX01000129.1, read as the reverse complement.
TACCCCGCCGGGAACTTTGCCGCACTCGATCGATTAATCCGCCGAAAGTCTGATAAACTTCGTCTGTGACGACTCCATCCAAAGTAACTTTGTTCGCTTTGCTAGCGATTCCACTCACCGCCAGTTCGGTACGCGTCTACCAGACCAACAGCGCGGGCGATCAAGTCGACATCATCGACCCCGCCACGAACAAGGTCGTGCAGGTGGTCAGGGATATCGAGGTGCCGCACGGCGTGGCTTTCTCGCCCGATGGCACGCGAGCGTGGATCAGCTGCGAGGCGGAAAACGACGTGTGGGCTGTCGATACGAAGACTGCGAAGCTGATTCGCAAAATTCCGCTGAGCGGCAAACCGAATAATCTTGCCGTCTCGAAGGACGGGAAACGCGTCTTCATTTCGATCCGTGAGGCCCCGGGAGCGGTCGATGTGGTCGATACGGCGTCGATGCAGAAAATCAAGAGCATCCCAGTGAAGGGGGCGGTGCATAACACCTACGTGACGCCGGATGGCAAGTATGCCGTCGCCGGATCTATCGATGGGAAGATGATGACCGTCATCGACGAACAGACGCTGGAACCCGCGTGGGAACTTCCGTTCGATCTGGGCGTGCGCCCCATGGCATTCGAAAAGGCCCCGGACGGTTCCACCAGCCGCATTTTTGTCCAGCTTTCGGGGTATCACGGCTTTGCCGTAGTGGACTTTAAGACTCACAAGGAGGTCAACCGTATTAAGTTGCCATCGGAGCCGGGCGGCTCTCCGGCGGAAGGTGGCGCGCCTTCGCACGGCATCGGCATCGCCCCTGACGGCAAGACGCTGTGGGTCAACAGTTCGTACGCCAACGCAGTTTTTATCTACTCGCTGCCCGATTTGAAACCGAGCGGTTACGTCAAGGTCGGCGAGGTGCCCGACTGGATCAGTTTCACGCCCGACAACAAAGTCTACATTGCGAATTCAGGTTCGAATTCGGTGTCGGTAATCGATGTTGCGACGCGCAAAGAGATCGGCCGGATTCCGGTTGGAGAAGTTCCGAAGCGTAACGGAACTGTCGTCATCCCGTAGAACTCGGTGTCCACACGCGGGCGTACGCGATTACTTCGCCTGGCCGATCCAGTCGGCAATCGCCTTCCACTCCGGATCTTCGCGGGATGCGAACTGGCGGCCGCCGCCATGGAAATAATCGCCGCCCGCCGCAGGCGCAAGCGGGTGCAGCAACAACTTGCTGGCGCCTGGATTACCCGGGACCACCAGGCGCAAGACGCTTTCAAAGTTTCGTCGCGACTGCTCTTCCGTCCATGTAGTTGCACCCGAAGCAAGCG